>JBPOJG010000456.1:0-3763 GCA_052033835.1 Spirochaetota bacterium
ATACAATGGTAAGTAACAGAGGGAAGCGAAGCGGCGACGTGGAGCAAATCCCATAAACCTTATCGTAGTCCGGATCGTAGTCTGCATGAAATCGCTGCAAGCATCAAGACTGCTACTTCCTGCGGAAACGCTTCCGGCGGAACTTCACCTAAAGTTTAATCCTGTTTCAATTGAAAACTGAGGAAGTTTTCTTTCGCAGTTTATTTTTCCTCTGACAAAAAATAAAAAACAATGAAAAAAATATTAGTTACTACAGCTCTTCCCTATGCAAACGGATCCATTCACCTAGGCCATCTTCTTGAAGGAATTCAGGCAGATATATTTGTGCGTTATCAGAGGCTTGCCGGAAACAAATGCTATTTTTTCTGTGCTGACGATACTCACGGAACACCAGTCATGCTTGCTGCAAGAAAGGAAGGCGTTTCACCTGAAGATATGATTGGAAGGATTCATACAGAACATTATCAGGACCTTTCTTCGTTTCATATCAGTTATGATAATTATTATACTACTAACTCGCCTGAAAACAGATAATTCTCAGAAACAAATTATCTTTCTCTGAAAAAAGAAGGAAACATAGAAGAGAAAGAAATAGAACAGCTTTACTGCGAACATGATAAAATGTTTCTTCCTGACAGATTCATTAAAGGAGAATGTCCTAAATGTGCCTCCAAGGATCAGTATGGGGACGGTTGTGAAGTCTGCGGTTCTGCTTATTCTCCTGCCGATCTGAAAAGCCCTGCCTGTGCCATCTGCGGAAGACCTCCTGTTCCCAAAAAATCAAAACATCTTTTTCTTCATTTCAGAAATCTGAATGAGTACCTTCAGGAATGGATCAACAATCCTCTGCATGTGCATTCCGGGGTAAAAAATAAACTTCAGGAATGGTTTCGTGAGGGCCTGAGTTCCTGGGATATTTCAAGAGACGGTCCATATTTCGGATTTGAAATTCCTGGTGAAAAAAATAAATATTTTTATGTATGGCTCGATGCTCCAATCGGTTATATGGCATCTTCAAAAAATTATTTCGAAAAAAACAGTCCTTCTGAATTTGATGAGTTCTGGAAAAAGACAGATTCAGATGTGATTCATTTTGTCGGAAAAGACATTATGTACTTTCATACGCTCTTCTGGCCGGCGCTTCTGAGAGGGGGCGGGTACCGAAGTCCAAGCCGGGTCAACGTTCACGGATTTCTCACAGTGAACGGAGAGAAGATGTCCAAGTCCAGAGGGACTTTCATCAAGGCTTCTGTATTTCTGAAACACCAGGATCCTGAGCATTTCCGTTTTTACCTTGCGGGAAAACTCAACGACAGTCTCGATGATGTGGATCTGAATTTTGAAGACTATGCAAACAAGGTGAATGCAGACCTCATCGGAAATTTCGTGAATATCTTTTCTAGAACAGGAACTTCGCTTCTTGACAAGCTGGACAGAACTCTCGGGAAAATGAATGATGAAGGAAAGGCTCTATTTCAGGAATGTATTTCTTTTTCGGAAGAAATTCAGAAGAATTATTCTGAAAGAATGTATTCGAGGAATCTGAAAGAAATCCTTCATCTTGGGGACAAGGTCAACAAGTACATCAACGACAAGGCTCCCTGGAGTCTCATTAAGACAGACAGGGAACAGGCAGGAGAGGTTGTGACTGCTGCTCTGAACTGCGGTCGAGTGCTGGCAGTATATCTTTCTCCGATCATCCCGAAAACAGCTGAAAAGATATTCCGTTTTCTCGGTGAAAAAGAAAACAGTTTTGAAGACCTCAGCAGAATGATTGAAAACAGAAAAGTGGAAGAATACGAAATGCTTTCGAAAAGAGTTGATACAAAGGCAATTGAGCTTATGACAGAAGAAAGTAAAATCAAAGAAGAACCTAAAGAAACCAAGGCTCCTGAAGCAAAAGAAGCAGGGAAAGTATCTGAGTCCGGTTACATTAAAATTGATGACCTCGCAAAAGTGGAACTGCGTGTAGGACTCATCACGGAAGCATCTGCAGTGGAAGGTGCTGACAAACTTGTCAATGTAAAAGTGGATCTTGGAGAAAAGGGAAACAAGAATGTATTTGCAGGGATCAAGGCTGCTTACAGTCCTGAAGAGTTGAAAGGGATGAAAGTAGTCGTCGTTGCGAATCTTGAACCTAGAAAAATGAAATTCGGAGTTTCTGAAGCAATGCTTCTGGCATCAGGAAAAGAAAATACTTTGAGCCTGTTTGTGCCTCATAGAAATGCAGAGCCCGGGGATCTTTTAAAGTAAGCATTCTTTGAAAAAATGAAGAAAGGAATTCTGGATAGCCGTCTGTTCAGAATTCCTGATTGTTCTTTTTATATATGAAAAAAATTATTTTTTATTTTATTTTCCTCTTTTCTTTTCATTCTCTGATTTCAGACTCAAAACCCGTAAATTTAATGTACAGAAACAGCGGGTTCATTCTCGAAAGTCCTTCCAAAAAAAATCCCTGTCCCAAAAAGTCAAACTGCAGTCCCTATATCCTTTCCAAGGGAAAAAAAGATCCGCGGTTTGCAAGCATTCATAAAAGGATAAACGGAACAGATCAGTCCAGAAAAGTCATTCAGCTCAGTGCAGGAGATTTCATTCAGTATCGGCTTTTCTTTCCGCTGAATCACAGTCTGCGGCTTCAGTCGGACTATGGAGAAACTGAGGCCCTTCTGAACGGAGAATCTGCAAAATCGGGAAAACTCATTTCAGAAAAAAATTATAATGTAATTGCGATCAAGGCAAAAAAAGATACGCTGATCACAGAGGCTCTTCTTCTGCCGGAAAAACAGGAAAAACAGCCTGATGTGCTTTTTATTGTCATTGATTCGCTTCGAGGAGATGTTCCCGGTTTCAACGGGGGCAGGTTCGGTGTAACTCCAAAGATGGATGAGATTGCAAATACATCCTATGTATTCAAAAAACATCTTGTAAATGCTTCCTGGACCAGACCATCCACCTTCATTTTTTTTACAGGGATTTATGCCTCTAAGTCCAAGATAAATTTCTGGGACTATCCGGTGTTTCCTTCAGAGAGAGAGCAGTTTTATTCAATTGAAAATGAGCCGCTTCCTGCAATTCTCTCTGAAAACGGATACAGATCTGTAATGATCGGAAACAATCCGTTTCTCACTGATTACAGATATATCGGTGTAGATGCAGGCTTTCAGTCAGTGAAGGATTTTTCTCCGGTCGAAGATGATACTCTGAAAATCACGGATGAATTTTTTCGATTCTGGAAGTCGCTTCCGAAAGAAAGAGAACCTGTATTCTTGTTTCTGAACTACAATGATCCTCATAAACCCTATACTCCTCCTGCAGAATTTTTTGCACAGGTCAAGGCAGATGCAGGTATGGAAGAGAAGAAAAGAAACTATCTGGGGGAAACTGCTTTTGTGGATTTTCATATAGGAAGAATTCTGCAGTTTCTGAAAGAAAGAAAAGAACTCGATAATATGCTTCTCATCATCACTTCCGATCATGGAGAGGTGATGAACCGTTCACATTCGGTTTCCATATTCAACGGGGTGTACACACTGTACGGACACGGACAGGGACTTTATGAAGAAGACATACATACACCTCTCATAGTCCGCATACCGGGACAGACGGAGACAAAGGAAATCAGTTATGCAGTCAGAAGCATTGATATTTACCCCACTGTTCTTGAGGTGCTGAAAATTGCAGAACCGTTCCATATCGACGGAAAATCGCTGTTTCCTCTTATCGCAGAAAAAGAGAAGGACGACAGGTTCTATTACGGTGAGAG
>JBPOJG010000059.1:0-2003 GCA_052033835.1 Spirochaetota bacterium
CTTCAGTATGCAGCGCAGCATGAGATGATTACCAAGCTTGAAGATTTCCTCAGAAGAAGATCCAAGATTGAACTGGTTGTCAGACAGGATGATCTTAAGGCCGCAAAAGGGCTCAAGGAAGCCTGTCGAATTTTCTTCGGATCGGAAGCAGATCAGAAACTGAAAGAATACTTTGATTCAAAGAAGTGATTCAGACGGATGACTGATCTTAGAATGAACATAAAACATATTATCATTATGATAATATGTTTTATTTCGAATTTGTATTCTCAGGAAGAAAATGCTCGGCCAAAGGAGGAAGTCGGTCAGCCTTTCTCGGGATGGTCTTTTCAATACAGTTTCGGAAAGGGGCGACCGGAGGCCGTGATAAAGACGGATCCGACATTTTCTGAACAGTCTCTTTTTCTTCTCAGCACTCCATCGTCTTCGCTTTATCCTCTTTTGTTTCATAATCTTACCGACAGGACTCAGAAGTTAAAGGGGGATTCATATCATTTCAGACTTTATGGCGAATATCTGTTTCATTCAGGACGTTTCGGATTTCTGACTGGAATTTCACGTGTGAATTCTGTATTCACATATATTCAGCCTGATTACAAAAATTATGCAGCTGTCCTTCCTGTCGTGCGGGATGGGAACGGTGCTGATTCAGCATGGAATGCCGGACGAACTGGAGTTTACATGTCGATTTTTATTCAATCACTGTATGAATATGAGCAGAAGTTCAGCTATACAGTTCATTACTGGGATTTCGGAATGACGTATCATATCCTTCCTGGTTATGCTGTGGATCCTTATGTTAGTTTTGGTGCAGGGCCGGGTACCTGCGGGTCAGGATGCAGTGCAGTCAGAGGTTTTGCAAAGTTGGGACTTCGATTCAACATCGAGGACAGATATTTTTTTCTGGAAGCTGAAAAAAGCGCTCAGCAGATTCAGCAGATGAGAATTCATTCCAGACCAGTATTCGACGCAGTGGGAATTTTCGGATATGGTCTGAAGTTCTGATGAACTTCAGACACCTTCAAATCATTAAAATACAATGGATTATCATTGTTATTGTCCGTCATAGAGCTGAAAAAATTTTCAATTCAGCGCAGAATTGAATAAGAATACGTCAAATCATTTCAAAAGGATTCAATAGACCCAGTCCGCACTTGGCAAAGTCTGCTGTATTGCGTGTGACCAGTATTTTATTGTGATGGATTGCAGTTGCCGCGATCAGTGAAGGTCGTGCGACGCCTGGGCTTCCGCTACCGCGTGATCCGGCTCGCCTCGACCGACCTCACCTTCGCCTCCGCGATGACCTATGACATCGAGGTGTGGGCGCCCGGCTCGCAGGAGTGGCTCGAGGTGTCATCGGTGTCGAACTTCCTCGACTTCCAGGCGCGGCGCGCGAACCTCCGCTACCGCGACGCCGAAGGCACCGTGCGGCACCTGCACACGCTCAACGGTTCCGGCCTCGCGCTCCCCCGCGTGCTCGCGACGCTCCTGGAGCAGTACGCGGACGCCGAGGGCGTCACGGTGCCGTCGGTGCTCGCCCCATACCTCGGCGGCCGCACTCGGATCGAGGCACAGGCCCGAGTCTGACGTGCGATCATCCTCGTCTGCGATGACGAGGAGGCACGACGTGGCCGACGTGGATCTGCGAGCGCTGCAACAGCCGCTGAAGGATCGGTACCGCGAGGAGCCATCGACGGCGGTCATCACGCTCCGTGCCAGTGCGAGCACGGGAGGCGACGCGATGTCCTGCTCCGTCGATATCGGTCGCGCGATCTACAAGTCGCAGGCGCACAGCGGCGTCGGTGGTGCGGGGACGGCGGCGTGCTCCGGCGACCTGCTGCTGGGCGCGCTTGCGGCGTGCGCGCAGGTGATGTGTCAGATGGTCGCCGCCGCCTCCGGCATCCCGCTGCGTGGCGTGAACGTGCGCGTGGAGGGCGACCTCGATCTCCGGGGGACGCTCGGGATGAGCCGCACCGCACGCGTCGGCTTCTCGACGCTGCGCA
>JBPOJG010000118.1:0-5762 GCA_052033835.1 Spirochaetota bacterium
GAATAATGATCCAGTGCAGGCTTGACTTCTTTTGCATTTTCTCTGTATGAACCTGCAAGATAATGATAATATGCTTTCAGTTCCTTGGGTTCATTCAAAAGAGAAATTGCTTTTTCCATCGACTCGGCTGCTTTCTTGAAATCTTTTTTATCTGCAGAAAGATCAGCCAGTTTTTTGGAAAAACGGAGTGTTGTATTTTTTGCATCGTTGGAAGAAAGAAATGCTTCGAGTTCTTTGATTCTGGTTTCTACATCCTGCCCAGGCTTGGAAAGTTTAGTCTCCAATGCCTCAGCTGCAATCGTTGCTTTTTCTTCTTTGGTTGTGATGTATTCTTTGACACCAATGGTAATTCCTAAAATTGTAAGAACTGCCAAAATCCCTCCGAATACCTTGACCCTGTGACGGGCCATGAAATCGGAGGCTTTCAGAAAGAACAGTTCCGACTTGGAACCTTCAAACTCTTCGTATTTTTTTTCTTCGAGCAGTTTTAACTGTTCCTGTTCCTTCTGCTGTTTCTGCTTCTGGAACATATCATCTCTGTGTTTCTTTCTGTCAAATTTTGCCATGGTTATCTCTGAATGTTCATGAAGCTTCCAAGGCTTCCGCTGGAAGGAGAATCGTCCTGCTTGATGTAGCGGGCCATTTCTTCTTTTTCAAGTGCCTTGTCAAAATCTTTGATAGAGAGAGAAATTTTCTTAGCATCCGGTTCAATTTTCAGAACCACTGCCTTGATCTGCTCTCCTACTCTGTAGATATCATCGAGTTTCAGATTTTTTCCGTCTGGAATCTGAGAAACGTGAACAAGTCCTTCAAAGCCAGGTTCGATTTCCACAAATACACCGAAACTGACCACACTCTTGATTTTCCCTTCGATAATCACACCGGAAGGATATTTTTTGCGCAGGAGTTCATACGGATTTTCTTCGAGCTGTTTCAGGCCGCAGGAAATTCTGTGTGTATCCAGATTTACATCGAGGATGATGAATTTCACCAACTGAGCTTTTTTCAACTGAGAAGCTGGGTCTTTCTGTTTTTCATCCCAAGTGATATCACTGATATGAATCAGACCTTCGATTCCGTTTTCGATTTCTACGAAAGCACCGTATTTAGTAATTCCAGTGATTTTTCCTTCCAGAACTGCACCTTTTCTGACATTGGAACTTAAATTGTCCCAAGGGTTAGGCAGGAGCTGTTTCAGACCAAGAGAGAGTCTTTTTCTCTCCATATCGATGTCCAGAACTACGGAATCGACTTCCTGACCTTTTTTCAGAATTTCTTTCGGATGTGGGGGTTTTTTCGCCCAGGACAGTTCTGAATTGTGAATCAGTCCTTCCAGACCTTCTTTCAATTCCACGAAAGCACCGAAGTTTGTGAGAGAAGTGACTGTTCCGCGAACAACCATCTCTTTTTCCAGTTCTCTTCCTGCCCAGACCCAAGGATCTTCGTACATCTGCTTGATACCCAAAGCCAGACGGTTATTGGCTGGATTCATTTCCAGAATCTGAACTTCCACTTCCTGATTTGGCTGGAAGAAATGCTTGAAAGGAGCATACTTTTTGTAGGAAATATCGTTCTGGCGGAGAAGGCCTTCGATTCCTAGCAGTTTGCAGAATACTCCGAAACTTGCGACTTTAGTGACTGTAACAACTACTTTATCGCCCACAACGTGAGCTTTAACCAGTTCATCCCATTTCTCTTTGTTCGTTTCTTCTATGAGTTTTCTTCTGGAGATTAAAGCAGATTTGCCTTTCTCATTCAGTTTGATGATTTTAAAATCCATCGTCTGGGCTTTCAGATCATCCAGACCGGTATATTTCATACCTAACTGCGAAAATGGAAGGAATGTTCTCACACCCTCTACATTTACGATAAATCCTTTTCCCTTTTCTTCTGTCTCTACACGGCCTGTGACTTGAAGATTTTTAGCGAAGGCTTCTTTGAGTGTTTCCCAGCCTTTTCTGGCATCGGCTTCTCTCTTTGAACAACGATACAATACTGAGTCGTTATCATTTTCAGAACCTTTTACGACAACTGAGATGAAGCTTCCTCTTTCGGGGACTTCCAAAAACTCTTCCAGCGGCACAAAGCCATCGGACTTAGATCTCAGGTCTACATACACTCTCTGGTCGATTACATCCAGAACCTTAGCTTCCAGAATTTCTCCTTTCCGGAATCTTTTATCGGTCTCAGCATTCAATGCTGTTTCCATCGGGTTGTTTGATTTGGGACGGTTAACTTGCGAATTCAATTTTTACTCGGGACACTTCAACGTATTTGCCCAAGCTTATATCTTGGACAGGATCAGCTCAATGACAGCTTTTTTTTCCAGACCAGAAGTGTCAATCAGGATTGCATCATTTGCCTGACGTAAGGGTGCAATTTTTCGATTTTTATCAGATTCGTCCCTCCGGATGATGTCACTGAGCAGTTCTTTCCTGTCGGAAACGATCCCCTTCTCTTTCAGTTCAAGCCATCTTCTCTCTGCTCTCACCTCAGGATCTGCAGTCAGAAAGAACTTTCTTTTTGCATCCGGGAAGACTTCTGTCCCGATATCGCGGCCATCCATGATCAGTTTGTATTTTTTTGCCAGATTATGCAGTATTTCATTCACAAAGTCCCGAATTTCCCGGAGAGGAGCCAGATATTTGATCTCTTCTGTGACTTCCGGAGTTCTGATTTCTGCGGAAATATCCCTTCCGTTCAGAAGAAGAATATTTTCTTTCGGTTTTTCCAAAATCAGCTCAAATTTCAAAGAAGGAAGTTCAGGGATGAAATTATACGAGGCAAACCACTCAGAAAATTTTTTTTCCGATTTCAGATTTTTATATTTTTCAAAAAAATAAAACGTGACTCCCCTATAGAGAGCACCTGAGTCCAGATAGTGAAAATCTGTCCTGCCCGCGATTTCTCTGGCCACGGAACTTTTCCCGGAACCTGCCGGGCCGTCCACTGCAATGATGTTTTCATTCATTCTTCCTTTGTCGAAAGCCGATTTCCGGAGGACAAGCAGAAAATAGGGATACAATAAAGCTAGGGCGGGGTTTTTGGCCTCTACTGCAAAGTACCCATTTCGTGCACAGAGTTTTCACCCTTGACAAATCATAGGAATGCATGAAAATGAATTTGATGAAAGTTCTCCCAATTGGAATTCAGACGTTTGCGAAGATCCGCGAAGATGACAGATGCTACTATGTGGACAAAACAAAACATATTGTAGATCTTTCTCAAAACGGGAGCTGCTATTTTCTCTCGCGTCCCCGCCGGTTTGGAAAAAGTCTTTTTCTGGATACTTTGCGGGAAGCTTTTATCGGAAACAAGGAACTCTTTAAAGGGCTGTATATCGAAAACAACTGGGATTGGTCAAAAAAACATCCAGTCATTCGAATCGATTTCGGAACAGGACATCTCCGAACAGCACCGGAATTGGATCAGAGGATTCTCGAAATCCTGAATGAACACGCGGTCAAAGATTCCGTCTCTTTCCAAAATGAATCCATCTCAGGAAAGTTCAGAGAACTGATTATCATGCTTCAGGAAAAGTATTCCGAGAAAGTCGTTGTGCTGATCGACGAGTACGACAAACCCATTCTGGACAATATCACGGACAAGCCTCTAGCCAGAGAAATGAGAGACGGACTCCGGAATCTGTATTCTGCAATTAAAGGTGCTGATGCTTATATCCAGTTTGTATTTGTAACAGGTGTTTCCAAGTTTTCCAAAGTCAATCTGTTCAGCGGACTGAACAATTTAGAAGACATTACGTTAAATGAAAATTTTGCATCGATTTGCGGATATACGGAATCGGAACTTTCTGTGTTTGAGGAAAGAATGCAGAATGTAAACAGGGAACATCTTAGGCTTTGGTACAATGGATACAATTTTCTGGGAGAAAGCGTATTTAATCCCTTCGATATTTTATTCTTTTTAAAAAGCCAGCGGTTTGAAAACTACTGGTGCGAAACTGGAAATCCTGCTTTTCTGATCGATCTGATAAAGGAAAAAAAATACAATCCAATTCAGATCGAGAGTGTCAAGCTCACCAAAGAAGAGATGAACTCCTTCGATGTAGATTCCATTGAACTGGAGGTGCTGCTTTTTCAGACAGGATATTTGACCATTAAAGAATATCAGTACAGTCCGGAATACAGTTATTATACTTTAAAATATCCCAATCTGGAAGTCCGAAGAAGTCTTTCTGCAAATATTCTGGATGCCCTGCATGGTTCCACACTGACCGAAAAAACAGGTTTTAAAAATCAGATGAGAGAAGCGATACGCATAGGCGATCCGGCTGAAATCAAGAACGCTCTGCATTCTTTCTATGCATCCATCCCTCACAGCTGGTATAGAAAAAACCCAATTGCAAAATATGAAGGGTATTATTCTGCACTGTTTTACTGCTATCTGAATGCACTGGGGTTTGATGCACGTGCTGAAGTTCCGACGAACAAAGGCCAGGCCGATCTGACCCTTTTTTCAGGAAACAATCTGTTTATTTTCGAATTCAAAATTATGGAAATTGCCGGCAAAGGCTCTGCACTCCAGCAGATTAAGAAAAAGAAGTATTACGAAAAATATATATTTGAAAGATCATCTGATGCAATAGATTTTAATGAAAGAACAGGTCTGAGGCCGATTCCGACAGAAAAAATATTTCTGATTGGAATTGAATTTTCCCAAAAGGAAAAAAATATCATTCACTTTGAATGGGAGACGGCTCCCGACGGGCTGATCGATCCTGAAACAATAATATCTTGACGTATTTATTTCTTGACTCACCTTACTCCCTCGCCAATGGCCGCCAATATACGGACGCACCGGACATTCCAGTTCACTCTTAGGAATGCAAGCTGTCTCCCATATTTCCCGTGAACAGGAAAAACAGGCACTGTTTCTTTTTCTTTCTGCCGTTCAATGCTGAAAAAAGTTCGCCTGTGATTATAAATAATATTATGATAATTATCTGTCTCATCTCAGCAGGGAACATCAGACTGGATGCCGGACCGATAAGGAGAAAAAAAGCTTGCAGTATTGAAATCATTCAGGGATCATTATTTACAGGACCTATTGCAGCGATTGCGGTTCTTTGAATCAAAGAATGAAATATTATATCATGGAAACAATAACGATGCCGTTCAAGGCCATATTAATGCAAAATATTCACAGTTTGCTCATTTTTTTTGCGAAAATGATCAAAAATGTCTCATTCTCAAATACTCTATTTCCCCTATTCTTTCTTTTATCATTCAATATCTACAGCTTTGATAATACAATTATCTACGAAAAAGAATCTGATTTGCTGCTGATCGGTAAGCAGACTTACTTTCTGGAAGACAAGGAGGGGAAACTGACTATTGGAGATATTTTGAAACCGGAAAAACAAAACCTGTTTCAATTGAATCAAAATACTGTATTTACGAAAAAACCGACCGACAGCGCGTTTTGGCTTAAAATGGATATCGAAAACCAAACAGGAAAAGAAGCATGGCTGGAGCTGGGAAGCACTTTCCTATGGACGATTGACTATTATGCGAATCGGAATGGCAAATATGAATTAATCACAGAAACGGGTTCCTTACGTCCAGAGACAAACAAAGCATATCCCACAAATTTGTTTTGGTTGCCATTGGGAAACCAAAAAGAGAATCAAATTGTTTATATTCGAATCCATACCGGGAGACCTATTGTAGTTCCAATTCAAGTCGGAAGCATTCAATCTTTAGGTATAAATAAAACGAAGCATGACTTTCTAATTGCCGGTT
>JBPOJG010000422.1:0-1589 GCA_052033835.1 Spirochaetota bacterium
TAGTCAGATGCAATGAAAAACTGGAAGAGATACTGGGTTATGAACATGGAGAGCTGGCCGGAACATCGACTCGGCACTGGTATAAAAATGAAGAAGAATTCCAGACAATAGGAAAAGATATATTTCAAAACCTGGAAGAACACGGGCTTTATTACAGAAAAGAAATTCAGCTTTGCAAAAAAAACGGTGATATCGTCTGGGTAAGAACAAAAACTAAAAGATTGAAAAGCAGTGAGCCTATGAGCGGTCTGGTCGCAGTATTCGAAGACATCACCGATGAAAGAGAATCTGAAGAAATACTGAAATCAGCAAAGGAAGCTGCAGAAAAAGCGACGCAGGCAAAATCATTCTTTCTCGCCAATATGAGTCATGAAATCAGAACTCCTATGAATGCGGTTATCGGAATGACGCATCTGCTTTATAAGACAGAACTGACTGAGAAACAGAGAGACTATCTGAACAAGATCCAAAAGTCAGGAAAACATCTTCTGAATCTGATCAATGACATTCTTGATTTTTCGAAAATCGAAGCGGGAAAACTTTCAGTGGAGAAAGAACATTTCAATCTGGAAGAACTTTTTCAGAATGTATCAAATTTTATAAATGAAAAAGCAGAAGGAAAAGGTCTTGAACTTATCTTCGATATCAGTCCGAACATACCGGCCAAACTGATCGGTGATCCTTTTCGAATCGGACAGATTCTTCTTAATTACAGTTCCAATGCGGTCAAGTTTACAGAAAGGGGAGAAATTTCGATTATTGTAAAAATTAAGGAGAGAACAAGTGACGGGCTTGTTTTATATTTTGCAGTCAGAGACACAGGGATTGGACTTACAGAAGATCAGCAGAAGCTGATGTTTCAGAGTTTTCAGCAGGCGGATATGTCGACTACCAGAAAATACGGCGGATCCGGACTCGGACTGATCATATCCAAGAGACTGGCAGAACTGATGGGCGGTGATGTCGGAATGGAAAGTGAATACGGAAAAGGAAGCACTTTCTGGTTTACTGTCAAAACAGGAATAGCAAAGGATGAGAGAACAAGCCTTGTGCCGGATGATGATCTCAAGGGTCTGAGGGTGCTCGCTGCAGATGACAGCAGGCTTGCAAGGGATCTGATTTCAAGAATGCTGTCTACGATGACCTTCCAGGTAACCGCAGTTTCTTCCGGAGAATCTGCACTGGAGGAACTTAAAAAAGCAGAATCGGAAGGAAATCCTTTCAGGATTTTTTTTCTGGACTGGCTCATGCCTGTAATGAACGGAACTGAAACCCTGCAGAAAATGGAAAATCTGCATCTGAAGAACAGACCATACATCATAATGATCACAGCATTTGGACATGAAGAGATTGCTGACAGACTTAAGAATATAAAGGTAGATGAAATCATTACAAAACCTGTAACTGCATCTCTTCTTTTTAATGCTTCAGTCCGTGTAATGAGAGGAGAACAGAGAAACAGCGTAACTACTCAGCTAAACTGGCATAAAAGGTTTTCCTGAAAATGCATTCTGTATAGATTTGAAAACATTTACATTATTTTTTCTTGCAGTTGAAATATAGCTTCTGATCCTGCAGAAGATTTCAGC
>JBPOJG010000397.1:0-2550 GCA_052033835.1 Spirochaetota bacterium
CGGGCAGAACTCAGATTGTGATCCCTCTCGAAAAAAATATTCTCAAATCAAAAAAGACCGACGTCACCATTGATGAGCTGAAGAAGATGAACAGGGATCTGGTTGAGAAAAACAAGGATCTGGACAATAAAGAGGATCTGGACAGACTTCTGACCGAGAAGACAAAAGAAGAAAGAAAGGCTCTGGAAGAAAAAAAGAAGGAAGCTGACAGTAAAGAGGCCAAAACCGAAGAGAAGGCAAAGACTGCAGAAGAGAAACTGGCTGAGCTGAAAAAAGATCCTAAGGCTGACAAAAATGAAATTAAAAAACTCGCGGACGAGAAAGATAAACTTGATAAAAAAATAGAGGAAGTCAAGGAAGAAAAGAAAGAACTCGACAAAAAAGACGAGAAGATCAGCAAAACAGAAAAAGATCTCAGAACAGAAATTCCTAAAAAGGATGAAACCGCAAAGATTCCGTCCAAGGATATTCCTGCAAAAGATACTGTGAAAACCAAAACTGCAGATGAAACTCCAAAGAAGGATGCTCCTGCAAAAACAGACTCTGCTTCGAAAACTGTCACTGATACCAAGACAGAGACTTTGACAGCAAAGGATGCGGCGACAGAGAAGAAAACTGACGTCAGTGTTCCTGCTAAAGAGACCGACGTCGTGCCGGATGAGAAGCCTGAAAGGGCAGAAAACATTATGCAGGGAAAAATCGTATATCTTCAGACTGTAAAGTATGAAGAGGACGGTCATTATACAAACGATCTCTGGCTTACTGATCCGGAAAAGCTTGTCACAGTCAAAAGCAGTTTCAAAAATATCAGCGGAAGAAATTTCAGAATTGTTCCTGACGGAGTTGCTGTGATCGGATTTGAAGGAAACGAACCTTCTTCTAGAGTTCATCATCTTGTTCTTCTTGATGAACTGAATCTTTCAATGATCAGAAAGACAAAGGAAGAAATATACTGGAAATCCGACATACGTGAAAACGACGGGAAACTGTATGCTTTTGAAATTCTTGACGGAAAGGTTTACCTCAGCCGTTTCAATTCTGATCTGAGCCTTGACAGAAGAAGTTCCAAGCCGGTGTATATGAATTCGGAAATCACTTTCCTGAAAGGAAAGATTTATCTCACTTCCAAACTTCAGAATGCAGAGTCTAAAAATCTGACTGTTCTGAAAAAAGATACAATGGAAGTGATTGGAAACCGCAGACTGTCAGTCATCATAAACGAGAAAAAAGGGAGCAGGAAATGAGATTTACCGCAGTATTCATTCTTTTATTCAGCATCGGTCTGTATTCACAGTCTGGAAAGGCCAGACTTGAGGAAGACGAAGTCAGGGGTTCAGGTGAAGTGAACTTTGAGAACAAGACATTCAACCGTGCAAGCGAGAAAGTCAAAAAGGAACATGAGCAGATTGGAGAGATTCTTTCCGAAAAACTTCTCCAGAATCCGGATACAGAACATACGCATAAAGGTTTTACTGTCAGAAGATATTCCGGAGGAAAGGACGGACTCTTTGGGGCAGATATTCTGTTTATCAATGATGATACAAGTTTCGGCCACGTCCATTCTGTTCTGAGAGTTCTCTCCTCTTATGTGGAAAAGACTTTTGATTTCTCCAAGGAGCATTCTGATACGGTCGCATTGTATGTTCTGTATTATAATGTAATGCACAGAAATGAAAAAAGCTATTTCATGAAAAAATATTCCAAGGATGCAGTGACTGAACTTGATTCGACCCGAGTCGGAATATCTTCCAGCTACAAAGAGTGGCCAGGCAAAACTCAGATTGTCATCCCGATTGCATTCAGTAAGATTCCGGGAAAACCTGAAGAGGTGAAGCTCGAAGAAATCGTAAAGGAAGTCGACAAGATCATTGATACAAAAAAAGACGGCCCTGCTGAAAAAGAAAAGATGAAGGAAATTGTGATTGAGAAGAAAAAGGAAGAAGAGAAAGTCATTGATCTTGTTCCTAAAAAAGAAGTCACAAAGATTCCTGAAAAAGATGTGCCAGCCAAGGTTATCGAGAAAAAACTCGAGCCAGTCAAGGAAGAAAAGATTGTCGCAAAAACCGAACCTGTAAAAGAACCGCCTAAGGAAGTCAAAACTGAACCTGTAAAGGAAATAAAGACTGAACCGGTGAAGACTGAGATGGCAAGAATTGAAACAGAAAAACAGCCTCCGGTGACTGAAAAAACAGTTCCTCTGTCTGAAGTAAAAGAGATCAAGAAGGAACTTGAGACACTGAAGACTGAAAAGAAGGAAAAAGAAGAAAAGAGCGAAAATGTCGTGGGCGACAAGATTCTTTTCCTGAGACTTGTGAAATATGAAGACGACGGGCACTACACAAATGAACTCTGGCAGCTCGACGGAAATACAGGAGAGTCACTTTACAGAAGTCCGTATACAAATATCTGCGGAAAGGAATTTCATGTGGTTCCGGGAGCAGGCATTGTAGTTCTGGGTTTTGACGGTAAGCAGCCGAAGGAAAGGGCACATAAGCTGATTCTTCTGGATGAAGATAAGCTTTCTCAGAAAAAAGCCACCAAGGAAGAGAT
>JBPOJG010000426.1:0-14795 GCA_052033835.1 Spirochaetota bacterium
TACCATTATAATCTAATGCAATCAGTTTTACCCTTTTATCCTGGGGAACATTCACTGAAAACAGTCCTTTATCGGAATGTCTCGATGCTGCATTCTTAAAATCAATTCCGACCATAGTGACAGTGAAGTCCTGATTGGATTCATTCGACTCGATTCTGCCTTTCAGACAGGTCGTATCGGGATTCGGAAAATCACAGTTGTACCAGGAATAATCATTCATTGCATTGAAGAGCAAGGGAGGATTTCCTTCCCAGCGCGGATCCGAACTGCCTGCACTGAAATCACCTTTGTCTTCCCATTCGCCTGCATTATTTAATCTATACATTTTCATTTTTCTGCCATACGTGAATGCAGGGATCTGCACTGAGAGTTTTTTCCCTTTCTTCAGAGGCACAGTTCTGTTCTGAAACACGACATTGAGCCTGAACATCCCTCCCGATTCAAAAATATGAGGAACACGGTTTCTGTCATACCAGACAAGGTCGATCCCGGATGCCATAAAATCCAGATCATTGATGATTTCAATCAGCTCGACCCGGAGAACACTTTTCTCGCGGAAGTTCTCCGGAAGAGCAAATGAATTTGCAGGGATGATAATCTGAATGCCTGCCTTTCCTTTTATCCTGTTTTCCTTTACTGGACTGATTTTAAACTCCTGCACAGGTGACTGAAACGCAAGTAGAGACGAAGGAACAATTGAGGTGTATTTCGGCTTTACAGCACCTCTCTCTTCATCCTCTTCGACTCCCCATTTCTTTTCAATCTTTTTCATTTCTGAATCAGACACCTGCGGATAGACATTGCAGTGCAGAATAAAAGTCAGCATCAATAGAAAAATTTTTACCATTATAAAGTCCTCTGAAGAAACACCTTATTCTCCTTTCAGTATCTCGGAAGAATCCCAATCGGACTTAAACTCCTCCGGGATTTCTTTATGAAATACTCTCTTCAGCTGAAGTCTTTCACCATCTGTTTTTACTGATTCACCTTACGCAGGTGGGGCGTTTTGGGATTTTTGCCTGCCGGCGGCATTTCTTGGGGCTCCGCTCCACATTCCGAATTTCTGTATTTCAGCAGCTGATCATACTTGACTTCCTCCGAAATAGAAGGATATTTCTCATTTGACAATTTTCAGATAATCTGCACTTTACAGAATATGAACAGATTTTCTAAACTGATTGCTTTCCTAGTTTCCATATCCTTCTCCTACTGCTTCGCTCAGGTAAAGCAGAAACCGATTCAGGGATGTTCTAAAATTTCCGGGATGCCAGGCCCGGAAGACTTTGCAGTCGATAAAGATAAAAAAATACTCTATATCTCAAGTCACGACAGACGAAAAAAGACGGAAACCGGAAAAATTTATGCACTGAACATCAAAGATGCTGAATCGGAAAAAAAACCTGTCCTGCTTGAAGCAGACTATCCTAAAGACTTCAATCCTCACGGAATTTCCATTCTGAAGACAAAAGACAGCACAAGACTTTATGTGATTTCTCATCCCGATTTTCCTGAACAGAAAGGGCGCCACAAGGTGGAAATTTTTTCTGTGGAAAAACAGAACAGGCTGAAACACATAGAGACTCTTCAGGATGATCTTCTGCACAGCCCGAATGATCTCTATGTACTGGAAGACGGAAGAATTCTTGTATCGAATGATCATGGAAGCGGAGGAAAGTTCAGAAATTTCATGGATGATCTTTTCCGTTTCAAAAGAGCAGAGGTTGTTCTTTACGACGGACAGAAATGGAAGACTCTTGAAGATACTGGGGCATCCTTGGGAAACGGAATCATTGTTCTGAAAAAAAATGACAAAGCAGTTCTCTACAGAGCATCCACAATCAAGGAAAAAATTGACAGATTTGAAATCACTGACTGGAAAAGTTTTGACTTAAAAAAAATGGAACCTATAGAAATGAAATCAGGACCGGACAATCTGGAAACGGACGAAGAAGGTTATCTCTGGACAGCAGCCCATATTTCCATGTTTCGATTTCTCTTTCACGCATCCGATGCCAAAAATCACTCCCCATCACAGGTATTCAAAATTTCACCGGACGGAATTCAGACGGAAGTATATGCAGACACAGGAGAAGAAATCTCAGCATCGAGCACAGGCCTGAAAATCGGCAGAAGGCTTTACATCGCACAGGTCTTCGAAGACTATCTTCTCAGCTGTCCTTTGGAATGATCTTTTCGTATTCTTTGAATATTTCATACAGTTAATTAGTCATTGACTGAAATTAATTTTGCAGTATCATTGAATGTCCCCCTTGCAGGTTAATAAAAAAGCGGGGATTTTAAAGGGGTTGCTAAGCCCCTTTAAACCAATGCTGGTAGGCCTCCCTACTATTTTTGATTTCTAATCGAGCGCAGCGAGATTAGAAATCTGAGGAATAATATCGCTTTTCAAAGTCAAAGCTTTTCAAAAACTGGAAATTATCATGGAACTTCTGAAATTAGCGATAGATTTTGTGCTCCATATCGACAGATATCTGGACCAAATTACAAGAGAGTACGGTCTTTTGACCTACGTCATTCTGTTTCTCATCATCTTTGCGGAAACTGGTCTTGTCGTCACACCTTTCCTTCCGGGTGACAGTCTTCTTTTTGCAATCGGAGCCATATGCGCCCTCGGCTCACTCAATATCTATCTGATTATCGGTCTGCTTATTATTGCTGCAATCCTCGGGGACACTGTGAACTATGCAATCGGTCATATGATGAAGGACAGTTTTCTATCCGGAGAAAAAATCAGATTCATAAAACAGGAACATCTTAACAAGACTCACGAGTTTTATGAAAAATACGGCGGAAAAACAATCATCATAGGAAGATTCATCCCTATCATCAGAACATTTGCTCCATTTGTAGCAGGAATCGGTGCAATGGAATATAAAAAATTCATTCTCTACAATATCATCGGCGGAATTGTATGGGTGCTTATATTCACTGTGGCCGGTTATCAGTTCGGGGGAGCAGAAATTATCCGCAAAAATTTTACTCTCGTCATATTTGCCATCATCGTAATTTCAGTCATGCCGGCAGTCATTGAATACGTCAGACATAAAAAATCACCCAAAGGAGATACAAAATGAGAAGAAATATTGTACATCCGGGTGCAGATGAGCTGATTTATGAAATCCGTCAGATCGTAGGCGTAGGAAAACATCTGGAAAAACTGGGAGTAAAAATCACCTGGGAAAACATCGGTGATCCAGTACAGAAAGGGGAAAAAATCGCTCCTTTCATCAAGCAGATCGTCTCTGATCTTGTGCAGAATGATCTGTCCTGGGCATACACCGCAACTCAGGGTTATGAAAAAACCAGAAATTTTCTCGCTTCAAAAGTAAATGAAAGGGGCGGAACTCAGATCACTCCTGACGATATCGTTTTTTTTAACGGACTCGGTGATGCTGTCGCTAAAATTTTCGGCTTTATGAGAAGAGAGGCAAGAATTCTAGGACCGAGTCCTGCCTACTCCACCTACTCTTCTGCAGAGGCGGCTCACAGCGGATACGAACATCTGACTTATGAGCTGAATCCGGACAACGGATGGATGCCCGACTTAAATGATATAGAAAATAAAGTACGTTATAATGATTCTATTGCGGGGATACTTCTCATCAATCCTGACAACCCGACTGGTGCAGTCTATGACAGGGAAATCATTAAAAAGATTGTGCAGATCTGTGAAAAATACAACTGTATGCTGATCTGCGACGAAACTTATGCCCATGTCAACTATTCAGGGAGCGGTTCCATTCATCTTTCTGAATGCATCGGCGACAAAGTATGCGGGATGGCTCTGCGTTCAATCTCCAAGGAACTTCCCTGGCCAGGTTCGAGATGCGGCTGGATAGAAGTATTCAACAGAAAAAACGATCCTCTTTTTGACAGATACATCAAATCTCTGGTAGATGCAAAAATGCTGGAAGTCTGCTCGACCACTCTTCCTCAGATGGCAATACCGGATATATATTCTTCACCGGAATTTATCCCGCATCTGAATGCAAGAAATGAAAAATACAGACAGAGAGCAGCACAGGCAGTGAAAATTCTCTCCAGAGTAAAAGGTATCAAGGTAGTGGAACCGAAAGGCGGATTCTTTCTGACAGTTCTTTTTGAAACAGGAATACTGAACGACAAGATGAAACTGAAGATCAGCAATGCAGATGCTGAAAAATATATTTCAGGAATGCTTGCAGATTCCGCGAACGACAGACGTTTTGTTCTGAATCTTCTTGCTTCCACTGGAATCTGCGTTGTTCCTATCTCTTCATTCTGCTGCAGAAAGGACGGTTTCAGAGTGACACTTCTCGAAGAAAATCCGGAAGCCTTTGAAAAAACTTTCAATACAATTGCCGATTCCATTTCTGATTATCTGAAATCTGCATGAATGCACAGTCTGATTTCATTATAGGCGTCATGGACTCCGGCCTGGGAGGGCTGTCCGTTCTGAATGCACTCACTCAGGAAGTCAGATATGCAGATTATATATATTACGGAGATATGGAGAACAGTCCTTACGGACCCAAGCCCACAAAGGAAGTGGAAAGACACGTCAGAAATGCAGTGAGTGTGCTTCTCGAAAAGGGAGCGAATGCTGTTCTGCTTGCCTGCAATACAGCCACTTCTGCTGCCGCTGAAAATCTTCGGAAAGAACTTTCTGTCCCTGTCTTCGGAATGGAGCCGGCAATCAAACCTGCACTTACGGAAAATCCGAACGAAAAGATTGGAGTGCTTGCAACCTCCCTCACACTCAGAGAGGACAAGTTTCAGACTCTGGGAGAAACTCTCTCAGCTTCAGAAAAGATTCATCCGATCAACTGCGACGGACTGGCAACACTCATCGACCGAGGAGACTTTCCGGAAATCATGAATTTTCTGACCGGAATATTTTCGAATCTTAATGAAAATAAAATACAAAATATTGTTCTTGGATGCACTCATTACGTCCTGATGGAACCTGTTTTCCGAAAAGAAAGACCGGATCTGAATATCTATCATGGAAACTCAGGAACTGTGCGTCATATAAAAAATACACTGAATCTCCCCGATGCAGAAAGAGAACCAAAACTTGATCTGTATCTGAACGGAGGTTCTGAAGAAGATTTTGAACTCGCATTCAATTATCTCAACTCTTCAGCAGAAAAGGAAACTCGATATGTCAAATGAAATCACATACAAATCAGCAGGCGTAGACACTCACGCAGGACAGGAATTTGTCAGCAGGATCAAGGCAAATGTTCACTCCACTCACAATCCGAGAGTTCTTGGAGGACTTGGAGGATTTTCAGCTGCATACGATGCAAGTTTTCTGAAAGGATACAAGGAACCTATTCTGCTTTCCGGCACTGACGGGGTAGGCACTAAACTTGAGATTGCAAGACTTCTGAATAAACACGATACTGTAGGAATTGATCTTGTGGCAATGTGCGTAAATGATCTTCTTGTGTCCGGAGCAAGACCATTATTTTTTCTGGATTATATATCCTGCGGCAGACTCGACGTTGCCAAAATGGATCAGATCGTATCCGGAATCGTAAGAGGGTGCAAGGAATGCGGTGCGGCTCTAGTAGGCGGTGAAACAGCAGAACATCCCGGTATTATGAAAGAAGATGAATATGATCTCGCGGGTTTTGCAGTCGGAGTCGTAGAGAAATCAGAAATGATCGACGGAAAGAAAATCACTCCGGGCGACGTCATCATCGGACTCGAATCAAGCGGTCCTCACAGCAACGGGTTTTCACTTCTGCGAAAACTGTTTCTGAAAGAAGGAAAGTATCTTCCGGACGATGCAAAACAGGTGGAATTTATCCGGGAAGACCTTCTCAGACCGACACGAATTTATGTTGAGCCGGTACTCAAGGTTCTGCAGAAAGAAGAAATCAAGGGAATGGTGCATATCACAGGGGGCGGGTTTCATGAGAATATCCCGAGAATTCTCAGAGACGACACATCAGCAGTATTAGATTATTCTAAAATACCTCTCCATCCTGTGTTTCAGAAAATCTCAAAAGACTTTCAGATAGAAATGAAAGAACTCTTCTCCACATTCAATATGGGAGTGGGATATATTGTCATTACATCGAAGAACAATGCAGAGACAGTCAGAAAAGAATTCGAAATGCTCGGCGAAGGCGCTCACATCATCGGAGAAATAACTGCAGGCAAAAAGGAAGTGATCATTTCCTGACGGATGATCAGAGAAACAGCTTGACAGAAAATCAAGAGAGTTCCAGAATCGGAATATGCATCCCGTCATTGATCTGAAGAAACTTTACGAAGAAGATGAACATCTGTGGCTTTTCGAAAATGCAAAACTTCTTCGGGAAGGCAGATTTGAACTCGCAGATATGGAGCACATTGCGGAGACACTCGAAGATATGGGAAAAAGAGATTTCAGAGAAATACTGAGCAGAATGAAAGTTTTAATTGTCCATCTCCTGAAATGGATATTCCAGCCGGAGGCACGTTCCAGCAGTTGGAGAGGAACAATTCGCCATCAGAGAGATGAGTTAAATGCAGAATTTGATGACAGTAAAAATCTGAAAACTTATGCAAAAGAAAACTTAAAGAAATCCTATTTGAAAGCAAGAGAGATTGCATCTGATGAAACCGGACTTCCTCTTTCTTCTTTCCCGGAAGAACCCCCATTTACATTTGAACAGGTGACAGATGAAAAATATCTGCCAGAGTGAAGCGTCCCATCACCTCTTCACAAACACCATCTGATGCAGAACCCGAGAAGATGAACGTTCGCTGATTTCCTTCAGATTTGCATTCGACGGATACAGTCTTCCATATGTATCTGCAATCTGAAAACTTTCTTCATCGAGAGACTTGATGACTTCTGTTTTGTTTTCAAAAGGAAGATCCAGAGAGACTGCATAATAGTTTCCAGGAAGAGAGGGTTTCTTTTTTTCAGCACTCTGAATCAGTTTCTGAAACTCTTCATCCGCTTTTTCCAGATAAATATTTTTTCCTGAGATGGGAAATCCGGCATAGGCACGAAGTTCCATTCTTTTTTCGTATACATTTTTTACAGACACAGTAAGCCATTTCTGCCAGTACAAATCATAGATTTTTCCAGAGTAACCTTTCCTGCTTTTCTGAAGTTCCTGAATGATCGGATAGTTCAGAAGAGTCACCTGTCTTCCGTCTGCTTCACAGGCAGAACAGCTTCTAAGCTTCAAGGAACGCAATACAGAATCATTTTTATTCTCCATATTGTTTTCTTCGAGTGCGTGATCAAGTCCTACAATCACGGCTTCGATGCTGTCCTTGTCCTTTTTTCTGAAATGAAAGAGAATAGATTCCCTGGAAAAATTGGAATCCCCGCTGACTCTTGAAACCTCTTTCCACAGTCCAAGAATATCTGTCTCCTTTACTGCAGGATCAGAAATACTGCAGTTTAGAAAAAAAATCAGAAAAAAGGATTTCAGAATGAAGACAGAAACTTGCAGTTCATCCTCCCTTAGACAGCTCAGAGAAAAGATATTTTTCCTGTGCATTTTCTGATTTTCTGAACTCGATAGGATATTTTGCGGTGAAACAGGCATCACAGTAATCGGATTCTTCCATTGATTTTGCCACAGCAGTATGCATCAGCTCAGTCGAAAGATATGCAAGAGAATCAACTCTAAGATATTTTACTATCTCATCGAGTGAATGAGTAGCTGCAATAAGCTCACTGTGAGTAGGGATATCAATTCCGTAATAACATGGAGATACAGTAGGAGGTGCAGATATTCTGAAATGAATTTCTTTTGCTCCCGCATTTCTGATCATCTTGATGATCTTTCTGCTTGTTGTTCCTCTCATGATGGAATCATCCACTATAATGATCCTTTTGTCTTTCACTACTTCTCTGATGACATTGTATTTTATCTTCGCACCGAAATCTCTGATCTTCTGATCCGGTTCAATGAATGTTCTTCCGATATAGTGAGAACGGATTAGACCGGTTGCATAAGGAATTCCGGATTCTTCCGCATAACCGAGAGCAGCAACATTGGCAGAATCAGGAACAGAAATAACTACATCTGCTTCTACCGGCTTTACCTTTGCAAGAAGTGCTCCTAAATGTTTGCGCACCTTGTATACTGACTGACCGAAAATATTGGAATCAGGTCTTGAGAAGTAGATGTATTCAAAAATACAGAGGCTTTTCTTTTTTTTGCCGAATGGAAAATAAGATTTCTCTCCAAACTGATCGATTACAACCATTTCTCCCGGTTCAATGTCTCTCACATATTCAGTATCAGTAATATCAAATGCACATGTTTCAGATGCAAATACAACTGCACCGTCAGATCTTTTTCCCATCACTAAGGGTCTAAACCCATTTGGATCTCTGACTGCAATCAGCTTCTTTTCAGTGAGAAGCAGAAGAGAATATGCACCCTCTATCTGACGCAGAGCATTACTGAATGCTGTCAGAAGATCTTTTTCTCCTGACTTAGCCATCAAGTGCACAATGATTTCCGTATCTATTGTAGTCTGAAATATACTTCCTTCAGCCTCCATTTTTCTTCTGATTTCATAAGAATTAACCAGATTCCCATTATGAGCAAGAGCGAGTGACCCCAGATTGCTTTCCACCCTCAGAGGCTGCGCATTTCGAAGAAAACTCGCCCCTGTAGTGGAATATCTGTTGTGACCCACTGCTGCAGAACCGCAAAGCTTCTTCAGCATCGTCTGATTGAATACAGAAGCAACCAGTCCCATTCCTGCATATCTGTAGATATGCTCCCCGTCTGTTGACACAATTCCGGAAGATTCTTGTCCTCGATGCTGCATCGAGTAGAGACCTAGGTAAGTAAAATTAGAAGCTTCTTTGGCACCATAGATCCCAAAAATAGCACACTCATCCTTCGGTTTATCTTCACTGGCTATAATAAAAGGCTGGAAAGATTCAGAGGGTTCTAAATAATTAGAGTTATCGCCCATACTAAGGACAAATTTAATCTCTTAGAAAAACATGCAAACGAAATCTAATTACACACTGATTACTAATAAAAGAGGACTGGAACTTGCAGCAGTCAGTTTCAATAATTCCAAACAGATCGCAATTGATACAGAATCTTCAGGTTATTATACTTATGTACCTAGAGTCTGTCTCATCCAAATCACAAGCAGTGGCAAAAATTATATCATTGATCCTCTTTCAGGCATAGATTTGAGAATCCTGGGCGATATTTTTGAGAATCCTAAAGTACTTAAGATATTTCATTCAGCAATAGACGATATTAAGGCACTGAAAAGAGATTTCAGTTTCAAATTTAAGAATATCGCAGATACGATGTATTCGTCAAAGCTTTTAGCTTTGGAACACAATTCACTGAATTATCTGGCTGACTATTATCTGAAAATTAAACTTTCCAAAACCGAACAAAAATCAAACTGGGAAAAAAGGCCTCTGGACAGAAGTCAGCTGGAATATGCATCCCTGGATACAGCTTATCTGGAAACTATCTGGGCAAAAATGAAGTCAGAACTTGAAGTACAGAGCCTAATGGAAGAAGCAGAGTCTGAATTTAATAAATTCTGTGATGAAATTTACAAACCTCGGGAAACAGAAGAAATTGCCTGGCACAAATTTCCGAATGTAATGAAATTTACTCCCGAGCAGAGAAGAACAGTTCATGATATTCTTCAGTACAGGGAAGAAAAAGCAAAAAGACTCAACAAAGCATCTTTCCGAATCGTCAATAATGAAATCATAAAGAAAATTGCAACAGAAAAACATACAGAAGAATCTCTTCTTGCACTTTTGGGAAAAAAGGAAGGAAAGGATATTTTCGATCTTCTGCAGAATCCGAGCGGCCCTCCTCTTGAGAAAAAAGACATCCCTAAACTGGATGAAAATATGACTCCTGCAGAAGAAGTCAAACTCAGACATTTCCATAAATGGAGAGATAAAATAATGAAAAAGAGAAACATAGATCACTCTATGCTTCTTTCCAACAGACAGTTCCTGCAGATTCTCAGAACTAAACCTGCTGATCTGGAAGCTCTTGAGGCACTGGAAATTCTTTCAGAATGGAAGGTGAAAAACTACGGTCCTTCATTTCTGAAAATGCTGAAAGGAGAGCAGTACGATGATCTGTTGGCTCATCTGAAGCCGATAGGAGCAAAGGTTGAAATTCGAGAATCACAAACTGAAGTCATTCAAACCGACTCCTCTCAGTCATAACGCACACAATGCAGGTGCAAGAGATTCAGCTGTAATCATTCCGATTTTCGAAAAAGAAGGACGAGATTTTTTTCTTCTGACTAAAAGAAGTCCCCATCTGAAAAGCCATCCCGGACAGATTTCATTTCCGGGAGGTGTCGTGGAAAAAGGGGAATCATTTCAGGACACTGCTCGGAGAGAATGGGAGGAGGAACTCGGTTCAAGTCCCGACTCTCTTGAAATCATTTCTGAATTCCAGCCGATGCATACATTTACTGGATTCATCATTCATCCGATCGTCGCACGTTATCATGGTGACTGGAAATTTTCACCCAATGAGAATGAAGTCTCCGAAATACTGGAATTTGATCCTGAAGATTTTAATTCGAAAAAATTTTTTGCAATCCATCACAGAAAACTGAATGGTGAATTTATATATTATCTAGATATTGATCATTTACTCTGGGGAGCTACCTGCCATCTGCTGGTAAAGTTTCTCCGGGAATTTGCAGACTTCAAAAGAATGCCGACAGTTGTGGAACCGAATCTGTCCCATCCCCCGTTTCTGGATATATCTAAATTCTGATTCACCGACATTCTGCTGATACAGGAAAATGATCTGAGATTTTTTCGAGTTCTTTTCTGCCGCCTATTTCCGGGAAGAGTTCATCGAGCCTCCAGACTTTTCCTTTGCACTGTTTTGCCAGAAGTGCATCTGTAAATATCAGATCGTGTTTCTGATCTCCGAATGTGGTCGGCTCACGGATCAGCTGATTCATATAGACAAAATAGGAAAGTGAAGCAAGAAACTCAGGCTTCTGATATCTCTTGCCGGTATTGAAGTCGCCCCCGATGAATATCTTTCTGTCCGAGAAATTTCTTGTGGCAAAATCAGTCACTTTCTGGAACTGAGTGAGCTCATTTCTGTCTCCCGGTGTGGAATGAAAGGGCACAATCAGAATCTTCTTGATCCCTGAAAACAGAAAGAAAGTAGGTGCTCTGGCAAAATCATTATATTTATCTTCAAATTCATGCTTTTCTATATCATCTGCAAATTCTTTTTTCACGCAGGCAAGATATTTCTCTGTCCGAGTGCTGTCTTCTTTTCCCTTCGGATCTCCTTCCATACAGATATAGTCAGCTCCATGCTCCTGAAATCCTTTTTCAAATGCAGCGGCCATATCAATATTGGCAGAACGGACTTCCATAAAACTGATCACATCGCAGTTTTTCGCAAACTCTATGATCATCTGCCCCTTGCCTGCTTTTTTCAGTCCCTTCTCTGAGAGATTCTTCACATTCCAGAAACAGACTCTGTAGTGATCCTCTGTGTCCTTTACAAAAGGATCTTTCTTTGATATGAGAGTGCTGCAGTTGTAGATGAATAGTATAAATATAAATGTGATTTTCATAATTACAGTTCCTTATAATTCGAAGGTTTTGAAAGGTAAAACATTTCAACCCTTGCTATTTCAGTCATTCAGAAATCATTCCTCCAGTCAATTCTAATTCCCAGATTTCTAATAGCGAAGCGTCGCAAGCGTGGAAGCCGCTACTTCGTTCCGCCCTTCGGGCGATTAGAAATCTGGGAAGAGTTTGGAGTCCCGCGAACGTAGAAGCTGCTGCCGGACAGGCGGGACTGTGTAAAAGCTAAATTTCGCACCGAAGCGCACCGAATAACGCGAAGGATACGGCAAGCCTATTGAAATAATTTCCGTTAAACTGGAGTTCATTCAATACATTGGAAAACTACATTAGAATTTTCTAAAGTGATGATGCAAAGGCACTTTAAGCCAATGATTAATTGACTGTAAGAAAATTTCATTAGAAATCTGAGTATGACAAAGTCGCACTAATTGAATAACTGATTCTTTCGAAAGAAAAATTCCTGGTTCCAAAATGATTTTCCTGAAGAAAACAATCATTTACTTCCTCAGAGTTTTTAAATAATTCAAAATTTCTGTCCTGTCTTTATCTTCTTCTGCAAAATCATAAGCCGATTTTCTAAAATTGTTCTTAAAATTTATATCAGCGCCTTTTTGCACAAGGTACTTCACATTCTCAATTTGATTTGTGCGGACAGCAAACTGAAGAGGAGTTTCATTATAAAAATTTTTAGAATTCACATCCGCGCCTTTTTCCACGAGCAGTTTCAATGTTTCCAAAGAACAGCTGCCGGCAGCGTGCAGAACTGCGGACTCTCCTCTTCGGTATGTCAGATTCACATCTGCTCCATTCTGAATCAGTATCTGCACAGCTGCATCATTTCCGTCTTTGGCGGCCTGTATCAGAGGAGTGATTTCTTCCTCTCCTCTTGCATTCGGATCTTCCCCTTTGGAAAGAAGACCCTTCAGATAAGAAGAAGATCTTTTCTTGAGTGCTTTAAAGATTGGACTGATTTTCTGTCCGGTGGCCGGTTCAAGCCCGGATGCTTTTCTGAGCAGTTCAGCGGCTTTTTCATGTCCTCTCTCTTCTGCTTTGTCCAGTGCAGTCTCATTCAAAGAATTTTTCTTCTGAATATCGGCCTTGTAACCGATCAGCAGCTCGATGCATTTCAGATTTCCCGTCTGCACTGCCTTCAGAAGTTTTTCATTCGGGGAACTGCAGAAAATGGAACTTCCGGTAGTAAAAAGCAAGAGAAGGATGAGTAAATATTTCATCATTATTTTTTATTTACAGAAGGTAAAATCCTGTCCGGAACCATCATATGCCTTTTCCCTTCCGGAAGAAACTCCTGTATCTCAATCATAAACTCTTTCATTGCAGAGAAATCAGAGAAATACTGTTCACGAAATGTAAAAAGTCCGATTTTTTCAAAGTAAAAAACAACCTTACCCGGTTCATAGATGATTTCCTTCAGATTCTCCCATACAAAATTGACTGAGTGGGTCTTCGATGAAGAAAACATCCCCTCTGGTTTTACAGTCAGGTTCCCTGGTTCAGGTTCCCATTCGCTTTTTTTCACAACCGATTCAATTCCTCTAATCCAAAATCTGCGATAAAAAATCAGATACAGACTGAACAGAGACCCTGCTCCTATATAAAGTATTCCTTTTATTGTGATCTCATCTTTTGAAAAATATACAAGGAGCAGCATATATAAATTAAAAATAAGTCCGGCATAACCGACTTTTTTCAAAAAAGGAAAGTGTCTGTCTGCACCGATAAGTCCGGCATAACGTATCGTACTCTCAATATGCATTTCAAAACTCGAATGGTATTCCAATTCCAGATTCTCTTTCATCTCAGTTCCTCATTATAAGTATCAAAACTCAATCGGCATAAATGCCGCAATATGAAATGTTCTGAATTCATACTGGTATCCGTTGTCCTTGAATAGAGGACCTCCGAAAGCAAATCGGAATTTTAAATAACCGACTTTCGGTGACTCAAAGAAAAACATAAACGACCCGACGTTCTGCCTATTCCGTCCTGTGTCATCACTGCACTGCCTGCCCTGCCCGAAACATCAACTGCCACACTGTCAATTGTAACTCCGGGATTCAAGGAAAACCATTTTATACTTCTGGATTCTGTTTCAGATTCATTTTTTACATTTTTATCGGGAGACTTTGTATCTTTTTTTCTGTCCTCTTCATTAGACTGCTCTGAATATTCCTGCTCTTTCTTATCCACTTCTGAATACTGAGTCTTTTTAGTTTCAGTGAAAACAGAAAATAATATAGTGAGATATAGTATAAGAAATCTTTTCATCCAGCAGCTCTCCCTTTATGCCCAAATCGTATTGTTTCCATATTCAGAATATTCATAAGTATTATCCTCCAATATCCCTTCTGGACTTTCTCAAATTTCCCGAAGTCGGCATATCCTTATGTTCAATCATTAAAAACATTCTTTAAATATTTACAGATTCAATATTCAGCTTTGGTGAATGAATTCAGATTTCACAGTATTCAGTGTGAACGCCGCATCAGGAGAAGAGTCGCAAACTTAGAAGCTGCCTCTGCGAACTTGGCACCCTTGGTGAAAGTTTTCTTTGCTTTTTTACAGTCCCCATTCAGTGAGTCAAATAATTGCTTACCATTCCTATTCAGCAAATATCTCAGTCTATCGGACAACACTTTCCATATTTTGTAATACTCTTCAAAAGTGAGATCTATTACTGACTATTTTGAAATGATCTCGTCTCTCAGCTTTTTGGCTTCATCAAAGTCGGGTTCTATATCGAGTGCCTTGTACAAATACTGCAGAGACCGTTCAGGACGGTTCCAAGTTTTATAAAGTGCTGCAAGATTGTAGAGAGGAATATGCCTTGCATCATTCAGTCTGCACCTGACTGATTTTTTCAGCCAGAAGACTGCTTCTTTTTCCCTTCCATGGCGGAGAAGGATGACTCCAATTTCATTGCATGGACTGCCGTACTCAGGATTTTTCTGTATAGCCTTGTAGAAATAATTTAATGCTCTGACTGCTTCCTTTCTCTGATTTGAAATCAGTCCCATATAGAAAAGCAGTTCTTCATTTTCATCCTCTTCCAATGCAAGAGTAAAATGATAATCTGCCTTATCTAGGTCACCTTCTCGAAAAAAGGTTTTTCCTCTTTCTTGGTTTTCATGAATGAATGTTTTAGAAAATCTGGACAAATCCTGCTCCGGCT
>JBPOJG010000463.1:0-8535 GCA_052033835.1 Spirochaetota bacterium
GGTTACGAAATTCAATGGGCGGACAAGTAGACCCACGGAAAAAACATAATCCTGGTAACAACAGAATTCGGTGAGGCCGCAATCAATATTACCGGCCTCATGGAATCACTTAAAGAACTCGGAAAAGAACACTTTGAATAATTTTCATCTGTTCTTTATCTGATTTTCGTAGAATACATCTTTTACTTCTGATTTTGGGATTCTCCTGATTCCATCCTGGGTATGCAGAATCATTTCATCATTTTCCTGACTGATAATTGCCCCTGTTTCACTTTTCCCATTTCTGAGCTGGACTTTTTCTATCCTCTCATAGTATTGAATCAGTTCCTTTCTAGTCTTCAGTTTTTTAGGTTTCTCTGCGATAACCTTGTTGAACCTGACTTTTTCAGTGTCCTGCTGTTTCAGAAGCTGATTTTCCAGACTGCTTCTTCTTGCCTCCAGCTTTTCTATGTCTTTTTCTGAGAGATTTGGATTTGCAATCTGTTCACTGATTTCTGCCATTTCTTTGGCTATGGCCTCATCTACAAGCACCATTGTCTTCAGTTCCTGCTCTTCATTTTTCTTGATGTCTGCTGGAAGGCTGTCTTTTTTGAACTCTTTCATCATCTGAAGAACAGTATCCCTGTCATCTGCTGTCAGTTCGTCTGTCTGAAGAATGGAAGCAGATGAATTCAGCTTAATTTCCTGTCCCTCCTCAAGAGTAATACTGCTTTCTGCCAGACGGCTTTCGATCTCTTTTTGAAGAGGTGAATTCAGATTCTTTTTTTCCAGAAAACGGACTCTAGGGGCCACACTGACTTTTCCGGTCACAACCTTGACATCCTCTTTTTTGCCGGACACCTCCGCCATAAATTCAGTCCCTCGAATTCCTGCAGTCACCGTCGGCATTATGACTTTGAAGTTCAGTTTTTCACTTTTCTGATTGATCTTTGCATAAATTTTTCCGTTCTCAAGTGAAACCGTTGTTCCCAGAGAATCGCCTTCTGACTGAAACAGATCCTTAAATTCAACAGCACTTTCTGAACCGATTCTGATGATGGAACCGAGACCAAACTGAACATCCACTTTGGATTTTGCCCCAGTGACAAGTCTGTCTCCGTTTCTGAAAGCAACTCCTACGCCGGCTCTTTCTTCTGTCTTGTCAGTGTGAATTACCTTTGAGTCCCCTTGAAAAAAAACAATCAGAGCTGAGGGTTTAGGATCTTCCTTTTTAGGGGCACTGCTCCCCATCGGCTGCATCGTTGCTTCCGGTTTTTTACAGGAATAGTGGAAAATGAATACGGACAGAAGCAGAAACGCAAAAACCGAGGTTCCCTTTTTCAGTGAGGAAGAGTTTCCAAAAGAGGATCTTAAAAATATCATAATTTCTCCTGCTGTAAAACCTAAAGAGAACTGTATTTTTAGTCAATGATTAAAAGAACTCACATGATTAACTGATTGACTCCCTGAACAGAATAAAGCAAGAAGGATGCATAGACCTCAGGAGAAAAAAATGACAGGACTTCCGGAAATCATTAAAACTGCAAACAGAATCAGAGTTCTGACCTCTGCCTCCCTTTTTGACGGGCACGATGCGAGCATAAATATTATGAGAAGAATTCTGACTTCAAGCGGTGCGGAAGTCATTCATCTGGGACACAACAGATCAGCAGAGGAAATCGCAAGGGCTGCAGTTCAGGAGGATGTACACTGCATAGCACTTACCTCTTATCAGGGCGGTCATGTGGAGTTTTTCAGCTATATCAAGGATCTCCTGAAAAAGTTCGGCTCAGAACATATCCGGATATTCGGAGGCGGAGGAGGCACGATTCTTCCTTCAGAAGCTGATTATCTGCACACCTATGGAATTGACAGGATATACTCGCCGGATGACGGAAGAAGTCTGGGACTTCAGGGAATGATTAATGATGTTTTAATGAAAAGTGATTATTCGGTTCTTGAAAAAAAACTGAAAGGAAAGGATTCTGATTCTATGACAGGAAGAGCTCTGAGCTTCATTGAGCTCGACAGAGAGATTCCCTCTGAAATCACTGAACTTCTGCAGATTCATGGAAAGAGAGCTGTTCCTGTAATTGGAATCACAGGAACGGGAGGAGCAGGAAAATCCTCCTTCACAGATGAAATGATCCGAAATCTGACCGAGAACAATCCCGGCCTGAAAATTGCTGTTCTGTCTGTAGACCCGACTAGAAAAAAAACCGGGGGCGCACTTCTCGGAGACAGAATCAGATTCAATTCTGCCAAAAACAAAAATGTATTTCTCCGTTCCATTGCAACTCACAGTGACAACAGCTCAATAAGTCCGTCCGTAAAAAACATTTCCCTGTTCCTGAAAAACAGCATATATGATCTGGTATTCCTGGAAACAGCCGGAACTGGGCAGTCAGACTCTCAGGTAACTGAAGTATCGGATATCTCCATTTATGTAATGACTCCCGAATACGGAGCAGACACACAGCTTGAGAAGATCGGTATGCTTGACTATGCAGATATGGTCGTAATCAATAAATCCGACAGAAAAGGGGCCGCTGATGCCAGAAAAAGCGTAGCAAAACAGATCCAGAGAAACAGAGGACTTTTTTCAGAAACACCTGAATCGATGCCTGTATTCAGTACAGTTGCATCTCAGTTCAATCATCCGGGAATCATCCAGGCCTGCAGTTTCCTGTCAGTGAAAATAAATGAAAAGTTCTCACTGTCTCTGAATACATTAAATGATAAAATAATTATTTCAGAAAAGAAAAGCATTATTCCTCCGTCAAGGGTGAGATATCTTTCGGAAATCAGGGAAAATTCCGAAACGTATATCCGGGATGCAGAAAAACAGGCTGAAACTGCAGACGAAATACATTCAGCCAAAAACGTACTCTCCTGGACAGAAAACGAAGCACTGAAAAACGAGCTGATTCAAAAAATTTCCGAACTGGAATCAAAACTTTCTGCTGAATCAAAAAAAATTATTTCTGAATGGGAAACAAAGAAAAAAAATTATGAATCTGATTTCTACTCCTACTTTGTCCGGGGAAAAGAAATCAAAGTTCCAAATTTCAGCACATCTCTTTCGAGTCTGAAGATACCGAAAGTATCACTGCCCGCTTACAGAAACGATGGAGATATTCTGAGATGGACCTATTCAGAAAATGTGCCTGGAGAATTTCCTTACGCTGCTGGAGTCTATCCTTTCAAGAGAACAAACGAAGATCCGATCCGTATGTTTGCAGGAGAGGGTTCTCCTGAAAGAACAAACAGAAGATTTCATTATCTGTCCAAAGGACAGCCGGCAGCAAGACTCTCTACAGCATTTGATTCTGTGACACTTTACGGAGAAGATCCGGAAGAAAGGCCTGACATCTACGGAAAAATTGGAAACTCAGGAGTATCCATTGCATCTCTTGACGATATGAAAAGACTCTATTCCGGTTTTCGTCTCACAGAAAGCACAACATCTGTTTCCATGACAATCAACGGTCCGGCTCCGATGCTTCTGGCTTTTTTTATGAATACCGCGACTGATCAGGAATGTGAAATTTACATCAGACAGAACGGTCTAGTCGAGACTGCAGAAAAAAAGAAAAAGGAAAAATACGGTGAAGGAAAAATTCCGGACTACAGAGAAAAAATACCGGAGGGACACAATGGACTTGGACTTATGCTTCTCGGAATCACAGGGAAGGATGTTCTTCCCGGAGAAGTCTATGAAAAAATCAGAAAGGAAACTGTCTGTAAAGTAAGAGGAACAGTTCAGGCAGATATACTGAAGGAAGATCAGGCGCAGAATACATGCATTTTTTCATCCGAGTTTGCACTGAAACTGATGGGAGATGTTCAGGAATATTTCATTGAAAAAGAGGTCAAAAATTTCTATTCTGTTTCCATTTCAGGATATCATATTGCAGAAGCAGGTGCAAATCCTGTAACACAGCTCGCACTTACTCTGGCTAACGGGTTTACCTATGTTGAATACTATCTTTCCAGAGGAATGAATATTGATGATTTTGCTCCGAATTTTTCATTTTTCTTCTCCAACGGAATGGATCCGGAATACAGCGTCATCGGAAGGGCAGCAAGAAGGATCTGGGCAAAGGCAATACGTTATAAATACAAAGGAAATGAAAGAAGTCAGATGCTGAAATACCATATTCAGACATCGGGCAGATCTCTTCATGCTCAGGAAATAGATTTTAATGATATCAGAACAACACTTCAGGCACTTTATGCAATCAGCGACAACTGCAACTCTCTTCATACAAATGCATACGATGAAGCAATCACCACTCCTACAGAAGAATCAGTTCGAAGAGCAGTTGCAATTCAGATGATCATCAACAGAGAACTGGGTACAGCAAAAAATGAAAATCCTCTTCAGGGAAGTTTTTTCACTGAAAGACTGACAGATATGGTGGAACAGGCTGTGTATGAAGAATTTGACAGGATCACTGAAAGAGGCGGAGTACTCGGTGCAATGGAAACAATGTACCAGAGAAATAAAATTCAGGAAGAGTCTCTTTACTACGAAAATTTGAAACAGAATGGAGAATATCCGATCATAGGAGTCAATACATTCCTGAGTTCAAAGGGTTCTCCTACAGTCATTCCTTCAGAAGTGATCCGGGCATCTGAAGAAGAAAAAAAATCCCAGGTAAAAAGCATACGGGAACTTCATTCAGTAAACAGAGCTGGCTTCGCGGAAAGAACGGACAGACTGAAAATTTCCGCATTCAAGGGTGAAAATATATTTTCTGTACTTATGGAAGTATGTCCTTTCTTAAGCCTGGGACAGATGACAGAGGCACTTTATCAGGCCGGCGGCGAATACAGAAGAGGAATGTAATACATGAAATATTTTATTTTTTTCATTATGAACTGTCTTGTCGTTCTGCAGCTGCTCGCAGTGGATATTCCAAAAGATCCTGTTCCTCCTGTACTTCAGGACACAACAGTTGAAAAAAAGGACAGCTCAGAAAAATCAAAAGATAAAAAGAAAAAGGAAAAAAGATCGGTCAGTATATCGGCTGTTCTCTGTGATGGAAGAGAGGTTTCAGGAAAAATTGAAACTGAGAAGGATGAACTGAATCTTTCCCATAAGTCTGACGGAATTCTCTATGAAAAGAAAGTTTCTTTCGATGAACTGAAACAGATTTATATAAAAACATGGAGAGCGGAAAAAAAGAAAAAGGAAAAAGACGGATTCACTTATCAGTTTACTCCCAGTCAAATCACAGTTTCCGGAAAATCAGGAGACACTTGGAATATAAATTCACTGAAAGGAACAGATCTGTCTTCTCTTTCAGTTAAAAACAGAAACGGGACAGCAAAACTTTACAGTTTCTGGATTGATCTTCAGTATGAAAACGGGAAATGGTTTTCGAAACTTCCGGGATTTTCAGGAAATGAAAGAGAAGACTGCCACCCGGATGCATTCAGATCGATTCGGTTTTATGCAGAATGATTCACTGTACCCGCCCTGAAAGTAGCGACGCGGCGAAGCGACGTTTCGAAACGTCGCGTCGCTTTCTACCGAGGAGAATGGTTCTGCAGGTCTTTCGCAGGTGCCGTTGTCCCTGCAAAGACAGAGCAATAATATTTGTTCAAGAACACTGAGACTGAGAAAGCATTCTTGAACAAATATTAAGATTTTTTACTCGGGCTGTTTTGCAGGCGTCGCAGCAGGATCCTTTGCCGGAGTGACTGTTTTGGAAGAAGTTGAATCTTCAGTTTTAGTCTCCGAAAGTTTAGGCTCGCTCAGAAGATCAGTCAGAATCTTTGTTTCTCTGGCAGAAAAATATTTCTTGAAGTCAGTTGTAATCAGACCTGATAATTCTGAACTGAAATAATCAACTCTTTTAGTATATAATTTCTTTTTGTAAGGCTCATTCCACTGAATGACAAAACCGCCTTTGTGACCTTCCTGGCTTTTGTTTCCCAAATCCCAGATCAGAGCCATCGGCACTTTGTTTTCGAGTTCCTTGTCATCGAGATCGATGTCTTCAGGTTCCAGAACATCTTTTGAGGGAGCCGCAGGATCTTTCTGAACGACGACAGTTTTTTCCTTTTCCTTCAGGATATTATATGAATTCTCTACGAGATATTCTTTTGTAGGTTTTCCATATCTTTCCAGGGATTTTTTTGCAAGACCGGATTCTACAGGACTGAACACCACTCCTACTGAAAAAAGCCCAGATGCAGTTTCCTCAGTTTTTTTAACTGCATCAGCCGGAGGTGCAGAAGAGGAAGGTGATGCACCCTTCACATATTCATTCACTTCTCTGACTTCCTTAGGTTCTCTGTAAAATCTGTAAATATACTGTACGTTATTTCTTTTGACTACGAGCAGTCTGTTTGGAACCTCACTCAATATCTTTACATTTTCTCTGGAGTTAGGGTTTGCTGAAAGAGATGCATACTTGTCTCTCACATCTTTGTACGTAGATCTCCAAGGAGTGTCACCAAATCCGGATAAATCGCTGATCTGATCTGCCAGTAAACCAGAAACCAAAAAAAAGATTGAAATTAACAAGAGCCTCATGCTAATAGTATCGGAAAAATGAGCGGTAACCTTACTAGTAAAATTGAGCCAGTTTTGACTGTGCACCGGATTTTTCAAAGGGCAGATTATGAATATTGAAGTAACAGTAGACTCGGATCTCGAAGATCTGATTCCCGATTATCTGGAAAATATGCGTCAGATTCCGGATGTGCTGAAGAATGCTCTGAAGAATTCAGACTTTGAAACGATCAAAAGAGAGGGCCACAAAATGAAAGGTCACGGTTCAGCCTACGGATTTCATAAGATCACTGAAATTGGACTGAATGTTCAGACGGCAGGAAACGAAAAAAATTCAGAAGAACTGGAGAAACAGATTTCCTTGCTGGTCAACTATCTCAAGAATGTAACCGTTGTTTACAGATAATTAAAGATCGGGAACTTTTACTGAAATATCACCATCAAACTGCACAATCTGGATTTTTGTTTCCTTAAGTTTCAGATAAGTCTCTCCCTCCTCTTCTTCCATACAGGAAGACATTGCTCCGCAGAAATCCCTGCTCAGACTGAAAAATATTTTCCTTTTCTTAGTGGAGGCAAAAAGTCCGAATCTGCTGCTCTCGTAAAAAAAGAATTCGACTGCTGAATATTCCTTCCCTGTCTCATCAAAAAATGAACTTCCGGAAAGACTCACTAGTTTTAGAGGAAAACCTTTTGAACTGATGTACCCTTTTTCTGTAAGCTTGCCGTAACGGTTCAGTATGAATATTCCTTTTTCATCTTCATTCAAGTTCTCCTTAAAATGACGGAGAACATTTTCATGAATGATTTCATTTCCGCGAAAAAACCATCGGCTTTTTTCATCTACACTGACTTCGCAGTCAAATATTCTGATCGGTGTTTCAGTCTCTGTATCTGTAAGCATATCCCTTCAGTCTCTTCATTTCTTTGTTCAGTTCAGTATAACTCATGGTCATTCCGGCCTGATTTTTGGACTGAATGATCCAGGGAGGAATTTCCATATTTTCAGGCGGCATAAAATACACCCCGTCTAGTCTTCTCTGCAGAAGTTCTCTTCTTATTTCATCGAAATACTCTCTGTCTCCCATATGCCCGGAAAAGTCCCTGACAATGACTGTTCCCAAAATTCTGTGCCTTTTTTCCGGTTTTTGAAATAAGACATCCACTTCATTTGCATTTGTCTTCTGATAGGGCTGCTTGAAAAAATGATAATCTGCATCCGGAATAAATTCCACAGATGAAGTGCATCCGATCAAAAAAAGCAGTAGAACTGCACTGAAAATAAACCGAAAGAAGCCATAACTTCCCTGTGAATTCTGAATGGGATTTTTCCGTAAAATAATAGACCGCCTGCTCTTTCATAGTCTAATGTCTGAATCTGTGATGTCAAAATCTTTTTCTTTCAGCGGAGAATTCAGGCTGTGTGCAGTGATTATCTCCGTATTTTTATTTTTTACGGGACTTTTTCCTGAATCATTTCAAGAGTCGAAAAAAACCGCAGAAAAAAAAATAAAAAACTGCTCCTTCAAATCTGTATATCCTCAATTCTCAGGAAAGTCACCCTGTGCAAAGAAAATCAGCAGACATTTAAAAAAGGAATTTCTGAATATTTCAGAGTATTTCAGCGAGTCAGAATGTGAGCCTGAAGGTAAAAATGAGGACTTTTATACACTTGAATCCGATTATTTTCTGAAAAGAAATGACAGGATCATCTCAGTTCTCTATATCTCAACCGGTTATAAAAAAAACAGACCTCATACAGTCAACAGATCAAAAGGAGTCAGTTTTGACGCCTCTACGGGAAAAATAATCCCATTCTCGGAACTGATTCGAAGCAAGAGTGCAATCCCGCTTCTGCAGAATCTGATTGTTTCAGAGATTAAAGCATTGGATGTTCCGCTTTCAGATGAAGATTCTGCTCTTCTCAGAAGAAACGAATATGATTTTTATATCACCAAATCAGGAGTCTCTTTCATCAATCTTTTCAAAATTCATGCTTTACAGTCCGTGGAAGCAGAAATCCCATTTCA
>JBPOJG010000536.1:0-20533 GCA_052033835.1 Spirochaetota bacterium
GTTATGCTGCAGTCCGGTATCCTGTGTGCTGTCGGCCCGTAGGCAAATATGCTTATTTTATTCATCATATCTTCAGGAAGATTCAGGCAGTTGAAAAGATGAAGCCCGCAGCTTCCTGCAAGAAGGATAATTCTGTCATATTCATTAAAATATGAATTAAATAAAATAGAATATATCTTTGAATTTCTTTCTGCTGTCAGATACTGTTTTGCATTGCTGAAACTGGCTTTCAGAATATTAACTTCGGAAAAAGTCTCTCCCTCACTGTAGGGAAAGTTTCTGTATGATTTTATATCTTCAGAAACAGGGATACTTTTCATAAATTCTGTCTGCACTGGACTCAGTGCCGTGCTTTTGGGATTACTCTGTCCAGTAAGAAATGCGATTTTTGTTTTCATACCGAAATGAATCTGTCATTTTCATATACCTTATATACTCTCTTTCTCCATACGATTTTATTGACGAGGGATGCATGGATCAGATGAATCGGCTGAAGGATTTCTGAAATCAGTGAAAGAATGAAACTGTGACGAATTTTTCCAGTAAGCTTTTTCTGAAGAAAACATATTGCTCCGGTTCTGACGAAAAGCAGACCTGTCAGCACGGATGCTGAAACCGGATTGGGTTTGAGCGCAGTCAGAATCAGTACGGATATGAAAAGAAAAGGAGATATCCCGTGCAGAAGGAAAATGAGCAGATTCATCAGGATCGACTCTCTTTTCAGAAGAAGCACTGCAAAGAAAAACCATCTGTGCATCATTTTAAAATAATGTTTTATATCCTTTACACTGGTCTGAATATACTGCACCTGGGGGATTTGCAGAATTTTTCCTTTTCTTTCCTGAAGCAGTTTTGCCAGTGCAAGATCATCAGTCAGATGATTCAGTATCGTGCTGAAGTTCTGAATTTCATTGACTGTTCTCAGTTTCATGGAGTAGCACATCCCATTGATGGAAACCGGGGACATAAATACACCCAGGGGCAGATAGGTCATCGCTGCATTGTTGTTTACAAACTGAGCAAGCAGATTTGACGGAATGTTTTTTCCTTCCATATAGCAGGGAAGACCGGTGACAAGATCAAACTCTTCCAGATTCCCGTTCAGAACTTTTAGAGTTTCAGAAGGCAGAAAAGTATCATCATCCAAGACAATTATATTGTCAGTGTGAATATATTTTACTGCATAATTCAGCTTGAAGAGTTTGGGATTGATTCCTTCAGGACAGGGGGGGCATATCAGATTCAGTATTTTTGCATCAGGATTTTCCTTTTTGATGCTTTCTGCTGTGCTTACTGCTTCAGAGTCATTTTCGTCCAGAAGCCAGATAAACTGTATACCTGCGTTTTCCTTTATATTTTTTGAAAGGACAGTCTTAAGCTCAGGGTCTCCTCCCATAACTGCCTGAAGGACAGTCACAGATTTTTCAGATTCAGAAACTGCATATTTTCTTTTGAACCCGTCCGCATACACAATGGAGAATACGGTCTTGAACAGAAGAATAAAGACGCAGCATCCCGCAATATAGAATAATTCGTTCATGACTGATTCCTCTGCCATTCTATAAATTTTTCAATGCCTTCTGAATTTTTCACTTTAGGTTCACCGAATGTTTTCAGCATTTTGGAAACATTGAATGTCTTGGAAAGCCCGAATACATGGATTCCGAACTGAGTGACAGGAGGTTCCGAAGGAAGGTGAAAGAAACTGTAGACTCCTTCGAGAAATCCGGCTGCGGTAAGTGCTGCCTGATAGGAAATTTTAAATGAAGGGATGGGGAGATTCAGTCTGCGGAATATTCCAAAAAGAAAGGACTGTATTTCTACAGGCTCATTATTGGTAAGATTGAATTCTCCCTTTATGTCACTGCGAATGCATGATAAATACATACAGTCAATGAGATTTTCAATATAAATCAAATCTCCGACTGCAGGTGATCTTTCTCTAGTGATGACCGGCAGGGTTCTTTTTTTGGCTGCTTCCAGAATCCTTGGAAAAAGGACTGTGTCTCCCGGACCGAAGACTGCCCTCGGACGAAGAATGACCCAGTCTTCATTGAACTTTTTAACTGCAAGTTCTCCGAGATATTTTGTTCTTGCGTATTCATTGATAAAATTTGGTCCGATAGGAGTATCCTCAGTGATTCCCAGCTGATCCTCTTCATTGTAATATACAGAACTGGATGATATATAAATCAGTTTTTTTACATTATTTTTATGACAGAAACCGATTATATTTTCAGTGGCAAGAACATTCTGTCTTTCGAATTCTTCCTTTTTCCCCCAAGGAGATGCTTTGGCCGCACAGTGAATTACCGCATCAGGTTGAAAGTCAATATTGATAGGTTCTGTCAGATCGGCTTGAATATAATTTTCAAGATCCGATTTCCTTCTTCCAATCCCCAGAATTTCTATGTCCTTCTCTGAAGAATATTTTTTCATGAATGAACTTCCTACAAACCCGGAAGCTCCTGTGATCAGTATTTTCATATGCGGCGTATCCTTTTTTTCTTTTCTTCCGGTGCCTGCGGAAACCATTTCTCAAACTGGAATTCAGGTTTTTTCAGGTTCATATCTTCTGCCAGTTTTGAAAACGAGGAGATAATCTGTGCTGATATATTATCCTCTTTTTCTGTTTTCAGATAAAATATCAGAGTGTCCGCTTTCTGCACAATTCTGTAGTCCTGAAGTTTTTCTGAGGCAGTGTACATAATCTGACGCACCGTATCGGGAAATACTGGGTAAGGCTGCCTCGATTCCAGTTCTGTAAAATACAGTATCTCGTCTGAACGGCCTTCTATGGACTTGATTCTCTGTGATGCACTTCCGCAGGGACAGGGTTCTCTGTCTATTTTCAGAATATCATTCATTCTGAATCGGATAAAGACTTGAGTCTTTCTTGTGAAGTCAGTGATGACCGGATAGAATCTTTCATCATCAATCCACTCTTTTTCGAAGTAGGCAAATTCTTCGTTCAGATGAATATTTCCGCATCTGCAGGTTGAACCCAGAAATCCTTCAGTACACTGATAAATCTGATCGATCCTCGTTCTGAAGACTTTTTCCAATTTTATTTTTGTATGCTCGTCCAGAACTTCTGCAACGGAAATGACCTGACCGAAACGCAGTGCAGAAAGTTTTTCCTGATAATTTTCAGCAAGTTCGGAAAGGAGGGAGGAGGGTGCGATCAGAATATGAGGTCTCCAGTTCAGGAGACGTATAACATGATGAATTAATGATTTTGTCATGTCAAAATATTCAAATTGGATTCTGCTGCTTTTTACGGTTGTGTACAGATTGCTGTTTGCCCGAAGAAAAAATGCAATTCTGAGAGGTTTTGCGAAAGGATTCAATACTCTGAAAAGAGAATCAGAAGAGAGAGCCTTTGCCAGAATGATTCCTGCCCAGTTGAATCTTTCTTCAGGAGATGCAAGAAATACTCCTCTTCTTCCTGAGGTGCCGCTCGAAAGTCCTACTGTAATTCCGTTTATGGAAGGTGCGAAGTCCCTGTCTTTTTCTGCCTGAAGTGCTGTTTTTTCTGCGTCATCCTTTCTGATGGAAAATCTGTTGAATTTTTCGAAATGCTGAATCATCTCCTCTTTTTCAATGATCGGAAAAGAAGAAATATCTTTTGGAAAAGATCTATAGTATTCAAACTCGGAAATTTGATTCTGCAGATAATCCTGAATTTTATTTTTCTGATATTTCTGAAGTTTTTCGACTGAGGAGAATTTCAGAAACCATCTTGCGTGTATAAACGATTTGAGCAGAATAAATTTCTGTCCTACTGTCCTGAAGATTTTCAAAATGCAGCTTTTTACAGAGATGCAGAAGCAAGACTCTGTTTTTTTGCAGAAATTTCTTTCTGAATTTCTTTCCAAGTCTTATTGCAGTGTGATGGAATGAGCCTAGGAGAGTCTGGGGTAAAGAAAAGTTTTCTCAGACTGTCAAAAGTCTGATCATACTGTTCCTGATTATAAAATACATTCCTTGCCAGATCGGACGGCTTTTTGTCCTGGAGAAGTGCATCCATTCCCCAGACTGCATCTCCGACAAGGAAAATCAGCTTTTCATCCTGATCTCTGAACAGAACTCCCATCTGAGATTCCGTATGCCCCGGAAGATTGATTCCTATGACAGACTCGTCTTCGAAAAGATCAAAACCTTCCGTGAAAGGAGAAAGATTTTTCGGCAGTGTAAGGGACTGCTTATCTTCCATAAATTCTGCTCTTCTTTCAAAATCATGGGGTATCAGCTCATAAAGAACAGCTTTGAAAAGTCTCTCAAAGGAGTTCATTTTCTGAATCGCGCTGTATTCCGATTTTGCAGAGATGAATTTTGCATCAGGGAAATCTTTGAGTCCCGCGATATGATCTGCATGAAAATGTGATATAAGTATGTAAGAAATATCCCGTCGTTGAATCCCTCTTTTATGCAGCTGAATTTCCAGTTTTTCCTCGAAAGGAAGCTGAATTGGTGTGGCATATTTATAAAGACATTCCGGGAAACCTTCTGCTGCTTTTTCGAAATGATCTGAGTATCCGGTGTCATACAGCATATACCCTCTTTCAGGATGCTCAATCAGTCCGCAGAGAGCAGGAAACTCAATGATTTCAACTCTGCCCGTTCTCATCGCAATGCATTCGAGATGATTGCAGAAACCGACTTTCAGAAGTTCGAATTTTACTTTTTTATTCATGTAGGTCTATTGATAAATATCCGAGTTCAGTGTCAAGGACATGTGAACCGAAAATTCTGAGAGGAATAGACTGTTTCCCAGGCAGTTTTCTTCTCACTGTGGAATGCCCACTGGATTTCCTTTGCGTCCACTCTGGATTTGAGTCCGTCAATAATCTGTCCGACTTTCGTGATATAGTCTGTGCTGTAGTCTCTCTGATTGATCATAATATTTGCAGCATAAAATTTTCCTTTTGTGTACGTTCCGTTTTTGATCCCGTCGGAAATCCTTGTGATGGCGGCAATATGATCAGCGGCTGTCGATGTTGAAGTCACGACATTGCTGCATCCCCCGCCGATGAACACAAGATTCTTTGTGCTGTCATGAGTGTAAAAATCAGAAATGGATTTCGGTTTCCATGCTCCGTAAGAATTGTCATCTGCCTTATGATCTGCACTGCCTGCCAGAACAAGAGTTGTCGGTTTCCAAGTATAGGAAGTATTGACTCTTCCGGCAAGACCGTTCTGCATATTCTCCCAGGGAGTGGAACTGCCGGCGGTTGCATTGTAAGTGAACCCGCCTATATTTGCGGATGGAGTGACTCCGAGCTGAGACATTCTGTATGCCACATCAGCATAATTTTCAGTGCTTTCATGTGCATGAGGATCGACTTCAAATCCCTTGTCTTCCTTGATATATCTGAGAAGATTTTTATTATTGATGTCGGATGCTCCATTCGGCTCATAGATTTTGATCGCATTCAGAAAACGCCAGTCGGATTCGTAATTGATTTTTGCTCCTTTTGCAGCAATTGTATCAATCATTGACTTTACAAGATTTCTAGAAGTTGTATAATTTGTTCCGGGAAGTGCATCATAAACCGGATCACCTGAAGAAGAACTTTCTTCATTGTGAGATGTTATGCTCACATATAAATATGGGTTTGTTTTGGCCTGCGAAAGAAATGCTGCACCTGCGAGAAGTGCGGTATTCTTTTTTTTCTCGGTCTTGCAGAATGCAAGGGCGGCAAGGATGATCATTGGAACAACTGTTTTAAATTTCATGGAAGTCTCCTGATTTTTTTAAGGACGTATTGTATCCGCGTACAGAATATGTCAATGAAAAATAATTTATCACTTTTCATACTCTTGCATAAAAAGCTTGCTTTTTTACGCATAGAATTTACCCTAAATGATATGCGCACAACACTCGAAATTCCGGCAGAACTTATGCAGACCGCTCAGTCAATTCTTGGGTACAAATCCAAGACAGATGTAGTCATTTATTCTCTTCAGGAACTGATACGCAGGGATAAAATAGAAAGGCTTTCCAATTTGGCAGGGAAAATTGATCTTGAAATCAATCTGGATAAGTCGAGAAAAAGGCCCGCAAAAAAAGTTCCAAGGAAATGATTTTTGCAGATACCTCAGTCTGGATCGATTTTTTTAAGAATGCAAATTCGAAAGTATCAGTTCATTTGAAAGAACTTCTGAAAGAAGATCGAATTGCAATTTCAGGCATCACCAGGCTGGAAATTTTATGCGGAGCATCCAGGAAAAATTTTCCCCTGCTCAAGGAACTTCTGAGTGCTGTTCCGACATTTTATACAGATGAGAATACTTTTCATAAACTGGAGATAAAAATACAGAAATCGGCGGAATCCGGATATAGATTCGGGATTGCAGATCTTTTGATAGCACAGACTGTCGAAAATGCGGGCGGAATTCTTTGGACTCTGGATTCTGATTTTTTAATGATGGAGAAACTCGGGTTCATTCAGCTTTATAAAGGGATTTAATAAATAATAATCATGCCGCCTATCGTAAGCCCTGCACCTGTGCCTATGAAAAGAACTCTGTTTCCTCTCTGAATTTTTCCTGAACTGATCCCGAAATGGAGTGCTGTGGGAAGTGATGCGCCTACCTGATTCCCGTGTTCTGCAAATACATCCACAAGTTTTTCCTTTGGAATGCCGAGTCTTGACGCAATATGATCTATCCCAAGTCTGCTTGCCTGATGAGGCACAACGACATCAATATCCTTCATTTCACATTCTGCTTGCAGAAATAAATTATTCATAAAAAGAGTTATTTCTCTCGAAGCAAGTGCAAATACGCCTCTGCCGTTCATTTCAAAGAAAGCATCACAGTTGGAGTTTTTTGTCCTTCTGTGGTATCTTGTTCCGCCGGAGTTTATTCTGCAGAATTCCACTCCCTCGGAAACTGTCACCGTATCGGAATGTACGATGCAGGAAGCTTCATTCTCGTCTGATTTCGAAATCAGGACAGCTGCTGCACCATCTCCGAAGATTCCGTTCTCACGCAGATTTTTATAGTCCACAGTAAATGCAGACACATCCGAGGATACAAACATCACATTCTTAAACCTGCCCGCATCCACTGCATAACTGATCATATCGAGTCCAGTGAGAAACGACATACAGCTCGCACCCACATCAAATGTAGTTGTCCTTCTGTGATTCAAACCGAGCTCAGAATGAATCATTGCAGCATTGTAGGGGAGAGCCTTGTCCATCGTGGCCGACGTCGCTACAAGACAGTCAATATTATCCCATTTTAATGATGAATTAATTAATGCATTTTCACAGGCTCTGGCTGCAAGTTCTGCCGCAGTCTCATTGACAGACTGGTATCTTTTTTTGACTCCAGTGACTCTGAAAGTCTCGCCTCTCGGAAGACCCAGTCTTTCATCGAGCTCATAGTCGTGCAGAACTTTTTCGGGAAGCCCTGTGCCTGTAGATAAAATTTTAATTTTTCGTTCTTTCATAATGGTGCCTGACTGTATTCTTCTGTCAATAAACAGTCAGAATCCCAGTCCGTAAACAAGGATTTTCATTCAAAATTCCGTAATGTTTTCTGTCTGAGTCTGCATCAAGGATATTTAAGGCATACTCTCTATTCTGCAGAAAGTCTCAAACGGAAGAACACGGATATTTTCTTCCTGCCAGTCATCCTTGCCAAGATGAATTTGATAAAAAAAGGGAATCCCTGTCCTCTCACGGAAAAACCGTATATGTTGTGAAATTTTATTTTCACCCGTTTTGCATTCCACTGCGAATAATGCTTTTTTATTGCGGAAAACGACAAAGTCAATTTCACGTCCGTCAGTATCTCTCAGAAACCGCAGATCCATTTTATATCCTTCTGTGTCTTCCATAAAATGACAGTACTTCAGAAGCTGACTCGCCACTAGATTTTCAAATCTTGCTCCCTGATTTTCCACTTCAGCCCAGTCCCAAAGATAAAGTTTGCCCGCTTTTTTTACTGCCCTGATCTTTGGTGCTCCCATTGGAGAGATGCGGTAACAGTAGTACAGTCTTTCCAGAATCTCAATCCAGCTTGCGACAGTGTTCGGTGACACCTCCAGATCCTCTCTCAGAGAGTTGACAGAAAGAAGTGAGCCTACTTTTGAGGGAAGAGCATCCACAAGAAGCTCCAGAAGAGACAGCTCTTTTACATTTTCCAGATCCCTCAGATCTTCATAAATAACTTTAGCAATTCTCTCTCTGCTCCATCTTCTGTAAGTTCTTTCATCACGGGACAGAAATGGTTCCGGGAATCCACCGAATTTCATAAGATCAAGGACTGTCTGTCTGTTTTATTTTTTATCTGCTTCTGCGAGCGAAAAAGGATGAAGCCGAAAATAGTGATACCTTCCTTGCAGAGAATCTCCTCCCTTCCGGAAATGGTCGAGCCGTGCTGAATCAGTGACAAGAATGGAGAGAGTATCACCGTACTTATCATAAAACCCTTTTACGAGAGATCTCCATTTGGCAAATTTATGAACTTCGTCCAGTACAATCAGTTTCAGTTCAGGATTTCAGAACACGGTCAGATTTCATACTACTGAAAAATGGAGGTAGGGTTTAACGGTCCGCTCGCAGACTCGGAAGCCGCTCGCCCTCGCATATTAGGAAGCTTCTGCAGGCCTCCCTACGGTCGCCGGGAATAGGGAATAGGGAGAAAAATATTTTTCCTCTTCAAAAAAAATCAGAAAAATGGGCGGGAAGGTGCTCTTTACTTCAGAGGTAATCGATGAAATCGACTAAAAATTTGTTACTAAATGGATGGAGTTGGATCTGGGGGTCAGGGAACAGGGAAACTCGAAAAGGCTTTCTTCGAAAGATATGTTTGAGTTTGATTGTGTTTCAATTTTTGAACTGTGCGACGAATCAGATTGGAAATATTTCGTATATGGAAGTAGAAAAAAGAGTGCAGTATCCGGAAAAGCAGAAACTTATTGCTGAACACTGTGACAACCGGGGTGGACCAAACCTAGATAAAGCTTTTGCGAATGCCAAAATTGAATCTTTGCAGAATGCGTCTATAGTGATGTATGAAAATACATGTTTCAAAATCTACAGTGATAAAGAACCTCAAAAATCGGCAGAATAAAATGGAGAAACGTATGAAAAAATTGATTCTGACCCTGCTTTGTCTAAGTTTGACATACTGTGTTAGTCCGAAATATCTTGGAAGCTTTAATATAACAATGAAAAGCACAAATCCTCCCATTGCTCTCAGTCAGTCTGTTGTGAGAGGAGAACACTGTGAATTTGACAATTTTTATTCTCATTCATACCCCAAAATTGATCTTGCATTTATGTCAGCTGTTGCGAAATCACCGACTGAAACCAAAGGATTGAAGGATGTGAAAATTGAATGGTACATTGAAGGTGGCTGGGGATTGTTCTGGTTTCTTGTTCCTATCAGCCCGCTTCTAGGTTGGCCTGCTGGCAAACAGTGTTTCATTGTTTCCGGAATACCGGCAAAGCTGGAATGATTTTCTGGCAGCGAAAGGATTTGTGTAAAAAAGGGATTTTCGAAAAGCCCTTTGAGCCTTGTTTTGCAGGACTTCAAACTATCTTCAAAAGAAGATTTCTGCCTAACCCTGGAAAAAAAGGACTGGAAAAGAAGAAAATGATATTTCTCAGACTTTATGTAAAGCCTGATTTAAAGGAATTCCTGAATAATTATAAAATATAAAATATTCATTATCTTTCTTCAGTATCATAAACCCTATTTCCGGAGAGGCGGGATTCCTTCGCATCAGTTCCCGCTTCTCCGATTTTTTTAGGTGCAGACCTTGTAAAAAATTCAAAAAAACAGCTTACTTAAAAAAAAAATTTCAAAAAATTTTCGGATGAACCTGCTCTTTACACAGAGGAACTGAAAGCAGATGGAAAGAGACAGGTTAAAAAAGATTGTTTATTGGGTCATTGGTTTAATTTTGATCAGGTCTTCAGTGCAGAATTCTCTTTTGGCTGATGATAAGGAGGGGATTGGTTTTAAGATAGAAAAGAAGGTAATCGAAAATGCAGGACGGAAAAGAATAGCCCTTTTAGTAGGAGTGAAGGAATCAAAGAGCAGAGATTTTGATTCTTTGGCCAATGCAGAATCCGATATCGCAGAGATTGAAAGAAATCTTGTACAGAAAGGGGACTTTACTGTAGTCAAGTTTAACAGCAATCCTAAGCTTTCAGATGTAACTGGCTGGCTGGATAAGGCAGAAATTCCAGAAGGCAGCGTATTTCTGTTTTTTTTCTCCGGTCATGGGGAAATGGCGGCAGATGGAAGCACATGGATGTATATGCATGACTCGGATTTGAAGCAGAATAAGGAAAAAACTGTTCTTAAGGAATCTGAGCTTCTGGATAAACTGTATCTAAGAAATCAAAAGCTTAGAGAGGGCAATAAGAAAAAATTTGATATCATCCTTTTTATAAATGCCTGCCGCAAAGTTTCAGAAGAAACAAAGACAGAAAGCAGCTCAAACTTTAAGAAACGGGTTGAAGATGAGAAGGTGTCTCGGTTTTATTCTGCCAAGGCCGGTGCCAAAGCAATAGACAGTAATGATAAGTCAAAAAATAATCTGAGTCTGTTTACCTTCCGGTTTGTGCAGGCAATAAACAATTCAGCTATTCAGAAGAATGAGAAGGGAGAAGAGATCAAATCTTCAGAATCGAAGGAAGCAGATTTGACGGATTCGGCTTTTCTGGGTGCGGATTCAACGGTGAACGGGGGAAACGGAGACCGCAAAATTACACTGATCGAAATCAGGAAATTTATGGAGAAAGTATTTGAATCAGACAAAGAGAACAAGCAGATGCTGGAGATGAATATTTCTGACGGAATGCAGGATTTTCCTTTGGTGGATTTGAATAAATCCTATAATATATGGTGGAGATATATTGTTCCTTCTGCTGCAATGCCCGGCTGGGGTGAGTTGAATTATGGAAGGGACTATAATGAAAGAATCAGCGGTAAAATATCTTATTATCAAGGATACTTATATCCTCTGATCTTTGCTGGGCTGATCGGCAAAACTGCAGCTGATTTCAAAGTTTACAGTGCACGTCAGAATGCATTTAACAACCAGTCTATCATTCCGGCTCAGCCGTTTGGACAGGATACATTTATATTTAATTTCTTTATAATGAATGATAAAAAATCAGAGTTGAAGCAGGCCACTGCAAGATACAATGATTCTGCAGGTCTGCTCCTCGGATTCTGGCTTTTTAATCTTGCACAGTCCGGCTTGGTTCCCTATCTGAACAATGCTTATTCTGATGTATTTTCTTTTCAGATGGACATCCGACCAGTCTACAATGACCAGAGGCTGTATGCAAATTCCGGTAGCTGGGAAAGACATACCAGTTTTGGTCTGAACTTTAAGTTTTAAAGGGAGAATGTATGAAACGTTTTATCAATGAATGGAAAAATCGGCTGTTTTTCTGGAGAAATCCGGATTTGCTTCTGTCCTTGAAAAAGGGCCTGGCAGGAGGACTGGGAATTCTCATTGGTATCGGAATCGGTACAATTGCCCTCTATGCCGTCAGTGTCACGATCAATACTTTTTCTTCAGGTACTTCCATCAGTTCTGTGAAGATCAATGAGAATTTCGCAAACATCAAAACTGCCTTAGAAACCATCAACGATCCTCCGATTGGAAGTATTGTTGCCTGGCATGAAAGTATGTCAGGTGTGCCCAGTCTTCCCGCAGGCTGGGTGAGATGTAATGGACAGACCTTAAGTGACAGCCTCTCTCCCTTGAACGGTCAAGTTATCCCCAATCTGAACACACCGAAAAATCCTTGGAACAGCAAGGGAAGTTTTCTCAGGGGAAGTGCGACATCCGGTTTAATGGAAGATGACAGCTTTCAGGGACATTGGCATCAATCGTTTGTTGGAAATATAAATACAGCAGGAGGTAGTTTTGAGAGAAATGGTGTTACTGCCAGTACTTCGACAATTGAAAATTTAACGCAGTCACCAAAAAGCGACGGAGTCAACGGCACTCCTAGAACAGCATCTGAAACACGATCTGTGAATATGAGTGTGGTCTGGATTATGCGGGTACGATGAGCTGGCAGAAAAACAAACTTGACAATGTTTGAAACCGTATGCAATGCTGGACACGATTCCCAAATACTTCAATGATCGATTGTTCTTTGTTGGAACGCATTGCAGTGCGTCCTACTGCGGAAGTCTCTCCGAAAGATATTCTCCTACAGTTTTATCCTTAAATTCCAGACCGACAAGAAACACGGGCTTTCCTTTGGAACGATATTTTTCATAGTATCTATTGGATTTGATCTGGGCCAATGCTTCTTCTTTGGTTCCGTTCAGCTTGAACTCGAAGATGTAGATGGAATCTGACTCTACAACCGCATCAATCCGGCCTCTGTTTGTCTTGACTTCAGTTTTGATGTAGAAACCAAGCAGATTGAATATGAGATAGAAAACAGTCTGCCAGTATTTTTCCTGACGGATTTGAATGTCGTATTCTATATTTGCGAGAATGTCTCTCAGCACAAAAATAATTTCTTCCAGATCTCCCTGCTTGAATGCAATGCGGAGTTTGTTGGCAGGTGATGTGGTTATGTTTTTCCTGTGGATTTTTTTCAGGATATAGTACAGGAAGGCCTGCTTGACCTCCAGGTTGGGGTAATCCAGGGTAAAGTTTTTCGTAGCAGGATCATAGTCCTTGATCGTCAGATACCCTGTCTGCAGAAGCAGGGGAGTCAGACTCAGGTCATCCACTTCATAGGTAGAAAACTCCAATACTTCTGCCTGTATGGGAATTTCCATGATATCATAATCATTTTTCAATATAAGCTTTATTAAAAATTCCGGAGTGCCTGTTTCAAACCAATGGTGCTCGAATCTCTTCTGGGTAAGCAGAAGCAGTGTGGAAAAAGGATTGTAAACCGAAACTCCATTTGGAGAGAATCTGTATCCGTTGTACCAATTTCGAATTTTATCAGTGAGTTCTGTATCGTTCAGATTCTCTTCTCGAGCAAATTTAGAAATGTAATCCTTGAAATTCACAACAAGTTCTTCTTCTGTAATTCCGACCAAGTCTGCAAATTCATCTTCCAGAGTAATGTCCCTCAGATGATTCAAATTGCTGAATACACCGGCCTTGGAAAATTTGCTCACTCCAGTAAGCAGCAGAAAACGGATGTAAGGATCAGAGCCTTTGAGAATAGTAAAAAATCCTTTCATTATTTCCCGCATCTCGACTGCCAGTTCTGTATTCTCCAAATGGTCAATGATGGGCTTGTCATATTCATCAATTAGAATGACGACTTTTTTCTTCTGCCCCAGTTTTTGGATGAGTTCCTGGAACTGAGCAAAGTAGTCAACAGATTCAAGTTTGACTTCATTTCTTTTGGCATTGAAGGACAGCTCGTTAAAAATGAACCGGATCAATTCTTCCCTGTTTCTTGCCTTCTGCTTGCTGAAATCGAATCTGAGCACAGGATATTTTTTCCATTCCCAAGGAGAATCGTAGATCCAAAGTCCTTTGAAAAATTCTTTATTGCCGGAAAATATCTCATCCAAAACTGAAAGCGTCAGGCTTTTTCCAAATCGACGCGGACGGGAGAGAAAATAGGCTCCGCTTTTCCCGATTAGGGAATGTATCTGCCTGGTCTTATCCACATAGAGAAAGTCTTCTTCTATAATTTTTCGAAAAGTCTGGATTCCGATGGGCAATGCCTGCATAATTTTCTACCTTGCAAAAGGAAGAAGGGACTGTCAAGTTTGTTATCCTGTAAAAAAACAGGTTCGGGTTGCAGGATTTTCAGGAAGGACAGATTGAAAAAATCTCCCTCCCTCCAAAAAAAGTCAGAAAAAAATCCGAGAAATCTGCTCTTTATCGGGGAAAAGGGAAAAGGGAAAAGGGAAAAGGGAAAAGGGAAAAGGGAAAAGGGAAAAGGGAAAAGGGAAAAGGGAAAAAAGGAGAATGTATGAAACATTTTATCAATAGATTGAAAACCCGACTGTTTTTCTGGCGAAATCCGGAAGTTCTTTTGTCTTTGCAAAAGGGATTTGCGGGGGGAGTGGGGATTCTTTTGGGCATTGGAATCGGAACTGTCGCCCTCTATGCAGTCAGTGTGACTCTAAATACATTCACTTCGGGAACACCCATCAACGCAGCAAAGGTCAATGAGAATTTCGCAAATTTGAAAACTGCAGTCGAGTCTATCAATGAAGTTCCGGTCGGAACCATTATTGCTTTTGGAGGAGTGAACCCTCCGACTGGCTGGTTCATCTGTGACGGCACACCAGTCAGCAGAACAACGTATTCTGCCCTATACGCAGTGATCAGCATCAATTTCGGTGTAGGCGACGGGAGCACAACTTTTCATCTTCCTGATCTGCGGCATCGGTTTTTAAGAGGCTGGGATAATTTATCTACATCTACCCGAGATCTGGATGCAGGAACAAGAATGTCTATGAATACTGGCGGGAATTCCGGTACGCAGCTTGGCAGTGTGCAGGACGATCAGTTGATAAGTCACTCACACAACTATACAACAACAGGCTGGCAAAACTCTCGTCCATGCAACTCTGGATGCGGAAATTTTGTTGATTCGAATGCGGCAGTCACTAGTTCTTATGGCGGCACCGAAACACGTCCAAAGAATGCGTATGTTAATTTCATTATAAAGTATTGATGGAGATAAAAACATGAAACGATATATCTATAAACTGAAAAAAGGATTCTTTACGGGAGCAGGAATTGCCTTGGGCATCTGCACTGTGACGCTGCTATCTGTCAGTGTGACTCTGAATACATTTACTTCGGGAACACCCATCAATGCAAGTCAAGTGAACCAGAATTTCGCAAATTTGAAAACGGCGGTGGAGGCGGCAGTGCCGGTAGGGACAGTCTATGCTTACACTGGAACAACGGCTCCCGATGGATTTTTAATCTGCAATGGGAATGCATATCCCAAATCAAGTTATCCGGCTTTGGCAGCTTTGCTGGAAACTGCGAATGGCTCTCGCTTTGGTGCACCGGATACTTCTACATTTCGAGTTCCCGATCTGCGAGGAAGATTTCTGCGAGGTGTCAACGATGCATCCGGAAATGATCCTGATGCAGATAATCGTGTAGCAGCTTATTTTGGGGGAAGCACTGGAGATAATATAGGGAGCTATCAGTTGGATGATTTTAGAAGTCATACACATACTTATTCTACAAATGGAGGAACTGACAATGATAGAGATGATTCGCATCCAGGTGTCGGAATGGCATATCCCGGTAATCTTATTCAGACAGGAGCCAGTCCTACAACAGGCGGTAACGAAACCCGTCCGAAGAATGTGTATGTAAATTTCATTATAAAGTATTGAAGTTCCCTTCGGCTGCGCTCAGGGAACGGACGTTGCTCAGGTGATGGACTTCGGTTGGCAAGCGGATATTCGGTTGGCAAGCAGCGAAGCGGAGTCGAACCAAGCAGTTTTCGATTCAGTTCGCTACAAGACCTGTGGTAGAGGAGATATATGAAAAAGAACCAATCTGTAAAAAACTTGACTATACTAAATTGTTATAGTCTTCGTGAGAGCCGATCCAATGCCAGTAGATAACATTTTCTTTCAAAAGCCCAATGGCACGATAACGGATGCCGATGCGCACAGAAAAAAGGTCTTTTTGTTCGCTGATTTTTTTAAAGTGCAAGGACGGATGAAGGCGATTTTGCGACCAAAGGATGTAGGACTGTCTGGCCTGCTCTTTGACTTCAGAGGGAAGTCTTTCAAAAAGCTTCTTAAAGGACTTGGTTTTTCTGGATTTCAAAGATTGTCAAAGCCGCCTTCTTCAAACTCGTCGGCTTCAATTTCCAGAAGTGCTGATTTTGCCAGATTTTCCAGTTTCGCAGGGGAAGAGCTGAAAGCAGTCAGCCATTTTTTTTCATGCAGTATTTCTTCCAAAATTAAAGCTGCGATCCAATCCTGCAGTTCCTGTGATTCCAAGGTAATTGTTCCGATGGCTTTTTCTAAAAGACTGGTCATAAGTCCCACTCTATTTTACCAAAATGCAAAAGTCAAACTGTTTTCAAAAATTAGGAGGATTCTATGAATCTTAAAAACTTCTCAAAGCCCATCTCCCGAAAAAAGGCTGGACTCATCCTTTGCTTAAGGACAGCAGTTCTCGCAGGTTTCCTGTTTTTCTTCTCTTCCTGCTTCAAGAAGGCTCTTTTGGACAATCCTTTTTATGGGATCATGGGAATCTATTACAGCATATTTCAGACACCGGACAAGGAAATCGGGTATTACTCTTTTGAGCAGTCGCATAATGCAGGGCTTGTCAGAAATATTTCTTCTGATATTTTAGGGAAAAGGGTCAGGATGTATGTACCTTACGGCACACAGCTGGAGTCCATGGTGGCAACCTATGAGTATAAGGCAAAGCAGGTGCATATCGGAGATACCTCACAGATCTCAGGAAAAACAAGCAATGATTTTCGGAAAGACGTAGTTTATCGGGTTACGGCCAATGATGATACAAAAGCTGATTATACTGTCATTATAGATAAAGGCGCTGTTGATTCTAAACGAATGAAAACATTTGGTTTCCTGCAGAAGCAGAACAATATTGTCCGCGATTCTTACGGTGTTTTTATCGGGTATACGATCAATGTGATTCTGCCTTACGGAGCATCTCTGAATCCTCTGATTGCAAAATTCACCTCCGACGGTTCCGACATTACTGTGAATGGAACAACGCAGAACAGCGAAAGCACGAGCAATGATTTTGAAAAACCCATTACCTACAGGGTTCACGCCGCTGACGGAACATATCAGGACTATCCGGTGAGTGCCGCCATCGCAAGCAAAGACTCCAAGGAGATTTTATATTTTGTATTCACTCAGGACGCCAACTTCGGAAATCTGGAGGGAGACTATTTTGCGACGATTGTGGGAAACAGCATCAGTGTAACTTTGCCCAGCAATGCCAGTGTAAAAAACCTAGTGGCATCTTTTGTTTCGAGCGGTCGTACTATAAGCGTGAATGGGGCGACTCAGAGAAGCAATATCACGTCGAATGATTTTTCGAAGACAGTGATTTATACGGTGACTGCGGCAGATGATTCCAGTGTGGACTATGCTGTAACTGTTAAACTGCAGCCCTATGTGCCAGTGTACTGTCTTTGGGATATATCTTCATTTGACACTGCCTGTCTTTGGGAATGATCACGCAGCCGGTGCTTTTGACAGAATTTCAGGATTTGCAGCTGCATCATTTTTATCCTGTTCGTCCTGAAAATCCTGTTGTGTCCTGTACTATCTTTTTACAAGATTCGCAGTATCAAAAAAGTTCTGAAAAAAAAGTTCTTCGGTAAAAAAAAAGCAAAAAAATTTGCCGTTTTTTCGCTCTTTAAATCGGAGGTGTACATGGAAATCCCTGCAAACCATTGTAACGAAGAACTGACTGTGCCTTGCACAGAAATCAGAAGAGACAAAAAAAGAGTGAAAATATTTACGTCGGTTATCCTGATTTTCCTTTTTGGATGTGGAGGCGGCGGATCAATTCGGACAGACACAGAGTCTGTTAAATCAGATGCAGCAGTTTTGCCGCCGGATGATGCAAGGAACCGGACAGTCAGGGACGGTGTGTTTCTTGAGACAGAGCTGAACCGTAAAAGTCAGGACTATTATGAACGTCTTCTAGGCAGTTCAGACTATGATCTGATTGTATATGATCATAAACTTACGTTGATGAAAAAGGCGGCAAGCAAACTGTCTGTGGCAATGGGATATGGCTACTACAAGGACAGTCATATTCATTTGGTGAAGTACAAAAAAGATCCTTCTGCACTGAATGCTTTTGCTCTTCCGAGCGGACAGATTTTTGTCTATGAGGCACTGGCAGAACTTCTGGAAAAAAAAGCCAAAGAACTTTCCAATGGGTCAGCAGAAGATGAGTCCAGAATTTTGGAAAATCTATTTGCGGCTGTCATTGGTCATGAAATAGGTCATTATTACGGAAAACATCAGCTCAAATCAGCAATCCGGAAAATGAGCAGACTCAGTGCTGAGCAAAAGCTGGATGAAATCAAAAAGACCGATCTGAAGAATGCTCAGATACTGATTGATGATGTGGAGAATGAGCAGAACTATGAAATTCAGTCGGACTGGTTTGCTGTGACTTCTATGGGAAAAGCAGGATATGATCCAAGTTTTATGGAAACAGTTCTTGCCATTCTCAAAGAGAAACTTGCTCCGGGGAATCCCTATCTTTCCACACATCCTTCTATGAATAAAAGAATTGCCTATATTACAAAAGATCCTGAAAAGCAGAAAAGGTTAGTGGAGAGAATAGTCAATTTGGAATATGCATTCGCTGCTGTAGAAACAGGATACCAGCTGAAAGAAGCGACCATTCCCATCAAACAGGAACTGGAGAGGATGCCGGACAATCCTTATCTGCTTTCTGCATTGGCAAAAGTCTACCACAGACTCTGGGAAGAATCCTGCGAGATTTCCGATCTTAGATTTAAATCTTCTATCATTTATTCGCCTTTTCAGGAAGGAATGATTCATCCGGCTACCAGAGGGAAAGAAGGGCTGACCCGGAAATACTGGTGCAATCGGAGCGACTATGAAACAGCCCTGAATTACTACAGCCTGGCAATAAAGAATTTCGCAGGTCCGTATACTTTGACATCATACGCTGTGTTGCTTTCTTATCATCCGGACAAGGCGGATTACAGTGCTGCCGCAATATACGCCAAAAGAGCATTTGAAGAAATTCCGGATGATGACGGAAACGGAAAACTCAGAGCCTTGAACAATCTGGCTATCGTCTTTTTTATGAATGAAAAGTTTGAGGAGTCTGCTGCATTGTTCGCTATGGCGGCAAACCGTTCTCTTGAGAAACTGACTGCAGGACAGTATGATCCTGCGGCTGAGAGTATCCTGCGCGGATTAAGCGGAAAAAACACGGGCATCCTTCTGGAAGCATTTTACAACCTCGGCTCCGTATACAAAGAGCTGAGCGATCTGAATCAGTTTTCAAACATAAGGCAGAAACTTATAGACAAGGCTTCTGAAATCTGGAGGAGTTATGTGATGCTTGATACTGACTCTCAGTGGGGGAAATACGCGCTGGCATATCTAGGGAACACAGTTGATAAAAAGGACTTAGTATATGTGAAACCTAAGGTTCTTCTGGAAATCAGAATCACCGACCCAAACAGGAAAGAGAGCTTTGAGAAACACGAGATTACCATAGGCAGTTCCGAGGACGATATAAGGTTTCTGAAGGAATCCAAGGGTGAAAACAATTTTGCAAGGGGAATGGCGAGAGGTCTGTCGAAAGGATTTGCTCGTGGATTTGCCAGAGGATTTTCTATGGGACTTACTGTAAGTGTTTTAGACAGTAAGCTGATAGGAATCCGGCTGGATCAGGTGAATTCATACCCTGTGAGAATTGACGGCAAAAGCGGACTGATCACTGTCGGGATGGAGCAGACTGCTCTTGAACAAATTCTTGGAAAACCCTCAGTAACCATTGGTGATACACTGTTTTATCCAAACTATTTCAGTATTTTTCGGATTGACTCCAAAGGGAGGATAAACTCTATCTCCATTCAGGAAACATTGAAAAAATGAGGAGTTTATAATGAAAGTTCTAATGATTCTCACAGTCTTCCTTCTGGGAGGCTGTGCTGGACTGTTCGGCAAAAAAGAAAAAGTCAGTCCCGGCACGGTCACTGATTTGATTCTCAATCCGCTGACAGCAACAGCTGCAGATTCGATAGAAAACAGGGACTGCTCTGTAGAACTGACACAGGGTGGGGCAGATGCAGCTGTAGGAAAGGAATTTGGAGTGCTTGTCAGCGGTGAAAAGACAGTCAGTCAGGAGAATATATTTGCACATATTATGTGTACAAAGATGAAACGGTTTCTGACCGTAATCCTCATTCCTGAAAAAAAGGACTTTGTGCGTTTTCTTTTTCCGGACTATTCTTTGAATGAGGAGGCTGCTGTTCTGACATTGATACCGAAACTTTTTCCGTCTGAAGTCTACGACTCTGTAAGAAGTGAATGGACTGCAGATTATCCAACCGGAAAGCATTCCATGATTTTTATTTTTTCAAAGGAAAATCCTAAGTTTCTCAGAAATACAGCAAAAAGTAAAAAAGACCAGATACTTCTAGATAATAGAAGTATAGAAGAGCTGAGAACAGGTCTTGTGAAGAAAATTGCAGAGGATCGCGAAAAGGACAAGTCTTCTCATTTTATAGAAATCAAACAGTATTCTGTGACAGAGAAAAAGAATACAGATCAGAAGGAAATCAACGGTCAGAAGCATAACACTGACGGATGGGAAATAAAAAAATGATATGCTTATTTATGTTCCCGTTTGAATACCCCATCCCAAGTTTTTAACGGGGGCTTCAGTTTGTAAGCCCTGCATCTTTCAGCCAGAAGCAGGGCGGCTTTATCTTGGTTCTGGCGAACTTTCTGAGATTCTTTCAGTTTTTTTAAAGCAACGTACCAATTTAATTACAGATAGAGATAAAAAAGAGAATAATAAGCG
>JBPOJG010000411.1:0-4973 GCA_052033835.1 Spirochaetota bacterium
CACTGGATAGAAAAACACAGATCAGAAATTTATTCCGCACTGAAAAAAGACTTCCGAAAGCCGGAAACAGAAACGGACATTTCCGAAATACTCGTTGCTCTCACAGAAATCAGACACGCGGTCAGCCATCTGAAAAAATGGATGCATCCTCAGAGAGTGGACAAAACTCTTTCATTCATCACTGCCTCCGGCTGGGTGCAGTATGAACCGAGAGGTGTGGTTCTGATCATATCCCCCTGGAATTTTCCTTTCAATCTGACCCTCGGCCCGATGATATCCGCAATTGCCGCCGGAAACTGCATGATTCTGAAACCGTCCGAGTACACTCCTGCGACGTCGGCCCTCATCCGAAAAATGATCATAGATATTTTCCCCGAAAATGAAGTGGCTATGTTTGAGGGAGACAAGGATGTTTCCGGCGCACTTCTCGAAAAACCTTTCCATCATATATTCTTCACAGGAAGTCCCGAGGTCGGAAAACTCGTAATGGCAGCTGCAGCAAAGAACCTCAGTTCCGTAACTCTCGAACTGGGAGGCAAGTCTCCTGTCATCATTGATGAAGATGCGGACATGAACGACGCGGTGGAAAAAATCACCTGGGGAAAATTTATGAACAATGGACAGACCTGCATTGCTCCCGACTACGCACTCGTTCATAAAAAAAGACATACCGAATTCCTGGAAAAGATGCAGAAGACTGTTCAGAAATTTTACGGTGAAACAGAATCGGACAGAAAGGCAAGTCCTCATTTTGCAAGAATCATCAGTTCACGTCATCATTCAAGATTACAGAAGATGATTGAGGACTCAAAGAAAGAGGGAGCCAAAATTGAATATGGCGGAGTGTATGATGAAAATGATCTGTATATCTCCCCTACTCTTCTCTCTCATGTGACTCTGGAAATGCCGATTATGAAAGAAGAAATTTTTGGACCTGTGCTTCCTGTTCTTGCAGTGGACTCAATGGATCACGCGGTCAGAATTGTTCAGAATATGGAAAAACCTCTCGCTCTGTACATATTCAGCAGAAACAGAAGCAATGTGCACAAGGTTCTGAAGGAAACTTCTGCCGGCGGAACCTGCATCAATGAAACACTGATTCATTTTCTGCACCCGAATCTTCCTTTCGGCGGAGTCAATTACAGCGGACTAGGAAACTCTCACGGGTTTTACGGATTCAGAGCTTTCTCTCATGAACGGGCAATCCTGCGCCATATAAAACATTCACCTTTAAAACTTCTGTATCCGCCTTACACCGAGAAGGTAAAAAAACTGGCATCCCTTGTGCTCCGGTATTTCTGAACAATGCTTGTCCATAGAGAGATTTTAAGAATTATGACGGTATCAGGAGGACAGTATGGCTGACGCACTGGAAGGGAAAAAAGCCCCCGCTTTTCAGGCTTTGAACACAAAGGGAGAAAAGGTTTCACTGAAAAATCTTGCAGGAGATAAAGGACTTGTTCTTTATTTTTATCCAAAGGACAGCACTCCGGGATGCACTCAGGAAGCATGTGATTTCAGAGAAAGTCTTTCGAGTCTGAAAAAACTCGGCGTCAATGTAGTCGGTGTATCCAAGGATGATCAGAAATCTCATCAGAAGTTTACTGAAAAACAGTCATTGAACTTTGATCTGCTTTCAGATACGGAAGGAGAGATCTGTGAAAAATACGGGGTATGGCAGCTGAAGAAGTTTATGGGAAAAGAATTTATGGGAATTGTCCGGAGCAGCTTTCTCATCAGCTCCGACCTGAAAGTACTGAAGTCCTACAGAAACGTAAAAGTGAAGGGTCATGTGGAAGAAATAAAAAAAGACATTAAGGAACTTTTGAAATGAAGATCAAAGATTCAAAACTTGCAATAGGCCTCGGCGAAATCAAGGGTCCCAAATACAAAGTAATACATATAATAAAAGATGATATTACAGCCGATCAGGGAAAGGCCCTGAAATCCGTCATGGATGCAAAAATATTCTCAGGTGAGACAGGACAGATTTATACAGACACATCAGAGAATACAATATATCTCGGTCTCGGTGACAGAAAAAAACTGAACATCAGGCGGATTGCATCGGTCTACCTGAAACTCGCTGAACAGTTTGTAAAATGGAAGAATACTGGACTTGAAATAGAAGTGTCCAAATCTCTCACAGACCGATTTTCTCCGTTTCTTCTGACTTATCAGATTGCAAATTCATTTTCCATTGCTGCATTTCCTGTAGACATTCTGAGCAAGGCCTACAGAGAAAGAGAAATGTCCCCAGGCCAGGTAAGTTTCCTGTTTGAAAACAAATCTGCTGAAATAGAGGCCCAAAAGGCAATCGACAAGTCAAAAATTGTAACAGCCTATCTGAACGGAGCAAGAGAAATTGAACACCTTCCTGCAAATCATTTCACTCCTGAAGAATTTGTACAAAGATCCAGAGAAATTGCAAAAGAAGCCAAGCTGAAGATCACTGTGTACGATGAAGCCAGACTGAAAAAGGAAAAATTCGGCGGCATTCTTTCTGTTGCAGCAGGCTCTGACAAAAAACCGAAGATGATTATCCTCGAATACAGTCCAAAGAATCCTGTCACCAAAAAAAAGCTGGCCATCGTCGGGAAGGGACTGACGTTCGATTCAGGCGGGATCAGCATCAAACCGAGTGCAGAAATGCACGAAATGAAATACGATATGTGCGGTGCAGCTGCTGCAATTCATGCAATCGGTGCCATATCAAAACTCGGAATAAAGATTCCTGTCATTGCAGCAATCGGTGTTGTGGAAAATATGCCCGATGCAAGTGCGACAAAACCGGGGGATGTATATACAGCATACAACGGGGTGACAGTGGAAGTGCAGAATACGGATGCAGAAGGAAGACTTGTGCTAGGTGATGTAATTTCCTATGTCTGCAGAAAATACAAACCGGAATCTATGGTAGATATGGCAACACTCACTGGAGCAGTCATCATTGCACTCGGACACGAAGCGGCCGGTGTAATGACAAATTCAGAAAATTTAATGAAAAAAATTGAACTTGCATCCTTGAGTTCGGAAGACAGAGTATGGGAACTGCCTCTCTGGGAAGAATATGGAGAAGATTTAAAAAGTGATATCGCAGATGTAAGAAATATCACAGGCGGACGCGCAGGCGGAACACTTTCTGCCGCCCAGTTTCTTCAGAAATTTCTGGAAGGAGAAACCGAATGGGCGCATATCGACATTGCAGGCACTGCATGGAGAAGCAAACCTTCCGGTGCACAGTGTTCGGGACCGACAGGATATGGAGTCAGACTGATGGTTGACCTCGCAGAAAATCTGGAGAAAGAATAAAAAATGATAGAATCTCTGATCCCGTTTGATGATGAAATCATCGCATCGTATTTCCTGCTCGTAATAGGTGCAGGAATATATATCAGTTTCAAGCTTGGATTCCCGCAGATACGGTACCTCCTCCTCTCTCTGAAGATTTTTACAGGTGCACTCGACGACAAGGGCTCAAAAGGACAGATCATTCACTCTCAATCCTTTTATGCTGCGAGCGCATCCTCTCTGCTCTTCGGTGCGGTTGTAGGGTCTGCATTTGCCTTTGGGATCGGCGGGATTGGAGTTCTTCCCTGGATCTGGCTTTCTGCTTTCATCGCAATGCCGCTCCGGGCAGTCAGTTCCACACTTGCTCTCAAATTCAGAACAAAACTTCCGAACGGAAGATATCTGGCAGGACCGATGTATTTCATTGAGAAGGCACTCAGAGCCAACTGGCTTGCAATTGTATTTGCACTTACAAGTCTCGGCACAGTCTTTACTCTCGGTGCAGTCATCCCGGTTTCTGCAATGACCTTTATCTCCCAGAAGGCATTCAATACCAGAGGGTTCATTGTACCTGTGTTTGTAGGAGCGCTTCTGATTTACGTAAGTCTGGGAGGAATCAGACGAGTCGGAAGGCTTGCGGGTTTCTTTGTGCCGTTAAGCCTTCTTCTGTTTTTCGTCGGATATTTCTCTTATTTCAGAGAATCACTGGGCAGTTTTACTGAGTTCATTCGTCTCTCATTTATCAATTCCGTCAATATGGAAAGTATTGCTGCAGGCGGGGGTGCAGGTGCATTGATACTGATTGCACAGTCATCGGGAGCATTTCTTGCCGCTGCAGAAACAGGAATCGGAAAAAGTGCAGGAATCTCGGGCGTTGTCAGAACCGATTATCCGTTCAAGCACGGTCTGGTTTCTATGCTTTCCATATTCTTTGAAGCATTTATTATCGCTACACTGATCGGTTATCTGCTCTATTCAAACAACGCAGTCAACACTTCGGACCAGTCTGCTTTTTTAAATTCAATCTTCAGAGACAGCAGAAATCCGGGAGCAGTCCTGATCATCGTGTCATTTCTTTCTCTGGGTTTTGTTTCAGTATGCTCATGGTTCTATACAGGCCAGCAGAATGCATACTATATCCTAGGTGAAAAATTTGCAAATTTCTACAGAATACTTTTCATAGGCATAATAGGAGCCTCTTCTTATTTTTACATCCGTCTGGGTGAAAGCATCCTCTTCCCTGCATTTCAGACAGGATATCTGATGGCAGTCCTGACAGCAATTCCTGTACTTGTATCGCTTGTGATACTGGTAAAAACAGTGTCCGCAGAAATGAAAAAATATGTATCTGAATCAGAAGTCAGTTACGAAGTGTTCAAGGATTTTTATCTTCTCATACTTACTCTTCTGCCTAAGAATCTGATTTCCAAAGTATTCGGAATGTTCACTTATGCAAAGCTGCCGAGATTTATGATCATTCCGATTCTCAAGGCATTTGCAAAGATGTACAAAATCAATGTAAGTGAGGCAGAGCTGAACATTCAGGAATACAGTTCTTTGAATGAATTTTTCACAAGAGCTCTCAAGGCCGGGGCAAGAATCATCGACTCTGCAGAAAATGCTGCAGTATCTCCTGTGGATGCAAGAATCACAAGCTTCGGAGAAATCAACGAAGAAACCCT
>JBPOJG010000263.1:0-6408 GCA_052033835.1 Spirochaetota bacterium
TCCGGTAAAAATAAAAAGACTCTCCACAAATCTAAAACTAAATCGTCAGACAAAGAAAAAAAAGCTTCTGCGAATTCTTCGGAAATGAATGAAGGGCAGAAAAGAAAGAGCATTGTTATTCAACTGACAGGAAATGATTCTGCTGAAACCATCAGACTGTATACAGGAAAACAAGGAATGCCGGAAGAGCTTCAGTTTCTGAAAGAAAAATCCGGCAAGTACATCCAAGGCAGCAGTAAGGAAGGAATCAGTAAGATCATTTATAAAATCACAGATAAAGAATATTCGGCAACCCTTTTTGATAAAAAGGCAAGATCTGCAGGTGAAATATATTTCAGACTTCTTCCGAAAGGATCGGAGATTCAGAATAAATCCGGAACAGACTTTTATAAGAGAGTGTACAATGAAAAAGGAGAGGAAACACTGACAGAAACTTATGGAGCAGACGGTCAGCTGAAGGAGGACAGTGAAGGCATTGCCCGCAGAATATACACATATAATAAACTGGGAAAATTTACACAGGCAGAGAATTACAGCAAAAAAGGCAGACTCAAGGCCGACAGCAGAGGGACAGCACGTTCACAGCATAAGTATGATGCGAAAGGAAACAGGATACTCAGTGAGACTTACGGAACGGACGGCAAACTGAAAGCAGACAATGAGGGCGTAGCCCGTTATATAAAAAAGTATGATGATAAAGGAAATATAGTATTAGAGGAAACATATGGTGCGGATGGGAAGCTGAAAGCAGACTATATTGGCAGAGCCCGTTATGTGAAAAAGTATGATGATAAAGGAAATATAGTATTAGAGGAAACATACGGTGCGGATGGGAAGCTCGTACCGAACATTATCTCGCGGATTGTGTACAAATACGATGAAAGAGGTAATCTGATAGAAAAGGAGAATTTCGGAGCGGACGGAAAATACGTGAAAAGTTTTTTGGATGAGTGGGCAAGGGCTGTGTTTAAATATAATGAAAATTGCATTACTGACATAAAAAATAATGAAAACTGCAGATCCTTGGAAGAATACTATGGTGCATACGGCAGTCTTACGGAACCAAGTTATTACCGAGCCCGCAAAATTACCAAGTTTGATGAAAAAGGAAACAGAACTGAGAGTGAATTTTTCGGAACTGACGGAAAATTTGAAAAGAACAGGGTTGTCCGTCAAGTCTATTCATATAATGAGAATGGAAATCTGCTCAGGGAGGAAACCTACGGGTCTGACGGTCTGCCTAAGGAGGACAGCGAAGGCAGCGGTATAGTCCGAAGAGTATATCAATATGATGAGAAGACTTGTCACAAGGCAAGTAAAGATTCGTATGAATGCAGAACTCTGACAGAGACCTACGGAACGGATGAAAAACTGAAAGGAGACAGGGATGGTATTGCCCGGGCTGTGAGCAAGTATGATGAGAATTGTATCAAGGCAGGCAAACAAGGGTATGAATGCAAAACTCAAAGAAGACAGTTTTGGTATTGCCCGTTATATAAATAAGTATGATGAAAAGGGAAATGAGATACTGACTGAGACCTACGGAGCGGATGAAAAACTCAAAGAAAACAGTTATAATGATCGTGCCCGTGAAGTAAAGAAGTATGATGAGAGTTGTATCAAAGCAGGGAAAAAAGGGGATGAATGCATAGCTCTGAAAGAGACTTTTGGTGCAGACGGCAGACTCAAAGAAAGAATCATTACGAAATATGATACAAAAGGATATAAAATATCATCAACAACTTTCAGTTCTTCCGGTGCTGTCGTCAAAATGGAACTGTCGCCTGTTTTTCATCATCCATCCATTCCGGATAAAATATTTCAATTGACCACTGATGAGTATCTGAGACCGGTGAAGCTCAGAATACAGGCTGTAAAGAAGAATTGATTCTGACTTTCTTGACCCTTGTCAAAAACGGCTTGCAGTATTTGTTTCAAATAGGGAAATGAGTCTATGACATACCAAGACAAGATTAAACTGTCGCTTGAGTGAAGAATTGGAATATTTTGCATACATTAAAGCATTGTTGACGGCTAATCCGAGATTCTTAGAATTGATGTGATCGGATACTTTACAGATTGATAATTTAGATTATAATAAGATCAATAAAAGGTTGACTGAAAATCAATTGGTCTTATCACATATGTAAAAAGCAGGGATTTCAAAGGGACGAAGTCCCTTTGAACCTCCGGTAGGATGCCCAGGCTCGCAAAGCGAGCCGCAATATTACCCTGCACTGTCTTAAATTGACAGCATTGACCTGCAGGCTCACTGCGTCTTTAACTCACCTACACACGAAGTGTGCAGGTAAGTTAAAGCGAGGATAAACTTCTGGAAATGTCTGTTCAGAATATAAAAAATAAGGTTTCTGACTATGAAGAAAAATATAATACTCTGTGTTGATGATGAATCCTCTTTTCTATATGCACTTCGGACTCTGCTCCTTGAATCTCTCACAGGAAACTATGCTGTTGAAATTGCGGAAAGCGGTGCAGAAGCTCTGGAAGTATATGAAGAAATTGTTCAGGAGGGAAAACATCTCAGTGTAGTGATTTCTGATTTTATTATGCCGGGTATGAACGGAGATGAATTCCTTGTCAGGCTGCATTCTCTCAGTCCAAGTACTGTGAAAATTATGCTGACAGGACAAAGTAATATCTACGGCGTCAAGAGGGCGATCAATGAAGCCAACCTATACCGTTTTCTCGAGAAGCCGTTTAATTCATCTGATATGATTCTCACTGCAAAATCGGCTCTCTTGGCGTATGAGCGGGAAAGAGAATTGGAAATCAGAAACCAGGAACTCGAACGCATCAATTCTCATTTGGAACAGTTGGTAACAGAAAGAACAATTGAACTTCTGGAAAAAAATAAAGAATTAGAAAAACTTTCTGTTACAGACCGTCTAACTGGACTGTTTAACCGTTTAAAATTGGACAAAGTTCTGGAAGATGAATTGCATAGAAGTCAGTATGGAACTAACCTTTTTTCTGTCATACTTCTCGATATTGACAAATTCAAATCCATCAATGACAGTTTCGGTCATCCTGTCGGAGATCAGATTCTGATTGAGGTTGCAAATCTTCTCAATATTGGAACTAGGGAAATTGATATAAAAGGCCGCTGGGGCGGTGAGGAATTTTTAATCGTCTGCAGAGATACTGGTTTTGAAATTGCCATCGGATTGGCCGAACGTCTCCGCTCCCGTATGGACAATCATCTTTTTCCGATCATCGGAAAGAGAACCGGAAGCTTCGGAGTGACTGCCTATAAAAAAGGAGACACTGTTTCGGATATCGTCTCTCGAGCCGACAGAGCACTTTACCGTGCGAAAGAAAAAGGCCGCAACAGAGTAGAATTCGAAGTCTGAATAAATAAAAACTGTTCTTTGTTCAGATGATAATAAATCCTGTGACGATATTTAGAAAGAGAGTAACTGCTCAGCGGAAAAGATATTAAAGAAAATGCTTTTAAAAAGCGGGGTCTTAGCAGCTTCCAAGGTGTGCGGCAGCTTCCAAGGTGTGCGGCAGCTTCCAAGGTGTGCGGCAGCTTCACAGCTTGCGGGAATTAAGAAAAATTTGTCCAAATCGAACGACTTGGACGACAGAAATTTTAAAAGCAGTAAAATGTATGGAGCTTAACCGAATGAAAGGATGATTCATGCACCTTCTTTATGATATATTCTGCGCAATGTCGGATATAATGATTGTTGAATACAGCAGTCCCCTGACAGTCTTTATGAAGACCGACTTTAAGATTCCTTATAATCTGAACGCAGTCAGGTCAGCACAATGAAAGAAAGCGAACCTACGAGCATTGAACGTACAGGATTTACTACACTTGTTGCACTCCTTCTCTCCCCGATAATTGCCCATGGAGTCTGGCGACCCCTTGTACATATCTTCGGACCAAGCGGCAATGCAGTGACAGTCACAGGGGCTGCCCTCGCGACAGCCTCTATCATCATATTCGCCGGGAGGCTTGCAGCAAATCGGTGGGTCTGGCTTCCTTTGCTTGCAGGAGGGTTGTCAGCAGCGGCTGCGAGCGCAATACTTTCACTCGGTATGGCAGGCTTACTGACTCTCATGATCGTCACTGCTGCAATTGCATCACTTGTGCGCTGGCTGCCAGAACATCTGCCTTCAGCACTCGATGGTCTTATAACAAGCAATAAGGCGCTGTCCGCTCTCTATCTCATTGTCGCCCTGTTTTCCATTGTCTCCGTCGCACGAGTAAGCACTTTTATCGGTGACCCGACTCGCGGTGATCTGCAGGCGCTGCCGGGCGATGCATTCGTCGAGACTCACAGCTGTCTTACGGCCTATGTGCGTTCTTTTGACCTTGTACGAGCGGGAGTTGACAACGTCTACGATCACAAGTGGTGGCACGGTTCTCTCGGACTCCCTCCGTTGCCCGCAGGAACCGAGAATCCCTATAGTCCTTTTTCCCTTGACAGTTTCATCTATCCGCCTCCTTTTCTCTTTCTAATGGACTCGCTTGCCTGGCTGCAGGGGGATTTCCTTGCCCAGCGTGCCCTTTGGTTTGGGATATGCGGACTCCTATTTTCTCTTGGGCTGTGGGTTGTGGCATCGTGGATGGACGGTCCTCGGGCGCATCGTGTTCTGCTTCTTTCCCCGCTCTTTATGGGAAGTATGCCTGTATTGGTGATGCTCCAAATTGGCAACTTCCACCTCACTGCGGTACTCCTCGCTATTCTCGCAATGGTGGCGTTTGACCGTAAATATGAGATGGTTGGCGGGGCTCTCCTGGCCCTGACCATTCTTTCCAAGATATCTCCAGGTATTTTCGGTCTGGTTCTTTTAGTGCAGCGTCGCTATCGATTTGCCGTGATCACAGCAGGCTTAGGTGCGGCATTCCTTGTGATATCCGTTCTGCGGTTCGGCTTAAACCCATCCTTGTCCTTTCTAAGCTATGCACTCCCGCAGCTCAGTTCGGGATCCATATTCCCGTTTATGACAACCGACAATGGCATCCTGACAAACAGGTCTCTATTCGGATTCGCATTCAAACTCCAATACCTGGGTGTTGAGCTGGGCGATCCTTGGCGTTTGGCTCAGTGGATCGGCAGAGCCTATACTCTCGGGCTCATCCTATTGACTGTCATTGCTGCACGCAGGGGCGGCGATCGTCGTGAACAGGCGATCCGCTGGATGTCTTTGCTTGTGGTCGCAGGTCTTCAGAGTCCATTTTCCCCGGGCTATGTGGCGATCGGACTGCTTTGGGCTACGATCTTGCTTTCCGCCGAAGTACGCAGTCCAGCCGGAGCGATTAGACTGATTTTGCTCTGGCCAGTACTGCTTATTATCCCATCGAGTCTGAGCCCAATGACAGCAGTGTTTACTATGGTGCAGACTGTTCTGGCTCTGGGAATATGTATCTGGCTCATTGTCAGAATTTCAATTTCAGACTAAAGGTATTATACTTTGCGTGGACGATGAAAGAGTAATTCTTAATGCACTTCACATTCAGTTGAGCATTGAGAAGTTACGGGAAAGATGCGAAGCTTGAAGAGCAGAATACTTTGCTGAGAGAATACAACGAGCAGTTGGAAAAAAAAGTTGCAGAGAGAACAGACAGTCTGGAAAAATTATTAACTGAATTAAAATCTGCCCAAAGCCAGCTTATTCAATCAGAGAAAATGGCCGCACTCGGAACCTTAGTTTCAGGAGTTGCGTATGAGATCAATAATCCGCTGAACTTCGTAAGCACAAATATTTTTACTCTGAAATCTGATTTGGAAGACCTGCAGGAAGAGCTGTACTAAATGATGCAATTCAAAGAGAACGCCTCTTTAAAATCGGAATTTGAGGAAAAGTTTATTCGATACTTTGATATTATTGCAGATATAAAAGAAGGCAGTAAAAGAATTGAATCCATCGTAACTTATCTCAGACAATTCTCACACCACGTTAAAAGTTATCTGGAAAATGGAAAAAATTTTGTGATTGAATTTAACGATAATGGAATTGGAATGAATCAGAAAGTAAAAGAAAAAATCTTTGAGCCGTTTTTTACAACCAAAGAAGTTGGAGTGGGAACCGGTATGGGTATGGCAATAGCGTTTGGTATTATTGAAAAGCACAATGGAAAAATCTCTATCGAATCCGAAGAAGGAATCGGCAGTCAGTTAAGATTATTTTACCGCTTTAATGGTGCGAAGGCTCTTGAAATATTGAAGTTGTTGAAAAAATCAAGAAATTATCTTTAATCAGAAGCGAAATAGGGATTTTAGCCAGCTTCCAAACCGGCGAAGGTACGATAGTCCCTTGAAACCTCCGGTAGGATTAACTCATCTCGATTTAGCGAGCTGCAAGTTTTTTAAAAAGATTAATATTAGTGTTGTTTAAACTAATTTTTCAACAACTCTTTTATATAAGAGTATATAT
>JBPOJG010000346.1:0-23459 GCA_052033835.1 Spirochaetota bacterium
CGATAACTGGTTTGGCTGGAGGAAGCAAATGGCTTGGGGGTGTTCTGGCTCCTAACGGTAAAATATTTGGAATTCCTTTTCAATCCACAAATGTTCTGATTCTCGATCCATCCATTAATTCTGCAGATATAAGCACTCTTACAGGTTTAGCTGGAACAAATAAGTGGAATGATGGAATTTTAGCACCCAACGGTAAAATTTATGCAATTCCCAGAGATGCGACAAACATATTAATCATTGATCCAAAATCGGCTGGAGTCTGGGACTCATCCATTTTATTGAGCGGATATTTTAATAAGAATTAGAGGATAACAGTCCGAATCTGGTAATGGATATTCTGATTTCATTACTGGAGGGCGGTATTCGCAGTCAAAACAGTCTTCTATAACTTCATACGCGGAGTACCCCTGATATTGATTTTCCCCGGCGTGCAGACAAACTGAATAAAAGAAGAAAAGAAACGAAGTACTTCTGTCAAATTTCTCGTATTTAGATTTTTCGCAGATATTTCCGCATATAAAATATCTCTTTTTTCATTAAAATCTGAAAAACTGACATCAAAATAGGAATGCAGAGCACTCAGAATCAGTTTTTTAGAAACAGGCAGTTCAAAACGGACAGAAAGTTTATTCCCGGCTCCTAGATTGGTCGGACAGGAACTGATAAATCCGAGACGAGGCAGAAAACAGAAAATGTCTCTGTCAAAAAAGACATCTGGTATATATAAAATATCCTCTGCCGATTCAGGTTCATTAATGAGTCTGAACAGTCTAAAATGATCTTCATCATTCAGCTTACAATGAAAATTACTCTGGGCTGCTTTTTTTATAAAAATACTGACTGAGTTTTCAGAGATTCTTTCAAGATTGTTTCTGCCTGGAAAAGCAATACCTCTCAAATTTCTGGAAAATCTGTATCTGAGGGAAACACCTGAAGACAGAAGAAAGGAAACGCATTCCTTTGCTGAAGCAGTGCTCCATCCAAATCCATCTATTCCGGCATCATTCAGTACATTACTGAGCGAGGAAAATTTAGCTGAATTTGCGCAGAACCTATAGGCTGAACGCAAGGTTCTAAAAAAAGATGAATAACAGTCTATGCATTCCGTTTTTCCGAACAGAAGAAAATCTTCCTTCTTCAGTCCGCAGATTCTGCAGGCAGTCAGGCCACAGATTCCATAGGCTGAAGAGCGCCAGAAATAATTTTATGCCTTCGGCTCGCCAAAGACGCAAGCTCCAGATCATGAGTGACGAGTACAATTGAAAATCCGAATTCCTTCTGCAGTTCCAGGATCAGATTCATCAGACTTCTTGAATTTTCCCTATCCAAATTCCCTGTCGGTTCGTCAGCGAGAATCAGCTTTTTTTTTGTTACTAAGGCTCTCGCTACTCCAACCCTGGCACTTTCTCCGCCGGAAAGTTGAGACGGAAAACTGGAGACTCTGTCTTTCAGCCCGACTCTTCCGAGCATATCCTTTGCCTCGGCCTTTGCCTTGACTGGGTTCATTCCGGTGATCAGAAGAGGTATCATTACATTTTCAAGTGCATTAAAATCAGGAAGAAGAAGGTGATGCTGAAAGATGAAAGTTATTTTCTCTGCACGAAAACGTTCTTTCTGTTCAGAATTGATGTTTCCCAAATCCACTCCGCACACTATGACTTTCCCGCTGTCGAAACTGTCCATTGCACCGACTATATTTAAAAGAGTCGATTTCCCGACTCCAGATGCTCCTTCCACTGAGACAATTTCGGATTCTCCTATCTTCAAATTTATGTCAGATAGGATCGGAATACCTCGATCTGATATAAAGTAGGATTTTTTCAGGTTTTCAATCTCAACTAAAAGGCTCATAATGACTGAAAATCTCAGACTAGGCGTGCCCTGCAATGATTTACTAATTTTTAGCCTGAATCCAATCAGGATTTCTTAAAAATTATTTACATGAAAGGATTGATTTTCATAGTGAAACAAAAGGTTAAGTCCAGATGCCAGATGTAAAATATCATTTCATAAAATTCGCCAGCAGAGACCAAGTTTCAAAGACTTCAGTTCTTCTGTGTATGGCCCTTGAAACAGGGAAGAAAAAACTGGAAAGAATTGATGCAGTGGTCTCTCCCAGTCATGAAACAACTGCTATCGGCGTAAGCGACACCTACAGAGACTGTACAAACAGAATTCAGAACATCATTCTGAGCGGACATTCCTCTCAAAGCAATTCCGTCAGTCTGATCAATCATATTAAAAATCAGTTCACCCAGGAAAGCTTCACTTTTGAACTCAATCACTATCTGGAGCATGGGGACGGAGACAAACTGAAAAACCTGATGGAAAGAACAATACAAAGAGTTTTCGGTTCAAGAAGTGAACAGGAATCTGCTCTATTTCTTTCAGAAAACACTCAAGAAGAAATGGATTCATTGTCTCCTCCTCCAAGCACTGATCTGCCAAAAGCTGAGAACGATGCCAGAGAATATGAAATTCCGAGTGTTGTTCCGCCCGGTTCCAAGATTATAAAATTCCAATTTATTGTAGCTCCTGTGACTGGAACTGAAGTCAGTGAACTTAGACTTGGAGACAGAATTTTAATCAAGATTCAGGAAGGACCTGACGCCAGTGAAGTATTGACAGAGCTGCAGCTTAAGGATCAGTCAGGAATTATTATACCCTGCCCTGGAATCATTATTGATCTAGTCCACAATGAGGATGACTCTACAAATATTGTGGTAAAGCTTGCAGAAGGCATTTATGGGCAGTATGTTGAAACTGAAAGAAACATTCGAGTCAAGATGGCTGAACCCTCTCAACATGACAAGGAAGTGGATCAATACCAGAAGGCTTTGCAAGGATATGAAAAAGGCTGGATCAAACCTACCATCTTTTTGGTAAGCATTATTACAGTTCTCTGGATACTGGTCGCCTTTTTTGTAACTTGAATATGAAAAAAAAACTTAAGAACATATTAATTTATCTTTTATTGACTGTATCCTTTACTTATAGTCTAGAAAGTCTATTTCTGAATGTAAACGCAGATATTCAGCCAAAGGACGAAGTCATTGGAAATCCTTTTAATCCTTCAGAATCCAAACCGAGACAGATGAACATTGTCTTTGGCAAAGGACTTTTTGCACAGGTGAGCTCACTGAGTTCTACACTGAGCAATCTGCAGGTTTCAGATTTGCCTTCAGACGGAAAATTGGACAAAACGATTGATCTTCTGGAAAGAGGAATTGCTTTAAAGAAAGTAATTTTAGTCTTTTATGTATTTCTAGCTCTCTTTTCTTTAGCGGGATTTTTTGCTTTCACATTCAATACTTGGTTTCATCAGGCAACTCTTCGAGGAGTGTTTTTCTTTACTCTATTCCCTGTATTGTCTCATATGCTTTCAGCAGGACTCGTTGCTCAGCTGACTATGTCAGGTTCAGCATTTTTCTTTTACATCCTGAATTTAATTTTCCTTTTCTCACTGATCGCCGGACTGATCATTATGTTCAGGCACAGACAATTTGATGAAATGACTGCTCAAATGCTTTATATTGCTGCAAACAATGACGAAGAAAGCAATCCAGGAAAAATAATCAGAGAAACTCAGGAAGCAGACAGGAGAAACGGTTTCTTTGAGAAACTGAAGATTTCAATGCATTTTGTATATATCATTCTTGCAGGCTTCATTCTTGGAAACCTGGTATACATCCCGCTCTTTTCTCTTCAAAAGCACTATTCATCACAGTTTGGGATTCTGCTTTTTGTTTCTCTTATTATACTGATGTTTTTCTATATCAGAAATTATTATAAAGCAGGAAAGGATGAGGAAGCAAGTTTCACCCACAATATTGCCGTGAGTTTTTCCTTTCTTCAATACAGAATTATCAGAAATATATTTTTGTTTTTCATTACATCAGTAGGCGTAATCATATTTGTAATATCGCTTTTCCTTCTGCTCACATTCAACACCAGTAAACTGAAAGATATGAATGTGATTGAAAGAACAATCAATTTATAGTGTATTTCAGGAATTGAGACATCTTCTGAATCAAGAGATGTCTTGAAACTGGTTTCTGCACATACCCATCACAGATACTGCTGATTTCCATCCTGCTGTGCTCAAAAGCAGAAGCTGTCAGAGCCAGTACCGGTATAGTTGAGGTTTCAGGATGATTTTTAATGATCTGAGTAGCCTCATATCCGTTCATTACAGGCATCTTCATATCCATCAGTATCAAATTTGGTTTGAACTCTAAAGCAGATTTTACTGCATCCTGCCCATTTTGAGCAGTGATAATTTTGAGAGTTTTATAAGGCTCCAAAAACTTTCTCAGCAGATCAAGATTCAGATGCACATCATCTGCGACCAATATCACTGCTGATTCAAAAGTCAAACCGCTTATATCAAATTTTCTGTCCGCAGCCCTGGTTTCAACTGCTGCCGCAACTTCCACATCCTTGATGTTGACTGTAAAAACCGTGCCCATTCCGGGCTTGCTTTTGAGTGAAACCTGTCCCCCCATCATATTTGTAAGTCTTTTTACAATTGTAAGACCAAGGCCAGTTCCGCCGTATTTATTATGATTCTGTCCTTCTGTCTGAGTAAATGCAAGGAAAACGGATTCCTGCTGGTTTTCAGGTATGCCGATTCCAGTATCCTCAACTCTGATCTCCAGATCAACACACTCCACATCAGGATTGTCCCTTCTATATTGACTAGTATTCTGAACCGATATTTTTATATATCCTTCATCAGTAAATTTTATTGCATTTCCTGCAAGATTCAAAAGAATCTGTCTGAGCCTGATTTCATCAAGCAGGAGAGCCTTTGGTACATTTTCTCCGATTTCCAAATGAAAAAGAATATTTTTTTCAGCAGTCTTGCCAGAGAAAATGGTTTTCAAGTCTTTAAGCAGTGCTCTGATATTAATAGGTGCCAGCACCAGTTTGAAAACACCGGATTCTATCTTTGAGAGATCCAGAACATCATTGATCAGCTCAAGAAGGACTTTTCCGCTAGAAGTAATATTTTCTGCAAGAGGACCCAGCCTTTCATTTCCTCTCAGTTCTTCGTTCAAAAGCTCAGCAAATCCTAAAATGGCATTCATTGGAGTTCTGATTTCATGACTCATATTTGCAAGAAATTCACTTTTTGCACGGTTTGCTTTGTCAGCTTCTTCCTTTGCTTTACGAAGATTTTCTTCATCAATTTTTTTATCAGTAATATCCTGAGCTACTCCGTAAGAGTGAACGGGAGTTCCGTCTGAGCCATATTCTGTTTTCCCGATATCCCTTATCCATTTTACTTTATTGCCAAGAAGAAGTCTGTACTCCATATCACAGGTTGTTCTGTTTTCGATGGAAACGCTGAATGATTTGTTCACAAGTGCACGGTCATCGGGATGAATAAATTCTATGTATTTTTCATAAGAAGGCTGAAATGTATTTTTATGCACTTCGAAAATATCGTAAAGAGTGTCTGACCATTTCAGTTCATTGTTTTGAAGATGAAAATCCCATCTGCCTAAATTGGCTATCGATTGAGCTTCTTTGAGATTTGATTCACTCTGAAGGAGATTGCGTTCATACTGTATTCTTTCGGTAATGTCACGGAAACTTGCCACTGCTCCGTACATTTTCCCGGTCTGATCGAACAAGGGTGCCGCATTGACAGAAAGCCAGACTAATTCTCCTTCTGGAGACTTGATGCAATGTTCAATTGGCCCCACCTGCTTTTTCTGAATGATGGCCTGTGCTAGAGGCAGTTCCGATGGAGAAATTGGATTCCCGTTCTTATCCATCTGTTTCCAGTCAATTGAACTGAAATACCTGGATTCAATTTCCGTTTTACTCAGTCTGAGAATATTTTCAGCACTGTGATTTGCATATATAATATGCCCTTCAAGATTTATCTCTACAATACCTTCTGCAATTGTCTGAAAAACAGTATCTATTTTTCTTGTGCTTTCAACCAGAGCAATTTCAGTAAGCCTTCTGTCTGTGACGTCGGTCGAGACAATGAACACTCCCTCCGGAGAAGGTTCAATATTTACTTCAAACCAGGAAGACGAATGATCAGGAAAGAAAAATTCAGTCAGCAGCTGAAGATGAACCCGCTCCTCCATACATTTTTTTATGCTTGAGTAGACTGCAGATTGTTCTATTTCAGGGAATACTTCATTCAGTTTATGACCTAGTAGTTCTTCTTTTTTTTTCCTGCCGTGAGATGCGGCAGCATCATTAACATAAAGATACTTATAATCAAAACTGATAAGATGACAGCCCTGCTGCATTGTATCAAGAGAAACACTGAAACGTTTCTCACTTTTTTTCAGCCTGTCCTCGAGAACTTCCCTTCTTTCAATATCCTTTTTCAGAAGATTTTGAATCAGTCTCAGTTCAAGAAGGGTGACAACATTCCTGCTTAAAATGTCAAGAGCAGTCTTCTGTTCTGAAGACAAAGCGTTCGGTTTGTTATCAATGACGCAGAGTGTGCCTAGAGCAAATCCTTCTGGAGTGATCAGAGGAGCGCCTGCGTAAAAACGGACAAAAGGATCTGATACTGCCAGAGGATTGTCGAAAAACCTCTCATCTTCAGATGAGTCCGGAACTTCCAATATCTCCTGACCTAGAATGGCATGAGCACAAAATGCAAAATCCCTGTGAGTTTCCTTGGCACTCAGGCCGACTCTTGATTTAAACCATTGTCTCTTTTCATCTACAAGACTGATCAGTGCGATAGGAGTGCCGCAGAGAATGGAAGCAAGTCTGGTGATATCATCATACAATGCCTCATCCATTGTATCCAGAATCTCGTAACTATGCAGTTTTTTTATTCTTTCGGGTTCATTTTGAGGATACCTGGCGGAGATCATATCACTTCCTTTCTGCCGAATTTTATAAAAGCTTATATAGTTCAGCTTTGAGAACAGTTTAGCCTGCTGATCATCCCAGTCAATATTTGATTTATTTTTTTTTCACAATTTGATGCGCCTATCGGCTCTAATTATTCTGATTAGAGCGAGCAGTGCGCGAATTGTATTCCTTCAGGGCAGAGATGAAAGAGTTGAGCAGTATGTCTGAATTAAATTTTTAATGCCTTCAGATAATTCTGAAGATATTCATAAACTTCATAATTACCTTCTTCACCGACAGCTTCAATCCATTCTATGATTTGATCAGTTTCCGGATTCTTTCCTAAAAATGTTTCAAAACATTCAATGAGCATTTTCTTTTCATATTTTTCCTGAAACATTTTTTTCTTCTCTGAATGACCGTCTTTCGAAAAAACACTCTCCCAAATTTCACTCAATGTATTCTGATACTCATCTTCTCCGCAAAAAAGAATACAGTAAGCGTCTATATAATCTCTTTCCTCTATCTTAAGTTCAGGAAGATCACCTCTCATTTCAAATTTGTTTCTGAACTGCTCGAACGAATTAAATTCTTCTAAAATAAGTCTGTAAGCAGAAAGAGGATGAATAATTTTTCCAAATTTCATTTTCATATATCCTGTATTCTGATCAAATCTCATTGAACTTGATATCATTTTATCTCCTCTTCGAGTTCTCTGAATTTATTCTCACTGCTGTCCGGCATTATTCTTATAATCCATTTGTTTATCTGATTCAGATAAAATATGAACAGTATCAGCCTGTCTTCAGCTTTTCCGGAATACATCGAATATAAATGCCGATATCTCAATACTCTGCCTCTGTTAATTTACTGGAAACTGCAGAACATTTTCAGCTATCTAATACCTTATCAGTCTAAAGTAAGTAATACTGATATTCATAAAGCATTGTTTTTTTTTCAAGCTGAAAATCTGGATTTTATCAGTTTAAAAAGATAACATCAGTCCTTCTAAAATTTTGAATCCCGATTACCTGCAAGATTTTTATTATACTCTATCTAGTTTTACAAATAATTTATAAACTTTCTGTATTTTGTTCCATTCAGAATTGACATAATTTATTTACTTAATAAACTTGTTCTCTGTCAATCCAGGAGGATTTTTCAATGAGGATACTACTTTTAGTTATGTCGGTTGTTTTTGTCTTTTCGGCCGTTTCGGCTCAAAACACAAAAGTGAGCACAGAAATGTGTTACAATATTACGTGGTATGGCGGGGCCGCAGGCACAGCAGGGAAAACTGTTAAAGGAAAACTCAAGCAGGATCCGTACATCATTAAATACGACTGGAAAAACGGTGTTATGAATTATGACTGGATACACGAGGATGGAATGATTCTAGGTATGAAAGGTACTTGGAAACAGGACGGGTCAAACGGGACCTTTGAAGCACAGAGATCTGGAAGCGATTACATCGGAACTTGGAGTTCACCCGGAAACAATAAAAAAAACAAACTCACATTCAAGTCGTGCGACTAATTTCATAAAAGTATTTCCCACTGCAATAATTTTTTGATTAAATCTGCTAAACGCGGTTGCGATGTTCAAAACTTGCAGCCGGTTTCAAGGTTAGGCAGCCGCTATAAACTCCGATCTTTATTCACTTCTCATTTTTCTGAGTAGTCGCGAAGAATGTATGCGTTCATTCTAAATGAAGAAACAGTCGTCTTGAGAGGCTGTTTCTTAGAATTAACGAAAAAAAGTTTCAATCAATATCTCGGCAGAGGAATGAGAATCTCTCTGGCAATCTGAGCATTCATCCTATATAATTTATTTTCCCTAGAGTGTAATCATCTCACATAAAAATTCAATTTCTGCAATCAATATTCAGATATAGTACACTGTATTATGAAATATTTCAGAAAATATTTTCCGGACTCAGGATTTTCCTGGATAGTGTTCGGATTTCTCCTGCTTGATCTTTTTATAGAAAAAATTCCTGCTTCAGCGGAGAGTATGATCTGGCCTCTTTTTTTTCTGTCGGCTCTGTCTTTAATCTTATTCAGGAACGAAAAGAAATTTATTATCGCAGGATTCTTTTTACTGACTCTGTTTTCAGAATGGACAGTCAGGCAGAAAACAGAAAGAAGAGATCTCATCTTTACAGCACAGGACTGGAAATCTGTCGAAAAGAGATGGAAGACAGCAGACATTCGATTTGAAAAGGAAATCAAAAAGAATTTCTGGGAAGTAAAAATTTCTAGTAAAAACTTTGAATTTCCGTCCATCCTCCGATACAAGACAAAATCAGAGCTGATCTATGATATGGAATGTCCATTGTCGGCAATAAAAATTAATGAATCTGATATCAAAAATGAATACCTCCAATTCACCAAAAAATACGGTTATATCTATTTATCTGTCAGACAGAAAAACTGCAGAAGACTGGATGGAAGAACAGATGAAAGAAGACTTGTAAGAAAAAGAACAGAGAAGCTTCTCGAAGAAGGGAAAATTTATGACACCGCAAAAGATATATCTCTTGGGCTGATTTTCGGGGATTCCGGATATCTGAATGATGATCTCAAGAGAAAGGCTAGAGAGGGAGGTATTCTGCATCTTTTTGCTGCATCAGGTCTTCACATTGGAGTACTGGCAGCATTTCTGTATTTTATCTGCAAAAGAATTCCATTCTTGAACTACTATACTGAAAAAATAATTCCATTGGCATTATGTTTTATATATCTGTATCTTCTGAACTTTCCAGTGTCACTTCTGAGAGCATATCTGTTCGCTTCTTTTTTTCTTATTTCTCAGATTGTGTTCCGACGAATGCATAAAATGGATCTGATCCTGAATGCTGCAGTTTTCATCCGGCTTTACGATCCTGACAGTTATCTTTCGCTTTCTTTTCTGCTGTCTTTCTGTGCCGTTGCGGGAATCCTTCTGATCAAGGAAGATCTGGATGTCCTTTTATTCGGAGAACATAAATCATTCTTCTCGGAGAATCTGACCTTGTCACTTTCTGCAAGTTTAGGAACATTTCCAGTTCTGCTCTATTATTTCAACAGTTTCAGTTTCGGATCTATCTTTCTGAATCTAATCCTTGTCCCACTGACATCATTGATTCTTCCCATTCTATATGCAGCATTAATTCTTCAGTACTTTTCGGTTCCGATGATCTCGGAAATACTCTGGGTGAATCTGGAAATTCTGCTCAGGACGCTTGCTCTTCTGGCTGTGGAAATGGGAGAATCCCTGGGATTTTACAGAGAATTCGGGGAAGGTAGAAATGCAGTATTGAATTACTATTATATTATAATAGTTTTTATTGCATTTTTGTTCATTATAAATTCCTATTTGATAAAAAGAAAACAATCTGAACTGAAGAACAGAATATTGCGGATTTCAGTGTCCTCTTTATGCTTTCTGGCTCTCATTCTGTTCTGTTATTACGGTTACAATGTCGAAGATACAAGAAAATATCCCTCTTCTGAGCTGATATTCTCTTCTCAGAACAGTTTCCTCTATCTGAAAAACAGACATGCCTTTCTTTCCGGTTCCTGCAAATACAATTCTTATCCGATCAGTATTTCCATACGGGAAAAGGAAGTGTGCAGAAGAGCAGTATCATTTCATATTGATGATGAAACCTGTATCTCTTCGGTTCTCAGGTGCAGAGAGAAAAATAAAGTTTTTTACATTTCAGAAGGAAGAAAAAGCAAGTTTTCTGAAAGCACTGGATTCATTGCAGAAAAAGGATCTATTCCTAAGGAAATTACAGAAGATGATGGGAAAAAAATCATCTTTTATGCTCCTCATAAAGATTCCATTGAAAGTCTTGTTTACAGCACAAAATCCGGAAAAGGAAAAATAGCAATGCAGTTCAGTTTTCGGTCAAGAGACAACGTTGGTGATTGGAATTCAAATAAAGGACTTTTAGGAATCTCTGATTCTTGGAAATTCGAGGATGCAGATAAAATTATAAAATAATTATAAATTCTGTGCCTTTTCCATATTCAGTAGTAAACTGGATATCTCCTCCATGAAGTTCGACAATCCATCTGCACATAAAAAGACCAAGACCTGTTCCTTTCGTTTTCCCTTCTGTAATGAATATGTCAAAAAGTCTGTCCTGAATTTGCGGAGAGATACCAGTCCCATTGTCAGCCAGAATGATCCTTACCTTTCCATCTGAAACATCGGAACGAATCTGAAGACAATAATCTTTTTTATTTCCTGCCATTGCTTCTCTTGCATTATTTGCCAGATTAATGAGGACTCTTCTCATTCTTCCCTTGTCGATTTCAATGACCGAATCTTCAGCTGCTTTCACTTCAAGCCGGATTCCGCAATATTCAAAATCAGGATATAATATATCCCGAATTTCATTTAAAAATTCTCTCACTCTGACTGGGGTTTTTGAAAGACGAATATCTCCTCTGGCAAAATCCAGAATCTCATAGGCCATATCTCCCAGTTTGTCGATCTCCCGGATGATGATCTCCAGATCCTCCTTCCGTTCCTCTTCCGATGTTTCGGAAGAATTGGCTGCCTCAGAGTAGGACTTGATAGTCAGAATGGAATTTTTGATATCATGAACAACTCCGGCTGCCATCTGCCCTACAATTGACAGACTCTTTCTCGATTCTGCCAGTTTTTCAGATTTCAGCCGTTCTCTCTCAGCGGCCTGTCTGGCTTCCTCCAAATGTCTTGTTCTGATTTCAACTTTTTCCTCAAGATACTGATTAAGATCAGTCAGCTGTTCACTCAGTTTTTCGGCCATAAGAAAAGATCTGGAAAATCTTTGAGAAAGAAGGACCGCCTGTACCAATATAAATACTAAAAGTCCGTAATTTGCAAAGGTTCCTGTTCTAAGCACCCCGAAACTGTACATAATATCATTAATGATAAACAGAAAAAAAATAATGATTCCAGAAAGAAACAGCCAGGCTCCCTCCTTTCCTTTGATTCCCGCCCTTACAAGGACTGTCACTGAATAAATGATTCCTGCAATAGTTAGAGCCTGCGCGGGTCTCAATGTATAAACGGCATAAATCTTCATAGGAGTCAGTAGGACAATTAAAGAAAAGACAATCTGTATTTTTGAGATCACTTTTTGAATTCCGGAAAGAAGCTCTTCTTTGAAAAGTTCACTGAGAAACATCAGGAAAACTGCACCACTCAGATAGAAACTGATGTACTCTGCCTTGTGAACTGTCAGATAGTATGATTCAGGAATAATGTCGAAAATATATTTTTCATTTATGCAAATGACTCTGACTGCAATCAAAAGGCAGAAAATTCCGAAATACAGAGGAGATCTGTCTTTTTTCCGATATGAAAAAATAACTAGATGATATATGCCCATAATTCCGAGACAGGCAAAAACAATCATTTCAATGATAAGATTTTTTTTCTGAAGGTTGAAAATTTCCTTTTGAGAACCGATGCTTATTGAACGGATGATTCCTGCGGTAATATCATTATAGTTGGATACAAGAAAAACCAGTTCCATTTCGCTTTTATAATCGTCCAGTTCGACATTGCTGATCTGCATCATTGGAACGGATTCGGATTCATTTTTTCCGGTGATTCCTTTTCTGTATATAGGCTTTCCATTCTGGAACAGGATATAATTTGATCCGATTAAATTAATTTTTAATGCAACAGGAAACGGTTTTTCCGGAAGAAGGACTTTCAGCCGGTATATAGCGTACCCTTTCTCGAGAAGTCTTCTTCCATTTTGTTCATATTCAGTCCAAGCTTTCGGAACTTTGTAATATTCTTTTTTTTTCTGACTGAAGATACGTTTCTGTTCTTCTGGATCTTCAGAGTACTGCATCCAGTAAAATTCCCATTCTCCGTTAAGCTGCACAATGCCTTCGGAGTTTTTTTCTGAAATCCCGGAAAACACGGAAGCAGATGCGGAAAAATCAAAACTTCGAAGATCAATCACTCCTTTCTCAACCAGAGGCAATTTTTGAAGGTAACTTTTTCCGCAGAAGGAAAACAGAAAAGAAAAAAGAATCAGTAAAAATAATTTCAATTTATAATAATCCCGCTTACCGTATTTGACGAAATTAATTTATTTTTATTGAGAGGACTCATAAAAAAATGACGATAATTTAAGAATTAATTTACACACAAAAAACTATTCGAAATAAAACAAATTATTTCTTCAGTACAGCAATCCAAATCTCTTCTAGAACTGCCGCAGTCTTGTCCGATTCAGTCAGTGCAATCGATTCAATAATATATTTCCTGCGATTTCTTTCCTTCAATGAAGTTCTGATTCTTATTTTTCCTTCTTTGAGAGGCAGAAAATATCGGATTGATGCGGTTCCGGTTGCCGCATAAGCGTAACTGTCTTCAAGAATATAATGCATAAATGCACCCTGACTGCTGTCCATCACGGTAAACAATGCCCCTCCGTGAAGTATGCCGTTTGGGTTAAAATGTTCCTGCTTCACCTCATATTCAATGAGGCAGGATTCTTTTGAAAGAGAAATGACAGAATAGCCGAAAAAAGCTCCCAGTCTGTCATTGTTTTGAAAATGACGAATATAGGATGAAATATCTTGTTCTTCCATTTACTGCCATTTTATAATCAGTTCTCTTTCTGAAAAGAAATACTCAGTTAAGTGTTTCAGAAATGGATTTTAATGCTTCTTATCAGTATAATGAAATTCCGATACGGCTCGCGCTTTTGTTAAATACCGTCACGAATTGTCCAATCGCACTATTTCTTTTTCAACCTGCTTCTTCATTAAAATAATCTGTATCAAGCCTCTTTATTTTAAATACTTTTTTAACAGAAACTCCTACTTCATACTCTATCATAAGATCCGTTAATTTATTTCCATCAATCAATATAACTGTAAGCTCCAAATTCTTAGCATATTCTATTGCCTCTTTGGTAAATAACGAAGTAGTTATAAAAATTCCCTTTTTCGCCTTTTGACCCTGCAAAGCACCCACAAATTTTTGAATTTCCGGTCTGCTTACTGAACCTTCCCATTTCTTAGCCTGAATATAAATTTTATCCAAACCTAATTTGTCCTCTTTTATTATCCCATCAATTCCTTCATCACCCGATTTTGCAGTCACTTCTCCATTTTCAACTAATGACCCTCCATAACCCATTTTTAAGAGTAAATCAACAACGATTTGCTCGAAAAAATATGCACTGCAGTCTTTTATTTGAGAAAGCAACATTTTAGAAAGCTCAATGCTTATTTGAGAGATCCCTATATTTATCAGCTCATCCGGTGTTTTGTCTATTTCCTCATTTCCTTCATCACTTTCTATTTTATTGCCTGCCTGAGCATTGATGTTCAGGTTCTTATTAAAGTTGGTATTATCCTTTAAATACTTTACTGTGATTTTTTCTGGAGGATTCTTTAATATTTTTCTCCCTAAATCTGTAATTTGATAATTACCTCTTATCGGAGCTATTATGGTCTCGGATCTTTTCAAATGAGTTATCGCCCAAGCTATCCTATTGTAAAATAGAGGTTGATCCCCACTCGGAATTTTTATTCTTTTTTCTTCATCAGTAATTTTAAAAATTGAAATCATTAAATTTTGAATTTCTTTTGCCTCCTTTATTTTTCCATCCTTGAGTGACTTTAAAATCGGAAGCATTGCAGTTTGATAGTCCGGTATCATATTTATATTCCTTTACAATTATTATTTTGCTTTGAATGAGTTATGGCATTTAAATGCTGTCTAACCGAAATAACTGCCCGTTGTTTCACGCGCGATTGTTATTTAGGGAGGAAAAAACTAGTAACTCCTCCCAAACCGATATGATGCCTTTAGATATCCTAAAGGGCACCTCCTGAGTAATACAAACTGAACCCTTAGACCAAATATCCAAGCTGAGAAAATTAAAGACAAAAACCACTTGAGCAGGATGTATTACAGTCAGAGGATAAATTACAAGCCTTTCCTGAACCACACTTCAAACAGCTGGCTCCTCCGCAATCAACATCAGATTCTGAACCATCTTTCATTCCATTGGAACATGAGGCTGCGATACAAGTATTGCTGACACAGTTTGTACTGGAACAGTCTCCTCCAGCTGAACAAGTTTTAAATAATCCACATTTAGCACCACAGGAACCGCCACAGTCAATATCAGTCTCTGAACCATTCTTCACGGAGTCAAAACAAGTTGCGGCTTGGCAGGCACTTCCCGTGCACACACCGCTTACACAGTCCGTTGAAGAACTGCAGACCTTGGATGTTCCGCATTTAGAGCAGGAACCGCCGCAGTCGATATCACTTTCTGACCCATTTTTTACACTGTCAGAACAGGTTGGTGCTTGGCAAATATGGGATGTACATATACCGCTTTGGCATTCTGCTGATAAATTGCAGGTTTTACTTGTTCCACATTTAGTACAGGTCCCACCGCAATCAATATCTGTTTCTGTTCCATTTTTTATCCCGTCAGAACATGATACGGATGCGGTAGACGTAGAGGTGGACGTGGATGAAGTTGTTGATGTCCCCGTGCTGCCTATCGTTCCGTTTCCTGTTCCAGAATTTGCGTTTGTCTTGCTTGAATTCATCCCAATCAAGGCATAAGGCAAGAAGGACTTTTTCTTTTTACTTTCACAGGAGATACTTGATAAGAAAATGCTCAGAAGTAAAGTCATTAGAATATACGCATATTTCCTGAATGCTGAATCTCTTATTACCTTATCCATTTATATCTCCTGAAAAATATTTGCAGTTAGTTAATAATTATTATTAACGCTATTTTTCAGTGTCAACATCATTTTCTCAAAAATTGATAAAATACCTTTTTCGCAAAGGCTTTAAACGATAACGAGATTCAAATTCTTTAAATGAAATATCGTAATTAATTTTATATTCAGTAAATATAAATTCTTATGCATCTGCCCAGCAGCTTCAATAGTTTGCGGTGAAGTTACCAAAAATCTTTCAATTGAAGAAGTTGCTTTTAAAAAAGCAAGAAAATGCTGATTACTCTTTCAGAGAATATTAGCATTTTCTAATTTGCTGCCGCCTCCAACTTTTGCCCGTCATCCGGCCTGTAAGCCTTTGAGACCCCGCGTTAATGTATTTCGTTAAATTCTCTGAAATTATTTCTACTGAGTTGTTACATCCTGCTTTCAGAATATTCAGGCAATGTCAAATATCTTAATCAGGACACCAGACAAAGTGATCCTCACTCATTGATCTTCGCACTCAGGCTTCCGCCTACAGAATCAGGATAGATGAAACTGTTTACCGCAGTCCAGGCTGCACTCACTCCACCGACTGCGATTCCTGAATCCACCTTTACTCTGCAAGCCGGTGAAATGAGGGTAACTGCTTTGTAAGATGCACAGGACTGAGAACTGGAAGGAATACATATCGGCATTTTCACTGAACCGGAAAGATCAGCATTCCCTTGATAAAAATTTGATAAAGTAGTATATGATCCCAGTCTGGAGCCGAGCTGGACAATATCATCTTTCAATACATTGAATTCCCGAAGAGGCATATAATTTTTATCAGTCAGTGAAAAGGGCATACTGACAAGCCCTCCGTTGTTTAGACACCCGTCAAGAGTAAGTGAAGTCATCGTGCCTGCAGACAGAGCAGATGAATTTTTTATTATTTGAGAATATAATGATTTTGGGATAGAATATCCATACATCAAAACTCTGGTAGGATAACTTTGATCGTTTGTAAGTGCAGAGTTCAGGAGGCTGTAAGGAGGATTGGATACCGAAAAAGTCTTTGCGCAGTCAGGCTCGCCTGTCGTTGTATTGTATCTGCAGGTACTGTAGTCGGAAAAAGCCGTCCCTGTCGGAAAGTAAGAATTCATATAACTGTCAGTAGCTGTCGGTCTGATCTTAAACGATTCTGAAATTCCGTTTGCTGTATCTGTGATGCTGAGAGTGAGAGTGTTCTGCCCCTGATTGGACGCACCGAGAGTAAATGTATCTGCTGTGCTGCAAGTTGCCCCGGAACTCTTATTAAAATTATCCAATACATACATTTCACCCGCGCCCCCGAAGAACCCCTGATAAAACGATTTCACATATTTGATTTTGTTTTCAGTATCAGTTGAAGGGATGCTGTTGGACGGATTGTTCGGATTATCATACTTTGTAGAATCGTAGTCAGAAAGTTTTTTTAAAGTTAGGGTCTTTCCTCCAAATGAAACAGTGATTGTGGCAGTACTGATATCAGTAACTTTTTTCCCTGCTCCGATTTTTCCCAGAAAAACAAAAGGCTGTATAAAATAATTTCCGCTGACCGCAGTAGCTGTTCCGCTGAATGTGGAACACTGGGCACTGAATCCGATATATGCCTTCAGGAAAATATCCTTATACTTTGCTTTAGAACTTGAGTAAGCAACTCCTGCCGATAGGGAAGCACCGGAAAGAGAGGAATTTCCTATCGCTACCTTAAATGCAGAATTGTTCTTGAAATTGACCCTGTAAGTTCCGGTCTTTGCGGGAGTAAACGAAAGGCTTGCACTTCCGTCTCCGCTTCTTTTGTAAACCTGTTCAATTCCATCAGTGTCAGTTACAGAAAATTCAATCTTAGTGCTGTTTTCATTTCCTGCGGCGAGAGCCCTTTCTGCAAACAGAACTGAACCTGAGCCATACACTGCCGTCACAGCTGTACCTGAAGTCACACTGATCTCCTGCATCAGCCCGTCGCTGATATCAGCCTGATTTGCGGCTGCGATTGCAGCTGCTATGATCAGATTTTTATTGTCCTTTTTCTTTTTTGCGAAAGGATTTAAACTGTCCAGTTGACTGCAGTCAATAAAAAGAAGAGTAAGCAGTAAAATAAAGGATTTGATCATCAGGTTCATTCTGTTCTCCAAATAATACAAAAACCTGATTCCGTTTTTTTTCAATCAATTTCTGATTATTCCTGAATATATCCCCAGCTTTTCAGAATGGTTCTGACTTCTGAACCAAGGATCGGTCTTTCCTGATTTGCCGCACTTGACAGCAATACCCCATCATTATAAATCCATACAGAATCCGATTTCGTAAAACCGAACGGCTCATTCAGAGAAACTGTCATCTCAGGGGAAGAATAGGAATCTGTCTTTCCCAAAATCCCGTACTGACCCGTACGGTATCGGATTTTTGATCCGTTCCTGCTCAGGTTCATACTGAATTCAGTCTTCGGCAGAAATGTTCCTATCTCAGCAACTGAGTCTTCCTTTCCTGTTCCGAAAATTCTCAGCTGCCTTCTGCTGGAAACGGAAATATTCAGATCACCTTTCAGATGAGCTTCATAAAATTCACCGGGAAGAAAAAGATCAGCCTGATAGGAAGCACCCTTAGGAAATCTGATCTTCAGAGAGTTTCTTTTCAGACGGTTTTCATTTCTGATTTTTTTCAGCTCCTCCTCTTCCTTTAAAAGTCCTGTCAGATTTTTCAGTTCTGAAGGATCAGAATTCAGATCATAAAATTCTTCTCTTTTGTTTTTGGGTGGAATCTTTCCTTCCAGATGATAATTTGTATAACCGTCCGGTCTGTAAACATACTTATATTTTTCTGTTCTGACGGAATCGGACATTCTTCCTTCGGTCATCACAAAACTTTCTTTCAAAAGAGGGTTTTTTCCGAAAAAATAATCAGCATAATTCAAACCAGGATATATTGTATTGTCGATAGGAATATTCAGAAAACCGGATATAGTGGGAAGCAGCGAAAGACTGGAACTCATTGATTTCAGATTTTTTACTGAAGCCAATGTCTGCATTTTTTTCGGAAGTTTAATAATGAGAGGAATCTGAATTTCCTCATCAAAATGAGTCTCACCATGACCGAATCTGGTTCCATTGACTTCATTCTTTTTGAATGTATGATTTTCGTTGAAAAGATCGCCATGATCTGAAGTAATGATAATCATTGAATTATCATATTTATTGACTTTTTTCAGATAATCAATAATCTTACCGATTTCCTGATCTGTATATCTCACCTCGCCATAGTATCTCAGAAGAATCGGATGGGTGGACTGAACCGCAGCCTTGTCCGATTTGGAAATCAGTTCCTTCATTACTGCAGAAGGCGGAGAATATGATCCGTGAGGCGTATTGTAGTTGATATGCAGAAACTGAGGTCTGTCCAAATTTCCCTCTATGATTTTCAGAGAGTTTTTAGTAATATGTTCTGTATCCTGAATGTCTTTCCCTATCTGAACAACCTCATGAAATCCCAGATCCACACCGACCCCGGTATAGTCCTGAAAAAAAACATTATTCATTATGCTTGCAGTGTAATAATTATTTTTTCTTAATATTTCAGTAATACTTTGTTCTTTTGCATTATAAAAAATCTGCTTTTCCTCACTGTAGACAGGAAACCCCGGATTTACAATCCCCAGATTTGAAGAATACTGACCGCGAAACATAGAAATCATAGAAGGTTTTGTCCAATTCGCATTTGCAAAATGATTCTCAAAAATCAGCGATTCAGAAGCCAGAGCATCAATATTGGGGCTGGTTTCGAGTTTTCCGCCAAGAGACTTGATTCCGTCCGGCCTGAGAGAATCCACGACAAACAGGTAGACAGAAGGCTGGTCTGAAGCTGCTTTTTTCCGAATATAAGGTCTTCCCAGGAAGATATGACTGGAATTCGAACTCCATCCCATTTTCAAAAATCCCGATTCAATTTTAATATCCGTTTTGTAATCAGTCCATTTCTGAGTTTCATTCCCAACGGTTAACAGAAATCTCTGTGTATCCCCGTCAAAAAAAGAAAGTGCTGAACCAGCAGAAGGAATTTCCAGTATCCCGACCGAAAAACGGATTTCATAATCCCCCTTGTCGACAGGTATTTTCAGTGAAGAATTCGGACTGAACTGAATGGAATCCAGCGATCTGTTCAGAAAGATTTCCTTGTCCAGCTGAAATCCCATCTGGGTATTCTGCCATCTGTCCTTAAACTTCAGGTCGGAAAACCTTCCCGCGTTTTTCTTCCAATGGTATACAAGATTTCTGTTTTCATCAAAGTTAAAATTTTTGAAGCTGGAAACTTTCAGCTGTCGAGTTAAATCATAATAATCTTTATATTCTATTTTTTTACTGTCTGGAGAATTATGGATGCAGTTTGCAGCAGCCATAAGGAAAAGAATTTTTACGCACAGACGCGGAGTATAGGAGCTTTTGATTTTTTTATGAGCACTTTCGGTTTCTGCATTGGAAGCTGAACCTAGGCTGTCTCGGCACAGTCTCACTGAGAAAATTAAAAGTGAATGGATTTTTTTTAAAGCCTGCAAAAAATGCTGAATTATTCTTTTCCTGCCATCACACTTTTATGAGAGTCCGGAACTTTGATATATGAACAGAGTTCTTCCGTTTCCGGTCTGAATCTAGTCTCAGGATTGTAAGTATCGACCATTGCCTGACCGTCTACTTGATAATAGTACAGATAATCTCCTGCTTTAAGTTTTTTCCTTAAAACAAAAAGACCGTTTCTCTCTTTAACAAGATAATCATGCTCAGGATTCCACTGATTGAAACTGCCAATGAGCGCAATCGTGTTTGCTTCCGGCTTATAAATTCTGAATTCAACCGTTTTGAAGTCCAGGTCATCATGAATTTCACTGTCAATGACTCTCGCTGAAACATTTTTCTCAAAATCAGTATTTTCCAGATTGTAGATGGAATAAAATGATCCTTCTCCGTCCTCAGCCTTTGATTTGTTTTCCGGATCGTGTACAAAGATTCCGTCTACCTGAAACTTGTAATCATAAGAAGTAAAGTCTTCTTCGTTTCTGCTCTGGTAATTTGCAGGAATCACAATATAATATATACCGTAACGGTTTCTCTGCATCGGCTGACAGCGCCAGGAGGAAAAATTTCCGCAGAGAGAAATATCAGTATTTTTCAGCCCGTTGTAAGTGAAAAGAATTCCCTTATTCAGAAAATTGTTTGTGCTGACATAACTTGCGATGTCCATAATTCGAATGTATCTGGGGGAAATTGCCCGTTTCAGGCTCTGAATCTGCCAGTAATAGTAGATCTTTTTTACGCTGCCCGTATCAGAATCACTCCCTTCCAGCTCTTTGGATGAGTAAGAACCAATCCAGTCCATTGTTTCATCACTGAAAACACTGCCTAAGGAAAGTAGAATCAGAAAAAGTACAATAAAAAATTTCGTAAATCTGCTTTGAAATAGTTTCATCTGTAAAAAGGCCGCCAGTACCATTATCGGAGAGCTTTTCGTATAAAAAAGCCTTTTTTTTGAATGCAAAAGCCAAGTTTTATTCGTAGAAAGGCCGCTCAGGCATATATTCCTCAGTACACTTTTCTTTTTCAAAAAGGCACAATTCGCAGCCTCTCTTTCTGTCTTCAGTCGTTTGGCATACATTCAGGAGCAGCAGAAAGGAAATTGGAAGCAGTAATTTGTTCATAACATAAGTGTCTGAAGAAAGAAGGTTTCTGTCAAACTGCTTTAACTGAAAAGAAAACACTCATTGAACTTCATCAAACAGTACAGTGAGGAAGATACAAAAATTTTTATCCCGGAAAAACTTCACAAAATCATTGACTGATTTTAAATCGTCGTTACCTTACGACCCATCGCCTAAGTATTCACTGGAATCTTCAATTTCATCACCTCTGCTGCAGATGATAATATCATCAAAACGTTTTGAAAAATCTTCCATAGAAATCCAGAAAGATCCGTCATCGGCCGGTTCAAATCCAAGAGCCTCTTTTACTTCCGGATATTCTTCCCAAAGTTCTGAACTGTCGCACCAGTCTCCTTCCCATTCTCCGTATCCCCATGGATTGCGTAATTTCAAAAACATAAAATCATCTGATTTTGCTGCTTCTATCAGTGAATAAACATGTGAACCGACAATTCCTCTTGCATCGTTTTCAATCTTATAAAGATAGGATGAGCAAGTCATAATATCTTCATTTTCGTTATGCTCGACAAGAAGATCGAATAATTCTTCCAGACTGTACTTCTCATCCGTTCCATCCATATTGTTTATTCCATTTTCGATATCGAATTTATGGACGCAGCGCTGCCATTTATCAGCAACTTCAACATCTTCCCTCGAAAAAACATCGGTTCGCATTCCTGTCAGATGAGGAAAAACAAGTCCTGAAATATAAGCTCCAAAATTTCTATATGTACCGCAAAACTTTGCAGCAGCCTTTTCGAGGAGCATAGGCCACAGTTTGTTTTTATTTGAAGTACAGTATATTGGAGTTTTATCCAGACAGGGTATATAAGAATCAATTTCCACATTCACCCATTCATTTGTTCTTAGATCGAAGATCTGAAGTTCATATCTTCCGTCGTCCGGAATCTCCTCTGTAATAAACAGGCTCTGCACTAAATCAGGAAACTCGGCCAAGGCGGCAAATGAACTGATCATCCAGCAGTTTCCTATAGAACCTTGGCTTATATCATCCGGCGATATTTCACCGAACAGTTCTCCGTCTTCAAACAGCTCTTCTGCCCTTATCCATTCGATCTCACTGTTGTCCCCGCTTTCCAGAAGTGAATCTTCAGTATGGGGAAAATCTTCATCATAAAAAAACTCAGAATCTTTATTTTTTGAACGTTCTTTACTCATATCATAAATCAAAACCTCTGTAATCATTATAATTGAAAACTTTATTTTATTTCGTCTTTCAAAAAAATACTGTTTTTCACCGTCTCCGGCTAAATTATATTCTGACTCAATCGCAGAATAGATCACTCACTTTACGCCTATAGCTGCCGCAAGTTATGGAAGCTGCCGCAAGTTATGGGAGCTGCTAGATTTTCCTAATGCTTCCTGAAAATTACTGCATCTAGGCAGAATATCTTATTTGCGTAAGTCTGCTGATTCATACCTGTTCATTCATATTGCATATTTAAGCATAATTACATATATTAAAATATATTATTATTTTGGATTCAGTGAGACGCATCAGGTCTTTCGAAAAGAATGATTCTGCATCAATGCTTTTTCAATCTGCAGAGATTCGACAGTGTCCGTTCAGTGTCCGCAAAGAATCTGCTTTCCCGTACATTGAAGAAACAGAAAAACTGACCGGATTTCAATAAGAAACTTATTTACAAAAAACCCTGTCTGATTTCCAATCCTATTATGAAAAATCGGACTGTCAGAATTTATAATTTTTTTCCAAGATTAAAATGGGAAAAAATCAGTACCCCTGCAGTATTCTCCTTTCTGGCACTGGCTCTTTCGGTTCTCTTATCCTGCAATGGAAACAAAAACCTTCCTAAACTGATCAAGGGAACAATGGATCTGAGAAACACAGCAGTATGGAACATTAAGACAGACGGTGCACTGTATCTCAGAGGCGAGTGGGAATTTTACTGGAATCATTTTCTGGAACCGTCCAATTTTCCAAATCAGATTATGCCGATATTTTTTGATTCACCTTCGGTTTGGAACGGAAACACTGTAAACGGCAGTAAAATCGGAGGTTATGGATTTGCAACATACAGAGCCAGAATTCTTCTGCCCGACTCTGAGCACAGAAAACTGGCATTGAAAATTCAGGATCAGGCACACAGCTGGAAACTGTATATTAATGGAAAATTCATTAAAGAGTGGGGAAAAACAGGAACCGGCCCGGAAACATCCGTCCCTGTACT
>JBPOJG010000372.1:0-2127 GCA_052033835.1 Spirochaetota bacterium
AATTTGCACAAAGAGGGTTCAGGACAAGTGAAGTGAGAAAATAATCTCCGTCCTGATGATTTTTAAGAGAAACCACCTCCTGCATTCTGTCCTGAAGTTCCTTTGTTCTTTCAAGAACTTTTGCTTCCAGTTCTTCATTGATTTTCTTCAGCTCATCCTGTGCTTTTTTCCTTTTTTCAGACTCAAAACTTTTAGAAATAATATCAGCAATTGAACCTGCAAAGTTCTGTTCATCGAGAGTCCAGTGACGGATTTCTCCTACATTTTCATTACAAAGTACACCAATCATTTTTCCGCCGATCCGGACAGGAGCATCGAGCATCGACTTGATATTCAAGGGAGAAAGATACACATCTGCAAATTCAGCAGTATTCGGATCAGTCATTGCATCATCTGCAGCAAGAGACCTCTCCTCTGAAAGGTACCGAAAATAGGAAGGAAAATCTTCTGAATGAAGCATCACGCCTTTTGTGTAATCATTCTCTTTTTTTCTGTAAAGACAGAGACACTCAATTGCAGTACTGTCGGAATTGTAAACCCAGACACTGGATCTCTCACAGTTCAGTGCCTCAGCAGCAGACTTCACAATCTCCTTCAATGCCTGTTCCATATCACCTGAATCAACTCTGTCCGATTTTGTCAGACTCAGAAGAACCTGATTCTGTCTTTTCAGAAAATCATCTGAAGTTACTCTTGTCCCTGCAGTACTCTTTTTGATCCATGAGCAGTATGCAACAATCAGACCGCAGTCCTGAACCGGATATGTCATTACAGTGCATGGAATCACAGTTCCGTCAGAGGTTATCATTTTTTTTGAATATGTTTTATGCTTTCGGCTCTTATAAAATACAAGCAGGGACTTCTCTTTTTCCAGATCATCTTCAAAAGAAAACTGAGATATATTTTCGATGTTTTCTTTTTTGTATCCGAAAATGGACTGAAAACTGGAATTCCAGTCTAATATCTTCCCTGAGCTGTCCCATAAAAGAACTGCCATCGGTGTAGACTCTAAAATCTGTTTCGAAAGATCTGAATAGGTTTCTGACATAGGTTTTCCTAAAATAAGCAGCTTCTTTTTTTCATACAATCGTAAATCTACAAGAAGTTTTTTCAAAAAAAAACATCAGAACAAAAAAAAAAGATTGACTATGATAAACTTTGCTAATACTAATGCCCAATGAATTCAATCTATACTCCATAGAACGGAAATTCATAATATTGTAACTGCATTATTCCAATGTATTTTGGAAACTGAGCAGGTTTATCAAGGAGAACTCAATTGGGATTTAAAGATTTTATATCAGGCAAAATGGGAGCCGGCTACAAGCCGATGAAACCTGCCGCAGGTGCAAAAGTATACAGCAAAGGGAAAGTTAAGAAACTTCCTCCGAAGGTGGATCTTAGAAAATTTATGACCCCTGTGGAAAATCAGCAGGACACAAACAGCTGTACTGCAAACGCAGTTGCAGGTGCATGTGAATATCTGCTCAAGCAGGCAATGGGCAAAAAGGCATACGATATCAGCCGTATGTTCATTTATTACAATGCAAGAGCTAAGACAGGCGAGCCAATTGAAGATCAGGGAAGCGTAATTCAGTATGCAGTGGAAAGTCTTCAGAAACTCGGTGCATGTCCTGAAAAACTCTGGTCATTTGACAAGGGTCATGTAAATAAAAAACCTGATAAAAAAGCGTTCGAAGCTGCTCAGAAATTTAAAATTAAGGACAAGCAGTCAGTTCCGACAGATCTTCAGACAATGAAGGAAGTTCTAGCCCTCGGTCACCCGATTATTTTTGGAACTCAGCTGTTCGCTTCATTTGACGAATGTGAAGAAAACGGCGGATTTGTTTCAATGCCTTCTCCAAAGGAAACTGGAAGAGAGTCTCATGGCGGTCACGCAATGCTTATTGTCGGTTATTCTGATCCTGACAAGGTGTTTATCGTAAGAAACTCCTGGGGTAAAGAATGGGGAGATAAAGGTTACTGCTATATGCCTTATAATTATCTTGCAAACGAAAAACTGACTGGCGACTGCTGGAGTCTGATTTCTACTGCAGGTGAAAAGGCAGAGAAAAATGCGAAGAAAGCATGGAGCAAAGATAAGAAGAAAAGCTTCGCAAATAAACC
>JBPOJG010000236.1:0-3551 GCA_052033835.1 Spirochaetota bacterium
GACAGAAACAATTCCAAAAATCGTTTGCCTTTTTTATGATCAGCTGCAGGATTTAGAAGATAGGAAATAAAATTGCTGTGCAAAGTCACTTCCTTATTCTGAATATTCAGAACTTCAAAGATATTGAAACCGGAATTCAATTCCTTTTCCTGAGAATACTTTACCGATAATTCTCCGATTTTCTGAAATAAATCATTATAGTTCATAACGCCTCCTTTAAATTTTTCTGAAGAACAGGATTCACAAAATTGGAATCCTGTCAAGCAATATACGATTTAAAATATATATTGCAAATTTCTTTATGATTTAAACATCCTCATTAAAAAATATATTCCGACTACAATCAAAGGAATTATCATCGTCTTCAGTGCAACGGAACGCATATCCCTGTATTTGGAAAGACGGAGTCCAAGAGAATGGCGGTTGAATATCCAGAAAGAAGCAGAAAAAAGCATTACAGTTGTAAAACACAATAGAATACACCATACATACAGTTCATAAAATGAGTTTTCCCTGTATCCGTAAATATCTGTATAATATTCAATGAAAGCAAGCAGAGATCCTGCAGAAAAAGGAAATGCGAACGGAATTCCGAACACCGCAGCCAGATCAGCTTTTTTATCATTCTCCATTCTCCCTATCCTGATAAAGGCCGCTAATAAAAGAAGCACGAATACCCCTGCCGTAATAAGAATTTTAATCAGAAGAGCATCTTCTGTTTTTGCCGTAACCATAAAAATCCTCCAATATGTTCTGTTCTGTAAACGGAAAATGCTCTCAATGAGACAATACCCATTTTTCAGAACTCAATCCCAATTTACCATAAGGCTTTCGAATAATCGGAAAAACTTTTTCCGGTTATCAGACAGTTCAGCCGGTAGGATAAGGTTATACAGGAGAATCAATATGATAATTTTAAATGACAATAACGTTGAAACACTGACACCTCAGAATATCCCGTTCGGAATTTTTCCAGAAAGATCTTCCAGTCCGGATCCGAACAGACTGTTCTATTCCGTATTTGGAAAACTTCCCTGCAGCATCTGCATACCTGATATTGATCAGGATAAATTCAGACAATACTTTACAGTCAGATTCTCTGAACTGATTCAGGAGAACATCAAGGAAATGGGTTATTACAAAAAGAATGAAAAGATGACGACAGGAACAGAGTATTTTCTTCTCAAGAACGAATTTTTGATTTATCTCGATTATCGGCATTCGGATTTTTTGAGACTGTTCATTCTTTTTCATTATCGAAAAGAAAATGAAGCTTCTGATCTGGCAGAAGATTTCATAAGATTCAAAAAACGCCAGAAAAAAATGAACATGCTGTTTATGATTGTTCCTTCAGAAAAGGGACTTGAAGCCAAAAGCATAGAAATTAAAAAAAAGAAAATAGATATAAAAAAACAATATAATGATGATTTATTGATTTTACACAGTGAGATACTAAAGCAGCTCAGATCGGAAAACAGCGGCGGACTTTTTCTTTTTCATGGAATACCTGGAACAGGGAAATCCACATACATCAGAAACCTGATTCAGTCGGTAAAAAAAGATACTATTTTCATCAGTCCAAATCTGGCTGGCAGCCTGGACACTCCCGGTTTCACAAAATTTCTGATCGAAAACAGGAATTCTTTATTCATAATCGAGGATGCGGAAAACCTCATTGTATCCCGTGATTCAGAAAATAATTCGGCGATTTCCACTTTACTGAATTTAACTGACGGTCTTCTCGGTGAAAGTCTTGGGATACAGTTTATATGTACTTTCAATACAAATATATCCAGAATTGACAAGGCACTTCTCAGGAAAGGAAGACTGAAGTCTCTGTATGAATTTCAGGCTTTGAGCACAGTCAAATCAAATCAGATTCTGGAAAGTCTGGGAATCCAGCATCGGACAGGCAAACCGATGACTCTTGCTGAAATTTACAATCTGCAGACACAGGATTTTTCATTTGAAACAAAGAGAAATCCTATCGGATTTGCTGTTTAGCTTCTCACATCGACAGTTAAAGCACAGTCTTCAATCCAGATGTAAAGCAGTTCCATTCGGCTATTGATATTCCCCTCTAGGATTTGGAAAGTATTTTGATAAATGCAGACGCAAAAGTCCGCGAAGACACTGCCGCTGTTTGTAGGAACTCCTCCCAGACATCCTAAAATGCAAAATCCCGCCCCTCCTAGCGGAGTTTTGACTCCGTTCCCGCTAATTCATCATTCCAGAGGAATCCGCCTCTAAAATGCCCTCCTACGTTTTTCGGTCTGTGGGAACTCCACCCTCGGAAAGAGGGTCTTTCGCTGATTATGTCTCATTTGGATCCATGTGGGAACTCCACTCTCCGACAGAGGGACTTCAGCTGATTATGTCTCATTAGACCTGTGTGGGAACTCCACTCTCGGTAAAAGAGTCTTTAGCTGATTATGTCCCATTCGATCTGCGTGGGAACTCCACTCTCGGTAAAAGGCTTTGGCGGATTATGTCGCATTCGGATCTATGTGGGAACTCCACTCTCGGTAAAAGGGTCTTCGGCAGATTATGTCTCATTCGGCCTATGTGGGAACTCCACTCTCCGAAGAAGGGACTTTGGCTGATTATGTCTCATTGGATCAGCGTGGGAACTCCAACTAAGGAAACTAATCCAGAAAACTCGCTTCTTTTTCAATTGACAACAAAACTGGAATTGCACGACGTGTGCTCCACTTCATTCACTGATTTCCTCATATGCAGGACAGACTTTGAAAAAAAGAGGTTCTCATATCGAATGGTTCAAGTAATCAAAACAAGTCAAGCCTCTTTTCCAGATAAATACTTTCTTATAAAAAGGAGAATCTCTTCAAGAGCCTTTTCGTAATTGTAGGAAAGAGAACTTGCTTCAACATATTCTTCTGAACCATTGTGAAAATGCTTCGGGTATGTTGAAATTTCTTTCCATTTTAAATGAGATGCATTGTCATGACGAAATATTTTCCCATCCAGATTTCTTCTCTCCCAATGATAGCTGTATTTATCTTCCAGTTTCAATGAAAACCATACGGTCAGAAAACTGCTGTCTTTAAAAATAATTTTGAATGAATTTTCGCCCAGTTCCGATACGTCAAGAATAATATCCGAGAAGTCATCGCATATCAGGGAAATGCTTTGAAAAGACGCTTTCACTGCAGACTTTTAAGAATGTCTCTTATTTTATCTCTCTTATATTCCAGATGGTCAAATTTCTGGAAATCTTCCCAAGAATCCTTTTCTTCCACCATGCCTTTTTCATATAACTTTTCAAATTCATAAATAGAATTTATCCCGTATTTACCTGCTATGGAAAGCAGATTGGAGTTTAACTGCAGAAGATTTTTTTCAAGCAGAGCCTTGATGGCTGAAAAAAAAAGTTTATCTGCAGGAATGCTCAGCTCATGAGCAACCATTTCCGATAACTTTTCTTCTTTGAGAGATTCCATACCAAGCCTCCTGTCGAATAATCAACACTCTGCAATGTAACATTTTATTGTCACAATGTAAAGAAGTTTTTCTAATCCATTTCTTCTTTT
>JBPOJG010000256.1:0-6453 GCA_052033835.1 Spirochaetota bacterium
TTGGACAGAAAGTAAATTCCGGAGGAAATGAAATCTATCCTCTGCCCGGAGAGCTTTTATACAATCCTTTAGTATTTCTTTCCGGAGGAAGAACATTTTCTGAACGTCAGGTCGAACCTAACGCGTATGACGCTTCACAGAAGCTGAAGGCTGTTTTTGCTCAGGTAGATATGCCTATTATGCAGAAATGGAGATTCGTGGGGGGTTTCCGTCAGGAAGAAAGTTATCAGAAGGTGCAGACTTTTGTGCTGAGAGACAGTGCAAATCCTTTCAAAAAGCCTGACACAGGCTGTTCTCCTAAGAATGAGACAGAAAGACTTCTTCTGATCAATTCGAATGTATGCAAGGCTGATAATAACGGTATCGGAGAACTCGCAACCAAAGACAGACTGCCTTCTGCAAATTTCATATATGAAATCAAAGAAGACATGAATCTGCGTTTTGGGTATTCAGAAACACTCACAAGACCTGATCTCAGAGAACTTTCTCCTTTCGGATTCACTCCATACTTCGGTGCGGACAGGATCTTCGGTAACTCAGATCTGCGAAGGACATATATTCATAATTATGATTTAAGGTGGGAATGGTTTCAGAAAGGAAGCGACTATATGGCTGTCGGAGTCTTCAACAAACAGCTTTCCAATCCTATAGAAATGATCGGTCAGCCTGTGGCAGGTTCGATTTCTGCAAGATTCACTTACGGTAATGCGACAAGTGCCTACATCAGAGGTCTGGAGTTTGACTACAGAAAAGAATTCCTGAATATGTTCAGGGCAGAAACGAATTTCTTCTTCATTAAATCCAGAGTGGATGTTCTTCCTTGGACAACTTATGCTTTTGCGAAGGCTGGGTTCCTGGACAGAAACTCCAGAGCATTTGCATATGATCCTACCAATCTTTCCAGATCACTTCAGGGACAGTCAGAATTCGTATTCAATCTGAAACTGGATTATTTTATCACCAAGACTAAAAATACGACAGTCGGGTTATATTATAATTATTTTGGTGACAGGATCTATGCAGTGGGTGCAAACGGAACACCGGATGCGATTGAAAAGGGAGTAGGGCTGACAGATGCCGTCTTCCAGCACAAAGCCGATGATAAATGGGATTTCAAGTTCGCTGTGCGGAACATCATGAATACGAGATTCAGAATATATCAGCACAACCATCTGACTGGAAGAGACGAACTGTTTCTTTCCTACAGAGAGGGTCTGAATATTGCACTTTCTGCAACAATGAGGTTATGATAGATGAAAATTAGAATAAGCATATTTATTATTCTGACTGCAATGGTGAACTGTGCGGGTCTAACAAAGATGTCCTCCGGTTCAGGATCATCAGAAATTGTAAAAAAGAACGGATACAAGGCTGATATCAGAAAGGTATCAGTTGCCTCCGTATACAGCACTGAAAAGAAGACTCTCGGAGACAGAGCAGATATCAGCATTATTTCGTATTCAGGCACTGTGGACGGAAGGGCAGGGGAAATTTTCGGGGACAGTTTTGCGGGAGGAGATGCACTGGACAAACTGGCCGCTAAACTGAAGATCACCGGCTTTCAGGATGCACTGAAAAATCTGGCTGAGTCTGAACTGGGAAATGAATCTCTGCGTCCTGAAACTTCGAAGAATCTTTCTACTCTGATTGAGAAGGGTAAAATTGATGCAATAGTCCTTCCTTTTGTCACAGGCGGACTGGATTCAATTATGACCGGAAAGGATGTGAAATTCGGGCTGATTGTATTCAACGGAAAGACATCCTCTTCTCAGATATTTGCACTTGGAAACAGAATTGCAGTCTCGCCTGAAGAAAAGAAACTTGCAGAAACAAGTCCTGACAGGGCAAAGGCAGCAGTAAATGCATCCGCAATGAAAAACGCAAATGAACTTCTGGATCGGTTGAAAAAGGAAGTCAAGAACGTTCAGGATGTCGGTCCTTCTGCAAAGCAGGATGATAAACTAGCAGATAATAAAGAAACAAAGAAAGAAGAAGTTTCTTCTTCTGAAACTGCAGAGGAGAAAAAAGAACCGGAAGTGCCCAAAACGGCATTCGAGAGAATATATCCTCCGGCTCTTTTCGGATTCACTGCTCTTCTTTGGCTGATTCTCTGATTTTCGCTGATGGGACTGTGTAAAAGCTAAATTTCACCACGAAGGGCACGAAGAACGCGAAGGTACAAAAGCCTGTTGAATTAATTGAGTTAATTCAACAGGCTTGTCTGGCAGCTTTTCGCTTCGCTTCTGCTGCGTGAGCTGAGTTAACCCGGCCGTTAAGTTAATAGCTCAAAGCAAGGTCAGTCAAATTTACCCAACCTCAACTTTCTGTATTAATTTTTCAGTATCCCAGGACTCTCTGATTGCCATAATCAACAATATGTACAGTTCCATTTAAGGGATTGATGCTCACTCCTTTTACTGTGTTGAGACTGTTGGCACTGACTCCTCCGTTGTTAAATGTATTGGAAGCAAAACTTCCCAGCTGTCCGTATACAACGACTCCTGTTGTAGATGTTCCGGGATACATCATGACTCTGTAATTAGAATCTTCACCGATATATACATTTCCGGCTGCATCTATGGCAATTCCGGCAGGATTGTTAAGACTGTTGGCACTGACTCCCCCGTTATTTACCGTGGCTGTTGTAAAACTTCCAGCCTGACCATATACTCTCGTCGCAGTTGTGCTGGTTCCTGGATAATAAAGGACTCTATGATTAGCACTGTCTGCGATGTAAACTCCGGTAGAATCTACATTAACTCTTTGCGGTCCCGAAAGACTGTTTGCACTGATGCCTCCGTTGTTTGCGGTGTTTGTGGTAAAACTTCCAAGCTGACCATAAACTCTCGTTGCGGTTGTACTTCCGGCAGGGTAGTATAAAACCCTGTTATTTGTAATTTCGGCTACATAAAGATTTCCTGCAGAATCTACTGCTGCTCCAAATGGCCCCGCTATGCTGTTTGCAGTAATGCCGCCGTTATTTGCAGTTCCTGTTGTAAAAATTCCAGCCTGACCATAGACTGCTGTTGCCGTTGTGCTGGCTCCGGTATAACCCAAAACTCTGTTGTTTGTATAATCCACTATAAATAAATTTCCAGTCGGTCCGACTGCCACTCCAAATGGCCCCGCTATGCTGTTTGCAGTCACACCACCGTTGTTTGCAGTTGCCGTTGTAAAACTTCCAGCCTGTCCGTATACTCTTGTTGCTGTTGTGCTTCCTGCAGGATAGTAAAGAACTCTGTTGTTCGAATAGTCAGCGATATATGCATTTCCGGATGAATCAAATGCAATACTTGCTGATGCGTAAAGGCTGTTTGCGGAAAGGCCTCCGTTGTTAAATGTATTTGAAGTGAGACTTCCGAGCTGTCCATAGACAACTGTTGCCGTAGTTGTGCCGACCTTAATGGAAATTGCTGTCGTACCGGTTCCTCCGGCACTTACTGCCGAGATGGTGTATGCAGTCGGTCCCTGAGCTGCAGTCGGGGTTCCTGTTATCGCACAGGTTAGACTGTTCAGACTGAGTCCTGCAGGAAGAGCAGGGGATATGGTGCATCCTGTGAGAGTTCCGATGACAGTGGGGGCAACAGACACTGCAATGTTCAGAGGAAAGGAAAATGCATTTCCGCCGAATACAACTGTCGGAGCAGCGGAAGCGGAAGATGAACCAGTAATAATACTTACTGTATCTGCAAATGCTATTTCAGAAAGATACTGTGTGACACTTATATTTGGAGCAGATGCATTCTGACCGAAATACAGCGTCCCTCCCTCACTAAAATATGCATTTACTGCAGGAAGAAATATTCCAGTAAGAGAATTGTTTCCTAGAGGAGTTTTAGACGGCCCGATTGTTACCGCTGTTCCGCTCGAATTGACTCCGTCAAAGATTCCGTCGCTGAAATCATCTGCTAGCGCATCAATGATATCATCTATATCATCTATACTGAGACTTGTTCCTTTTTTGTGCTTATTTGCGAGATAAGAGAAACCCGTCAGAACGGAAAGAAATTTCATTGTGACAGGACTTGTGGGATTCTGCAGTTCTATAATCACATCATCAAGTTCCGGATAATCTTTGTCATTTACTGCTCTTTCGGACAACGCTGCCGCCTTGGAGGAAGAAAAACCTTTATTCAGTCCGAACCGAATTACAATCTCCTTGCTTGCCTGAGGAATCAGCTTGCTCATATCTGCAGAACTGCCGGCCTGTTTTGCGAGAACTTTCAGTCTGCTGAAAAGCATTCTCGAAAAAGGAGAGACTAAGGAGTCTTTTTTGTTTCCGGTGATCTTTTTTTCCTGAATGACTGTCTGCATCTGGAATTTGGAAGAAGCTCCCAGCAGAACATCTGCTCCCAGTTTTTCATCATAGACTGAAGATTTACCATTCGGATTTTTTGTTACAATAAGACATACATTCGATCCTGTTTTTGTGTAGATCAGAGAATAAGCACCGAAGCTGTCTGTAGTCCCTGATGCCAATACCGTATTTGTATTGCAGGTCCCGTCCGTGTTCAAAGGAGTGATATTTACAACTGCATTCTTCACCAGTCCCTTGATCGCACTGCCTTCAATTGTAATACGAGAGCTTCTGAACCCGAACAATGCAAGGTTTTCCGTGGACAGTTTTGAATTGTCCTGACTGCACGCTGAAATGAATACTAAAATCCCCGATAAAAATTTCCACATAAACTCCGCCTTCCCGTATTTATTTACTGATCTTTATATATTGAAACTTACTAAGTTATTTTATATGTTAGATTCATTCCTGCAAATAGAATGTTGAACTCTTTTCTCAGTTTTAAATTTTTTGTATTTTTTTGGCTGATTTTTCTGCATAAAGTGCGGTTTGACGACTGTATTTTATTTATATATTATTTCATGAAGAATCGGGCTTTCCAAAAAGCTGATGCACTTTGTAAATGCTGAGTTTCACCACGAAGAACATTTAATTTATGATTTTACAGTGTTCCAAGGACACCTTTTAAACAGGACAGAATTTTCCTTTCTTGACAAATCTGCATTTCATTTGATTCTTCCATTATGAGGTTTCTTCGGATTCTTTCTGTGCCGGTAATTTTCTTTGTACTGTCTTTCTGCAGTGACCATACCGGAAATTATGATATCCAAACCTGCTACAGGAAAAATGAATGCCACAATGCAGCCCTTGCCTGTATGGGACATTATCAGCTCCTGACAGGGAGAACTGACTATCCGATGAATCTCTGCCTGTACATGGAATATGCCTGCAGAGACTACTGCCGCAAATGCGGAAACGGAAATTACAATAACTGTACAACTGACCATTTTAAGTTCATGGACGGGCTGACTGATTTTTCCGGAAAATAGGAAAAATAAGCGACTGACCCGGCTGTTGACTGTGTTAAAAAAACATGACCGTCTGACAGTTTTATCATTGCTTTTTTGACACAAGAAAGCATCATTCTGAATTGGACACGCAGAGTTGTGTGTTCATGATATAATATACCATTTTCACAGGAACTGCCATGAAAAACTATAAAGACCCTGAAAAATACTCATCAGCGGAAAAAGCCCCAGTATATGTGAATCTGAGTTATGCAGAAACTCATTTCCTTCACAACAACGGATTTCTTCCTGCAGTCGAAAAGGCGAATCCTTATTACCTTGCAGTGTCTGCAGGAGAAGTCTTTGATAATACAAAATCATATTTTTTTCCGTTTGAAGAATTTATCAGCAGGATTGAAGAGTATTATCCGGAATATAAACTTTTTTATTATAACACAGAAAACGGGATTCCTTCAGGAACGGTCACACTGGAACTGAAAACCGACTTTATCATTCAGATTTCTGTCTGTTATTTTGCTGAAGAGGAAACCTATGACGGAAATAAGACATTCGGGCCCAGATACACGACTGATATGATGATCATCGCTCCGGAGGAAAGAATTTTCGGCATTGACGCAGTTGTTTTCCTGTATTCTCTTTCAGATTCTGCCTGCAGAGAAAGGATTTCGCAGTTCGAGGAGATTCTTTACGGTCTTCGTAAGGAAATTTACATTCCCCCTGTGCAGGACTCACCGCCTCCGGTCAGTCAGATCAGCATTATCTGCAAGACTTTGGATGGTGCATATTACGTTGGAGACAGGGATTTTTATGAGGAAGACGAAAAATACAAAAATTATGACCTGGATCTGCATTACGGAAACGGCTTCGAAGAGAAATATCATGATCCTTTAATGAAAAGACTGAAGGCAAAATCCAACGGGATTGTGCTCTTCCACGGAAGTCCAGGAACCGGAAAGACTTTTTATATAAGAAGACTTATCAAAGAGCTTTACGGAACACCTGGAAAAAAAGTCATCATCGTGCCGAGCACATTTGTAAAGGATATAGCCACTCCTGAATTTTTCAATTTTCTGTACAATTTTGTGCAGGACAATTCTGTCGGTCTTGTGCTGATCATTGAAGATGCAG
>JBPOJG010000075.1:0-7851 GCA_052033835.1 Spirochaetota bacterium
GTGAATTCAGAGAAAGAGGCTGCATTTTATTTTTCTGATTTCCGTACAAAAGCAGAAGAAGTTTCAGTGATTTGTAAAAACTGTAATTTTTTTCCTGTTCGGCTGATTCGAGAAAATTTGCATCATCAGCATATCTGTCTCTGTACTGAAGTGTCGCAGTGATCTCTGCTCCCAGAAGAATGATCAGTGAGATACAGTATATAGACAGAAGCAGGAGAGGTATTGCTGCCAGAGCCCTGTAAATCACGAGCGTAGAATCAGAAAAAGATTTTACGTAAACTGCGTATCCGTAAATAAACAGAAGAAAAATGACACTCGTCAGAAACGACCCCGCGACTGCCGGACGAATTGGAACCTTTGCATTCGGGATCAGAGAATACAGCATAAAGAAAAAAGTCCAGATAGCAACGAGCGGAATAATAAAACGGATAATCGAGTACAGAGAAAACATTCTGTCACCCCCGCTCAGAGCTTTCCATACGACCTGACCTCCGAAAATATCTCCTACCGCAATCTTGTTGAATTCACCGACTGCCAGAAGATCGCCCACTGCCTCTTTCGGTTTGTCATTTGAATTCTGTTTATCAGCATCCTTATGCAGAATATCCTCGAGCAGGCCTTCTTCATCGTCAGGATTCATTGCCTTGAACCCCAGTCTGGGATTGATTCCTGTGATGCTTTGAAGACTGCCGTTTTCGGGACTGTAGGAAAGTGCCCAATTCTCGCCCATATCTGAAGACACAAGCAGCTGATCAAAATTATTCAATATAAGAATGACCCGGTCTTTTCCGTCGGTAAAGTTCCATACTTTAGTGAAAGTGATATTTTTATGGGAGAGGTCGTCCCAGTTTTCTCCTGCATCTGTTGTTCTGAATATTCCTCCCTTTTCTCCTACGATGAAGTATGTTTTTTCATCAAATACTTCAATGTCTTCAAGTCTGTTTACGGAAAGATTTTTTGGAGTGAAGACTTCTCCGCCGTCTCTGCTGATCCATACATTTCCCGTACTGTCGAGGATAAAGGAAAGATTCTTGTCATAGATCTTCACCCTGAGAGCATACGATTTAGTATCCGCTGCTTTTAAAATAATCTTCTTTATATATTTTTCTCTGGAATACCTGATAATTTCGCCCGATTCAGTAATGATGTATACAGTCTGATCTTCGCCGACGGAAACATCCTTGAACTCAGTATTCAGGAACTGTGAAATTTTCCAGGAATCTCCTGCATCTTCAGATACGAGAAGTATTCCTTTCCTGGAAGCAGCATACAGCATTTTTGATTTGTTTCTTAGCTTAATGAAATCTTCTTTTTTCAGATCAGGTGCATCACAGACGTTGACTGGTTTTTCCAATTTGAGATCCAGGCATTCCATATTCTCAAAATCTATCTTCAGATCGGATAATTTAGAATATTTTTTCCCGGACTGATCAATTTTAAGAAGAGTTCCCCTTTCCCCGGCAATCCAAAGGAAATTCTTGGAATCCATAGAAACCGAATACAGGTGGGAGTGTCTCACAAAATCGGAAAATTTTAATGCAAACCCGAGGATGATCACAAAAAGAAGAGGACCCACAGAGAGTATGAAAAAATAGAAAATAATCTTGTCCGAGAACGGTCTCTGAACCTTGATCCTCCATATCTGATTGAATGCAGCCTCAAATGTTCTGAGAATTGCTGTCGCAGAAAAAATCAGAACAATGAATCCCACTGCTCCTATCTGCGTAGCCGAACTGACAATATCCTTGAGAGTTTCCAGATAGGGAGTGATATCTATCCTGATTTCATTTTTCTGAAGAAACGTAGTGATCGTTTCAGAAATCAGTTCCTGCTTTTCGGCATAACCCGAACTGATCGTGAGAAGTGCAAGTGCAACAGTCAGTGTAGGTACAAGAGATACTATAGTAGTGTAGGAAATTCCGGAGGCTACCATCAGACAGTCATCCTCCAGAAATCTTTTCAGGGACGCGTATAAGACCCTGATTCCAAGGATAATTTTTCTCTTGACCGGACCTGCATTTTCCGGAATGGTAAGAAGTTTTTCTAAAAATTTGTTTCCTGACTGACTCTGCATGATGAACACTATTCATTTTATAAAGGCTGAATAGAAAGCAATTAAATTTTCCATAAGATTCAGATAAGAATAATTTCAGACGAAAAAAGTTCGTACTTTAGAAAATGCGAATCCAGATAAGATCAAATACCTGTAGATCCGAAACCGCCTGCCCCTCTTTCTGTATTGAGAAGACTGTCTGAAATCACCCATTCCGCATGAATTGTCTTTCTGATCAGAAGCTGAGCTATTCTCATTCCATGAGTAATCGGAAACGCCTCCTGACTGAGATTCAGAATCGGAACGAAAAGTTCACCTCTGTAATCAGAATCTATTGTTCCCGGAGAATTTGGTATAAGGAGCATATGTTTTGTAGAAAGTCCAGACCGGGGTCTGATTTCAAAATCAAACCCTTCCGGAATTTCAAAACGCAGTCCTGTCGGGACCAAACAGACTTTCATCGGCTCCGCAGTCATACTTTCTTTTGCATACGCAAAAAGATCATAACCTGCAGAACCCTTTGTTTTAAGCTCAGGCAGAACAGAATCCGAATGAATTTTCTGTACTGATATTTTCATAATGACTCCAAAGTGCAGCTAATACTCAGCTGCACCCTGTAGTTGTTCCGCAGGAATTGCATTTCAGACAGGAACCGTTTCTCACCATCTGAAATGAACCGCATTCCGAACAGGAATCTCCAGTGTAACCCTGAATGATAGCTGCTTCTCTTTTGTTCATAGATGCACCGACTGCAGATTTGGAAGTCATCACCTGAGTCATTGATATCGGTTTTGTTTCCTTGGCTGCAGATTCGCTGATTAAAGATGGAGCAGCAGGCTCCTGAATTTCATCATTTTCCATTTCGCTTTTCGGGGACTCCCCCGGCCCTACCTCATCTCCTCTCAGATCCTCAGGCAGGACTTGACCCAGTTCATATCTTCCGAGATATGTAATTGCCAGTTCTCTGAAAATATAATCAATTACGGAAGTGCTCATCTTGATATGGCTGTTGCCCTGAACCATTCCATTCGGTTCAAACTTGAAGAATGTAAATGCTTCCACAAATTCTTCGAGAGGAACCCCATGCTGCAGTCCAAGGGAAACTGCAATCGCAAATGCGTTCATCAGACTTCGGAAAGCAGCCCCCTCCTTGTGCATATCAATGAAGATTTCACCGAGCTGTCCGTCTTCATATTCCCCTGTGCGAAGATAAACCTTGTGCCCTCCGACAGATGCCTTCTGAGTGTATCCTGCTCTTCTGGATGGAAGTTTTCTTCTGTTGGAAATATATTTATATACAATTTTTTCCACAGCTTTCATCTGCGAACTGGAAGGTTCCGCAATGCTGATTTCAGGTGCTTCCTCCGAGCTGATCAGATCGACAACTGAGTTCAGCGGCTGAGAAAGTTTTGAACCGTCTCTATAAAGAGCATTTGCCTTGACCATCAGCTTCCAGGAAAGCAGATAAGCATTTTTTACTTCATCCACTGTCGCTTCTTCAGGAAGATTGATCGTCTTGGAAATTGCACCGCTGATGAACGGCTGTGCTGCAGCCATCGCACGGATATGAGATTCATAGGAAAGATATCTTTTTCCGTATCGTCCGCATTTGTTTGCACAGTCAAATACAGGAAGATCTTTTTCCTTGAGGAAAGGAGCATTTTCCACTGTCATTGTACCGCATACATAGTCACCGCATTTGCGGATCTCCTCTTTAGAAAATCCCAGGTATTCCAGAAGATTGAATGAAAATGAATCGTAAGTTTCCTTAGGAATTTTCAGAGTTTTGGAAAGGAAGTCTTCTCCGAGCACAAATTTGTTGAACGCAAAACTGATGTCAAATGCAGTAGGAAGTTCCTTCTCTATCTTCTGAAGAAGATCATCCGTAAATCCTTTTTCTTTCAGTGACTGAGGATTGATATGAGGCGCACCGTTCAGTGTTGCGTATCCCTTGCAGTAGTTTACAATTGCCTCAATTTCGGATACACTGTATCCCAATTTCTTAAGAGCAGCAGGAACAGACTGATTGATGATTTTGAAATATCCGCCTCCTGCCAGTTTCTTGTACTTGACCAGAGCAAAATCAGGTTCAATTCCGGTGGTATCGCAGTCCATAACTAGACCAATCGTACCAGTAGGTGCAATCACAGTGACCTGTGCATTTCTGTATCCAAACTCTTCCCCGAGCCTAAGAGCCTCGTCTGCATCCTCTCTGGCCGCCTGAAGCATATAGGCAGGACAGTTCGCAGAGTCAATTCCCATCGGCTTGACAGTGAGTCCCTCATATTCATCCGGACTCGAATTGTATGCTGCTCTTCTGTGGTTTCTCATTACCCGAAGCATATGCGATTTATTTTTTGCGTAACCGGGAAATGTTCCGAGTTCTTTTGCAATGAGTGCTGATGTTTTATATGCAGTCATATGCATAATGGAAGTAATTGCACCGATCATTCCCAGTGCTTCCTTGGAATCATAAGGGATTCCCATCAGCATCAGAATGGAACCGAGATTTGCATATCCAAGTCCTAGAGTTCTGAACTGATACGAAAGTTCTGCAATTTCCTTGGAAGGAAACTGTGCCATAGTGACAGAGATTTCAAGGATCAGTGTCCAGATCATACATACATATCTGAACGCATTTACATCAAATGTTCCGTCTGATTTCAGGAACTTCTGCAGATTTGCCGAGGCAAGGTTGCAGGCAGTATTGTCCAGAAACATATATTCCGAGCAGGGATTGGATGCCTTGATTTCCCCGTCTTCCGGACAGGTGTGCCATTCATTGATTGTAGTATGGTACTGAGTACCGGGGTCCGCACTTGCCCAGGCAGCATAGGAAATTTTTTCCCAGAGATCTCTTGCTCGAAGCACTTTCGCTGCATTCGGTTTTCTTCCTGCAGTTTTTGCCTTTGCGAGTTCTGTTCTGTTGTACAGATTCCAGTCCAGATCTTTTTCGACTGCGTGCATAAACTCATTTGATACTCTTACCGAGTTGTTGCTGTTCTGACCGGAAACAGTATTGTATGCCTCTGACTGCCAGTCCGTTGTGAGTTCTTCAAAAAGGATTTCCTTGTATCCCTGCTTTGCGAGATCCAGTACTCTTTTGATGTAATTGTCCGGAACAAAAACTTTTCTGGCTTCTGCAATGGCTGTCTTCAGTGCTGAATTTTTCTGAACATTGTATCTGTCTGATTCTGCTCCAGAAAATTCGTGAATAGAACGCATGACTTTGTTCAGTGCACGGTTGTTGTGGACAGACCCAGTCACAAGGGCTGCCACTTTTTTTTCCTCTTCCACCTTCCAGTCAATGAAACTTTCAATGTCCGGGTGATCCAGATCCAGACAGACCATCTTCGCTGCTCTTCTGGTTGTTCCCCCTGATTTGATTGCTCCTGCTGCACGGTCTCCGATTTTCAGAAAACTCATTAACCCTGAACTTTTTCCGCCGCCAGAAAGAGATTCGTTTTCCGCACGGATATTGGAGAAATTGGTTCCTGTTCCTGAACCGTATTTGAAAAGTCTGGCTTCTCTCACCCAAAGATCCATGATACCGCCGTCATTGACCAGATCATCCGAAACACTTTGGATAAAACATGCATGAGGCTGAGGATGCTCATACGAAGATGAAGAACGGGTGAGATTTCCTGTGACAGGATCCACATAATAGTGTCCCTGAGAAACTCCGTCAATACCGTAGGCCCAATGCAGGCCGGTATTGAACCACTGCGGGGAATTCGGAGCAGACATCTGAGCTGCAAGCATAAAAATCACTTCATTGTAAAACACTCTGGCACTGTGTTCATCCGAAAAATAACCATGTTTGAAACCCCAGTATGCCCAGCACCCTGCCAGTCTGTGAAACACCTGTCTGGAATCAGTTTCGCCGATATACCTGTCTTCTTCTTTCAGATGAGATAACTTTTCATCGTCCGGCACAGAACGCTGGAGCCATTCAGGAATGCCCTCTTCTGCCACTTTTTTCAGATATTTCGGAATACCCCTTCTACGGAAATACTTCTGAGCGAGAATATCCGTCGCCACTTGGGACCAATGTTCCGGAATCATGATGTCGTTTGCCTCAAATACCGCTGAGCCGTTTGTATTCATGATCTTGGAATTTCTGCGGGTAAACTGAATTCCCGGATACTGGGGAGTCTCCTCTGTGGTAAAATATCTGTTAATCTTCATAAAAAGATGGCACCTCTGCAATTATGTCTCATGACAATATGCCGGAAACTGAGTTTTTTCACTATTAAAAATTTAAAAAAATGAAGGGTTTTTATCCGAACAATACCGAAAAGGGATTGTGAGTTTTTGAAAAATTTTATTGACTGAGAAATCCGAAAGGAATCAATGCGTTTTTTCGGGGATTCTCAATGTTAGCCTTCGAGTTTTGGTATTGGATTTCCGTCTGCATACGGCTGCTGAAAATATTCCCAAAACTGAACGTCGGAAGTGTGTAAAAGCATAAAAAAAGAAGTTCACGCTAAAGCTTGCGACTCTGCTGCAGTCGAAGTGACGTGCTGTTCGCGGAGCAATGATTTTTGGATAGTTTGAAATCCGCATTAAAATTGAGCTTTTGCACAGCCCCTCACCCTTCGGTCGTCGAGATGACCGAAGGGTGGCTTTATGGTTAAAGAAACGGCTTTATTGTAAGTTTAATTGGTAAATTCCACACACTGCCGGTTGTTTTTGAAATCATTAGTTCTTGTACCGTTCGCGGGGCGGTATGCTTTACCATCCTTGCTCTTTAATGTATTATAACTTCCAATACCAACACATACTGCCATCTTTCCTGCTTCGTCACGTAAAGTTTATTGCCCCCGCCATTTTTCGCAATCAACTGAACTGTTTTTCTTTACTTCCTTCGCTGAATTAAGTTCAATATAACTCAGTCCGCAAATGATGACCGTTTCAGTCAAAAAATATACTGTCCCGAATATTGTCAGTGCATGATAGTATTTCATCAGCAGACCGACTGTCAATGAACAGTAAAGCAAGTTGGCAATACCGATAATTCTGATGAAAGGTGCCCAACTTCCTTTTAAAAATAAAAAACAAAAAGCGGAATAAATAAAAAAACAGCCTGCTGCTGCAGAAAGGCCAGTCAATACAGTTTTTGGCATTCCAAAATACTCATTAAACCGTCGCATAATTGCAAACAGGAAAAATGCTGTAGTAAAAGCTCCTAAACTGTCTATCAGCAAGAGTGTCTTCTGTTTTTCTGTAAAATATTTTATCACACTGTTCATAATTCTGTATCCATTTTTAAAGAACAGCTTCAGACAAACAAAGAGAAAATAATCAATAAACTCAGTAGAGCATAGCGGATCAATCCGGATTCCCCCGTTCGCCTGAACGGCGAACCCTTGCAGGCCTCGTTTCTGCCCGCTGAAAGCTGTCGCCCCTGCTCTCCTATGCAGCAGAGGAATATTCCGTCGGCAGCGACGTTCTTTACTCGACCACCCCACTCGCTCACGCTGCTCGTGCCCCATCCTACTCCCTAGGGTCGTTCGGATAGCGGTGAATGATTATATGCATCAGGGAGGGATTGACTTCGCGTGTGGCGGACAGAAACGGGCATTGCCGCCTCTCAAAACCGTCCGGAAATGTTCTGTTTCTCTGAGTACATAAAAAAAGGGTCACACACTTTCGTGTGTGACCCTTTTGCAGTATAGCGGATCAATCTGGCAGCGTCCTGCTCTCCCATGCAGCGAACCGCATAGTACCATCGGCGATGAGGTGCTTGACTTCCGTGTTCGGGATGGGAACGGGTATTGCCACCTCTCCAAAACCAC
>JBPOJG010000470.1:0-19765 GCA_052033835.1 Spirochaetota bacterium
GAACAGTAGTAGGCAGGGATTCTGTGTCCCCACCAGAGCTGACGGGAAATGCACCAGTCCTTGATATTTTCCATCCATTCGAAGTATGTCTTTTCCCACATCTTGGGAACAAATTCCGTTTTTCCGGAACGGACTGCTTCGATTGCTTTTTCTGCCAGAGGTTTCACCTTTACAAACCACTGAGTGGAAAGATAAGGTTCAATCACTGCACCGCCTCTGCTGTTGTGTCCTACTGAGTGGGTATAGTCTTCTATTTTTTCAATCAGTCCGAGGGTCTTAAGTTCCTCTACAACTGCCTTCCTGGCTTCGAATCTGTCAAAACCCTTGTATTTGCCGGCATTTTCATTCAGAGTGGCATCCGGGTTCATTATATTGATCGGCTTCAGTCCAAGTCTCTGTCCTGCTTCAAAGTCAGCCGGATCGTGTGCCGGTGTGATCTTGACTAGACCCGATCCAAATTCCTTATCCACAAAACTGTCAAACAGAAGCGGAATTTCACGGTTCATAATAGGCAGAACAAGATTTTTCCCTTTTAGATGAGAATATCTTTTATCCTCCGGATTGGCACATACTGCAACGTCTCCGAGCATCGTTTCGGGTCTTGTAGTCGCTACAACGATATGCTCTTTTGTGCCGACAATAGGATACCGGATATGGTATAAATGTCCGTGGACTTCCTTGAATTCCACTTCAATATCGGAGATTGCAGTGAGATTCTTCGGACACCAGTTGATGATTCTTTCGCCTCTGTAGATCAGACCCTCATCGTACAGTTTTTTGAATACACGGATGACTGCACGGGAAAGACCTGCATCGAATGTGAACCTCTCTCTTTTCCAGTCCACACTTTCACCGAGAAGTTTCTGCTGTTTTGTGATTTCTCCGCCTGAGAATTTTTTCCAGTCCCAGACCTGTTTTACAAATTCATCCCTTGAAAAATCGGTTCTTTTTTTCCCCTTTTTGGCAAGTTCTCTTTCAACGACCACCTGTGTGGCAATTCCTGCATGATCCATTCCGGGAAGCCAGAGAGTATCCTTTCCCTTTTTTCTTTCGATCCGGGTGATGATGTCCTGAAGAGTGTGATTGAGTGCATGTCCTATATGCAGTGTACCTGTCACATTTGGAGGCGGAATCACAATCGAAAAAGGATCACCTGAACCTTTTGGGGCAAAGCTGTTCTTTTCTTCCCAAGTCTCAATCCATTTTTTTTCTACGGGGGCGGGTTCGTATCTGTCGCTGATTTTATTTTTCATAGTCATGCATTTGATTCAAACGGAATCAATTTTTCTTTATTATATTCACAATAGCTTGAAAAGTCTGTTTCACTGAAAGTCATTTTCAGTTTTGGAGGCAGTTCATGGTAAATAGTTCGAAACAGAGCCTTTCGGGCGGTCTCAGAGTGAACAGGAAAGCCTCCGGTCATTTTTGCAGAGATCATCGTCTCGAAAAGACCGATGCAGTTTTCCATAATTTCCTTAGAATCTGATTCAGAATTCATAAACAGGCGGATTCTCCTTGACCTGAAAATAAGGTATAAAAACCTAGTTTCCATGAACCAGAAAACTGTAAAGCTGTTAAAGAAATATGCAGACTTGAAAGGTCTGAACGAAGATGATCTGAAAAAAGAATGGATGTCTCTCGGTCAGCACGAAAAGTCCTCCAAAAGACAGGAAATTCTTTCGTCTTTCCTGAAAAAATAATGCTGAGCACTGCCCCTGATTCCGTAAGATATGATGATAAGAATCTTTATATTCTTTGGAAAGACGGGGTGGAATCATCATTTGACCTTCTCACGCTCAGAAAAAACTGTCCTTGTGCCACCTGCAGAGGAGGGCATTTTGGAAAAATCGGAGCTGCCACAGGAGGCATAACATCTGCAAGTCTTGTATCATTCCGCAAGGTAGGCAGATATGCATTGAATCTCACCTGGAATGACAATCACGATACAGGAATCTATTCCTACGACAATCTGCGTGCATTTGCAGATGGAAAATCCACAGAACTCTAAGCACAGATAAAATTAAATACATATCCGCCCTCATTGGTACAATGGTGAATTGCAGACACTGATTTTTACAGCGAAGGTGACTGGATAATATGTATGACATAGAATACTGCAGAATCAAACTTTTCGGAATGTACAATGAACTTCAGTGGTGGGGAATATTCTGTCTGGATCGGAAAAAGAAACAGGGCAGAATGCTTCTTCTTTCCGGGCTTCCCGACAGGGAAAAAATCTTTCTGAAAATCGAAAAGACAGAAGAGCTTAAGAATCACAGTGACAGCTTTGTCAAAAAATTTACAGGAACTGTCCTTTATATGAAAGAAATAAAATTTCCTTCAAAAAACCTGACTTCAGATCTGGAGAAAAAATTGAAAGAATGGATGGAAGACAGATCCTCCGAATCGTTTATCAGACTTTCTGAAGATCTGATAAAACATTATAATGATATTCCGCTCAATTCCTTTTTTAAGGCAATGGGCAATGTTGAGCAGGTTTCCACCCGTGATCCCTGGGTCTTTTACAGATGTTACCGGTCAGACGAAAAAAAATCCGGGAAAAAGGAAGAGGAACTGTCTGTTCTTTTCGGTGAGGAAAGCAGTCTGTACAGGCTGGATATTACAAATGCAGGCGACCCTGGCAGATTCGAAACTGAGAAAATATAGAGTTATATAAATAGATTTATTATCAGATTTTTCTGTTTCAAATATTCATCGGACCGTTCCGAACTGTTTCCAGAATTCTGAATTTTGAGTCTTCGCATCACCGTCTATGCTGAGTTTCTTGAAGAATAATCCATACCCCGTATGGTATACTGTTGACTTTTCCGGATGATGCAGAAACATTGACTGGACGGAGGAATTTATGGAATTTCATATTATGCTCAGAATGGCTGGCGCTGCAGCACTCGGCGGAGGTGCAGGATTTCTTTATCATAAGCTTGTCGGATGCAGGACAGGTGCTTGTCCGATTACAGCGAATCCCTGGATCAGTACTCTGTACGGAGCGTTTGTGGGACTCGTGATGTCAAAATAATTATAACCGGTCGCTTCGGTGTTCGCAGTGAATCTTTCTTCACCGAGGCTCCAGAATTACCTGATGTTGACCTGCCCTGATGATTTTTCCTTGTAGCGGCATATTCTTCTCCATCGACTTTTGATGATAAGCAGTGAAGCGGCCAGTGAAATCTATGTTCGGGATTGCGTAAAAGCTCAGATTGAATGCAGAAGAGTCGTTTTTTCATATTTGCTGCTGGGAAAGAATACACGTTTCTCTGCTGAACGGACAGGATGTAAAAGATTTGAATTCAGCCTGCCTCTGTAAAAAAATGGCCATAAGCTTCTATAGCTCAAAGGATAGAGTGCAGGTCTCCGGAACCTGATATCCGGGTTCGAATCCCGGTAGGAGCATTAAAAAAAAATCAAAATTCCCGTTCAGCATCACTCAGATTTCTAAAAGCGAAATGTCGCAAGCTTGTGAGCCGCTGCGGCGTTCCGCCCTTCGGGCGATTCGAAATCGAGTAATAGGATCAATTCAGTATTGACTAAAAGCCGGATTTCAAAATCACTGAATACGAGTGTGAGGACAGCACTAGATTCATATGCATACTTTTATACAGTCCGCAAGTATCCATAGAAAGGAAAGAACCTGAATAATGAAAGGCCTGACATTCACTGAAGAGTTTCTTCAGTCTCTGCAGAATTTTGAAAAACAGAGAAGGGCCGAGCTTTTCAAAAATTACAGCCTGGATCATTTTCTCGAAATCTGCAGCAGATATCCTGTAAAGCGAAATGCAGTCAGAATCTCCTGTGTGGGTACGAACGGAAAGGGTTCTACATGTTTTTTCTTGAAAGAGACCGCGCTGAAGAAATCCGGCTTCAGTAATATCGGACTGTATACGTCTCCTCATCTGCTTCACAGAAATGAAAGAATTCAGCTGAATTTTAAAAATATTGATGATGCCTGGATTGAGTCCTTTCTGAAACAGGAAAAAGAAAATATTCAACTTCTGAAATCTGTCTCCTTTTTCGAATTTTATACACTGACTGCATTTTTGTACTTTTCTGAAAAAAAAGCTGATCTGGAAATTTATGAGGCAGGCCTAGGCGGAAGACTCGATGCCGTGAAATGTGCTGATTCAAAATATATTGTAATTACAAAAATAGCAATGGATCATTCTGAAATTCTGGGCGGCAGTCTTTCGGAAATTCTGGAGGAAAAACTGAATATTACTGACAAAAGCACTGAGATTCTTTTTTATCTGGATCAGGATTCAGATCAGCTCAATGTCAGAATTGAAGATTACTGCAGAGAGAAGGGGATTGAAGCAGTCAAGTTTTTGCAGAACCGTGAAGACACATATCTTGAGTCCAATCGCAAATTTGCAGAACTTGTCGTTCGAACTGTATGCGAAAGGGAAACTGTTTCATTTCAGTCTGAGATTCAGATCAGTACGCGAATCCAGAAAGGCAGAATGGAAATCATTCAGGAAAATCCTCTGATTGTTTATGACATTACTCATAACCCTGCAGGCACAGAGGAACTTCTGAGAAGCATTGAAATAAAGTATCCTGAAAAAAAATGGAATATTCTGTTCGGATGTCTTCCTGATAAAAAATCAGATGAAATGCTGCAGCTTGTCAGAAACTGGAAAAATTTTGGAAAACTCTATATTCTTTCCTTTTCCCCTTTCCGGGAGATGAATGCAGAAAAAAATGCTGTTATCATTAAAAAACTGGATGACTTGAATCAGGGAAATATTGAATTTCCTATTCTTGCATTCGGAAGTTTTCGGATTTATGAGAATCTTCAGTTTCTGAAAGGAGGTCTGTGAGATGCTCTTTAACAGTATATCATTTCTGATATTTTTTATTGTATTTTATATATTTTATGCTGGACTCAGTCATAAAAAACAGAATCTGCTTCTTCTTGCGGCCGGGACGGTTTTTTACTCGTGGTGGAACTGGAAGATGAGTTTTCTTCTGGGTGCGACGATTGTAGGAAACTATTATGTCGGACAGAGACTTTCTATTTCTGAAAAAAGAAAAAAGACATTTGTCACCGCTGTTATTCTGAATCTTTCAGTTCTCTTTGTCTACAAATATGCAGTGTTTTCAATCCAGTCATGGAACGATCTGATTTCATTTCTTGGAAAAAACGGAGGGAAAATCGCAGTGCCTGAGATTCTTCTCCCAGTAGGAATCTCATTCTATACATTTCATAATATCAGCTACATCGCAGATGTGTATTTCAGAAAAATCAAACCTGCTGACAGTCTTCTTACTTATGCAGTATATGATCTTTTTTTTCCGCTTCTGCTCTCAGGACCGATAGAGAGGGCTGAAAAGCTTGTGCCCCAGATAGAATCTTCCAGACATCTGACAGAAAAAAAGACTCTTTCAGGCATACTTCTTTTTTCATACGGGTTAATGAAAAAATCATTTATTGCAGATCAGCTGAGTCCATACTCGGACTATGCTCTTAAATCGGGAATGAATATTCCGGACGGACTTGTCTGGTGGACTGCATTCTGTTTTGCATTTTATGTATATGCCGATTTCAGCGGATACACCGATATGGCCAGAGGGCTTGCCAGGATACTTGGATTCGAGCTCAGTCTGAACTTTCAGTTTCCGTTTCTTTCAAAGTCTCCTTCCGAATTCTGGACAAGATGGCATATGAGTCTGTCATCATGGCTCAGAGATTATGTATATATCCCTCTGGGCGGAAACAGGCTAGGCATTATGCGTCAGTATCTGAATCTGATGATCGTCTGGACTTTGGGAGGGCTCTGGCATGGGGCGACGTACGGATATCTGATCTGGGGAATCTACTGCGGACTGCAGACTGTCGTTTCTCATTTTGTTCAGCTCAGCTGGGAAAAGTCAGGGTTTCATTTCAGAAAATCATTTTATAGTGATATAATATTTATAATATATACTTTTTTTCAGTTTGGCCTCGGACTTCTTCTTTTCAGAGTGGAAAATGGCGCACATCTGATCTATTTCATCAGGAATATGGGAGGACTTTACTTTCATTCAGAAAGTTTTTTTCGGATTCTCTTATTTATATTTCCTATACTCATTGCAGAATACTATCAGTTCAAAACAGGAGATATTCAGCTGGAAAATACTGAAGATTCAAGAAAAAGCACAACACTCAGCTTTGTATATCTTCAGCTGATATTTTTTATTTTCTGTCTGTTTGCAGCTTTCGAAAAAAAAGAGTTTTTCTATTTTCAGTTCTGAAAGCTGAATGAGTAAATTCACTTGCAATCCAAATCAGATTCTGTACATTGGAAACAGTTCTTATGCTGTTCTTTGAAAAAAAACCTGAATACAGAGTATGCTTCGCTGCAGCCGGCGGAGGATGCAGAGCTTTTTATGCAATGGGTTTCGGGTATGCACTCAGAACTTTCGGCGTGCGCTTTGAAGGGATGTCCGGCGTGAGTGCAGGTTCCGCTATGATACTCGGAATACTTTCTGAGACTGAAGAAAAATCAGTAGAGTACATTGCTTCGCTTACCAAAAGAAATGAAAAGAATTTCAGTCTGAGAAGACTTCTGAAAGGTGACAGACCTTTTCCTCATGAAAATATATATCGAAGAACAATCAGATACGGAATGGATTTTGATAAAATTGCAGCAAGCAATGTAAAGGTATATATACAGGCCGTTCTGGCACTTCTTAAGCAGGACGGGATCACTGACCTTATCAATAAGGCTAAGATTATCGCAAAGACCGGTCAGGCTTATCTGCTCGATGAGGCAGACAGAATGAAAGGGATGCAGGGGTATCGTGTGCAGAAACTTGCGGAGGAATGGAATTTCAGAGAAATTATTTATACAAATGAACATCTGAAAGACCCGGAAATAATGGAACAGATCATTTTGAATTCATCGAGCATCCCTCCGATAGTCACCTTTCAGAATATAGAAAATGAGTATTATTTTGACGGCGGACTTTTTAATAATCTTCTCCTGGAAGTATTTCCTCTTGAGTCCAGAAAAATCGGGATTTATTACGATGATACGTCTGTCTTCGGCAAGTCGGAAGAAGTACTGAAAAATACTCTGCTATTCAAGCCGTCACGACCTCTCAGGATTACTTCGTTTGACTACACAAATCCTGAAGGACTGATAGACACCTATGAGCTGGGTAAATATGATGCAATTAAAAATAAAGAAAAAGTAATGGAGTTCTGCCGAATTGATTAAACTCAGCGTAAATGTGAACAAGATTGCAACCCTCCGAAATTCCAGAGGCGGAAATATTCCGGATCTGCTGGAATATTCAAAAATCATTATGGGTACAGGCGCACACGGAATTACAGTGCATCCGAGAGAGGATGAACGGCATATCAGATATACAGATGTCTTTCTTCTGAAAAAAATGATCACCGAATACAATGCAGCAAATAAAAGTAAAATTGAATATAATATAGAAGGTGAGCCCAGTCCTCGTTTCAGAGATCTGGTTCTGGAAGCAAAGCCTGATCAGGTTACTCTGGTGCCTGTGACTCCGGGTGAGATCACCTCCGATCACGGTTTCCGTCTGAAGACAGAAGGCGAGTTTATTTCAGAATTCATAAAAACTTTCAAAAACGACGCCATCAGAGTTTCCATTTTTATGGAGACCGATGTTTCGAATATCAGTCTGGCGAAGAATACAGGGACAGACAGAATAGAACTTTATACCGGACCTTTCGCTGAAAAATATGCAGAAGGGAAGGGCAGTGAGAGTTTTGAAGAATACAGAGCCGCCGCAGAAGCTGCACTTTCATCCGGAATAGGAATCAATGCAGGACATGATCTGGATACTGATAATATGAAACTGTTCAGAAAACTTCCAGGACTTCTGGAGGTTTCAATCGGACACAGACTGATGTCAAGAGCACTTCTGGTCGGATTGAAGAATACTGTCAGAGAGTATCTGGAAATTCTTTCAGCAGATAGCGGACATTCTTAAAAAATTCATCCTGTTCTACAAGTACATATGCTGCTCTGTAAACGGCCTGATAAGATCTGTCTGTTTTCTTTTTTTCTCTTTCGGTTTTGAGCAGTGAAAGAAATGACCTGAGATTTGCTTCAGCACCTTTCATATTGTTTTCTCTGACAGATTTTCGAAATGCAGCCCATTCACGAGTCAGAGGAGACTTAAAGTCTGCCTTACTGTCTTCGAGTTTCTTTTTCTGGACGTAATATTCTGTATCCCAAAATTGAGAAAATGGGTGAACCTTTGCTTTTTCCTTATAGTAGAGAGATGCAAAGTCCGCTTTGTTCGGTGAGTTCTTTTTGATGTATAAAGCTTTCTCTTCATTGGAAAGACAGTCTCCTAAAAGACCTGTTGTAAATGAATTTGAACTGAACAGTCCTTTGGAGCTGATTTCATCAAGAACTGCAAGAAGTTTGATCCTGTCATTTGATTTGCACAGATTTTCTACCTCAGCAAAAAGTTCTGCACCGCCTGTCTCCGGAAATTTTGCACTGATGTCATTTACCTTACCGAGTCTCGATGCCAGACTGTAAAAAAGTCCCTGATACTCTGCATCATCCGGCGAATGTTTGACTGCCTTTTCCGCAAATCGAAAAGCATCCTCGTCGAGTTTCTGCTTTCTTAGAAGAACAGCAGCATTGTAACAGGAGAGGGCATCCTTTATCAGGATGTCCTCACATCTGTCTTTCAGAAGTTCCAGTGCATTCTTTCTTTCCGAGTCTCCCTTGTACCAGTCCAGAATGATTCTTTCGTTCAGAGCCAGATATTCGGGGCTGAGTGCAGCATTCGTTTTCGGACTTACAGTGAGTTCAGGTCCAGTAGGTCCGCTTGTACAGCCGCTGCAGAAATACTGAACCCAGACAAGAAAAAACAGAACTGCATACTTCATCATGAACAAATAATTACTGTTCTCCCAGCGCATTTACTAGTTTTGTCAGAGAGGCTTTTGCATCACCGAAGAACATAAAGGCGTTCGGATAAGTGAAGAGTTCATTATCAATCCCTGCATAACCTGCAGCCATGCTTCGTTTGCTGATAATCACATTTTTAGCTTTGTCCGCATTCAGAATCGGCATTCCGTAAATTGGACTTGCCGGATTTGTTCTGGCAGCAGGGTTCACGATGTCATTCGCACCGATCACTAGAACTACATCTGTACTGGAAAATTCACTGTTGATTTCATCCATCTCCACGAGTTTGTCATAAGGAACCTCAGCTTCTGCCAGAAGCACGTTCATGTGTCCGGGCATCCTTCCTGCAACTGGATGAATCGCAAATTTAACAGTGATGCCTTTCTTTTCGAGCTGATTCATCAGTTCTCTGACCGCATGCTGTGCCTGTGCAACTGCCATTCCGTATCCGGGAATGATGATTACGCTGCTTGCACTGTCAAAAAGCATTGCAACTTCATCCACACCAAGTTCTTTCACGTTCCCATGAGGAGAACTCGCTACCTCAGCTCCGCCTGCAGTCTGGCCGAATCCGCCTAGAACCACATTCAGTAAAGATCTGTTCATCGCTTTGCACATAATGTTTGTCAGAATGATCCCTGAGGAACCTACAAGTGCCCCTGCAATTACGAGTACATAGTTGTTCAGAACGAACCCGGTTGCACATCCTGCAATTCCTGAGTAAGAGTTCAGAAGAGAGATGACCACAGGCATATCTGCTCCTCCGATAGGAATGACCACAAGAACACCGAGAATCAGAGAAATGACTGCAAGGATGATCTGAAGATTCAGGCTTTTTGTATCGGCAACACTCATTCCGATGATGACCATGGAAACAAGAGCAAGAAGAAGGTTCAGAAGGTGCTGTCCCTTGAACATAATTGCCTTTCCGGTCATTGTTCCGTTCAGTTTGGCAAATGCAATATAGGAACCTGTAAATGTAATTCCCCCTACAAATACACTGAGTCCGATAGTAATTGCACCTATGGAATCGAGATTGGAATGTCCTTCCTGAGTGACTCTGTAAAATTCAGAAAACGCAACGAGCAGGGAAGCGAGTCCTCCGACCCCGTTGAAGATTGCCACCATTTCCGGCATAGAAGTCATTTCGACAGTTTTGGCAAAGTACCCGCCGATTGCGGTCCCTATGATCAGTCCAAGAAGGATTTCTTCATAACTGAGAACACTTTTGTAAAGCAGTGTGGCTCCGATTGCGAGGAGCATTGCGATCATGGAATATAAATTTCCCTTTCTCGCACTTTCTGTTTTTCCCATCAGCTTGATTCCCAGAATGAATAAAACTGAAGAGAGAAGGTATGTGATTTTGATTAATTGTGCTTTCCAGTCCATCGGATCCTACTTCTTTTTCTTCTTGAACATTTTAAGCATTCTTTCAGTGACCATATAACCGCCGACCACGTTCACAGTCGCAGCAATCACAGCAAGAAAGCCGATGATTTTACTTACAAGTGTGTACTCTCCCTGAATTCCAGTACAGAGAATAGCACCCACGATGGTAATTCCGGAAATTGCATTTGAGCCGGACATAAGCGGCGTATGCAAAGTAGGCGGAATTTTTGAGATCAGCTCCAGTCCTGCAAAAGAAGCCAGGACAAACACATACAGCAGAACATACAGTTCATCAATTGACATAAGACCCTCATTCCCCTAGAGGACAAGATTATACACCCAGCATTTTTTCAGATTGAATAAAAAAAAGCCTTTTTTATTATCCGCGAGAATAAGAACTATTTAATGCTAGTTTGATATAAGGGGAAGTTATGGAAGACTTGAAATCATTGGAAAAAAGCGGAAAGTATTCGGAACTGATTATTAGAATCAGGGATCTGATCAGGGAAAATCCTCGGAATCTCGAAAATGAAACAATCAAAGGTTTTATGGGACGAAGATGGAGAAATATTTTTATTTCAGAAGCAGCTTCTGATCCCAAGGCAGTTGCAGCTGCAGAAGAAAATAAGCTTTTCGGGAAAGATGTCCGTCCCGACAAAGAAAAAATTGCATCCAGATTTCTGAAGGGTGAGGGTCCGGAAGAATGGAAAACGGAAATGTCTCCTCCTGAAGGCGGAAATGTAAAAAATACAACGCTGATTTTCTGTCCTGGGCTTCTGACAGGTCTTCTTCCGGTACTGGCATTCAAGCAGGAGTTTCCTCTGATCTCCAAAAAATTTTCTTTGAAAATTGTGCAGTCTGATTCTCATCCGATGAGAGGGTGCGAAGCCAATATGCATGATCTTCTGAAGGCAGTGGAGAAGGGTGAAGGTCTTGATGAGTCTGCTGAACCCATTCCGGAAGACAGGGCAGTGCCTCCTAAAGACATTTTTGTGATTGCCTACAGCAAGGGAATTTCCGATCTTCTTTTTCTTCTTTCCAGACGACCTGATCTGAAGAACCGAATCAGGTGTATATTCAGCTGGGCTGGAGCACCGGGCGGATCATATCTTGCCAACTCAATGTATGAAGCAGCAAAAAATATTCAGCTCGACAGTAAGATCAATCCGGAACAGCTCGAAGGAATTCTGAAGCTGGTATCACCTCTTGTGAATCTTCCGTCACAGATCAGAAGACTTCCTGAATATGATATCAAAGGGGCACTTCTGGATCTCTGCACTTATCATAGAAAGGGATTCCTGGAAGAGAATCTGAAAAACATTGATGAACTGAATATCCCGATTTTCAACATTACCGGATCCACTTCTGTCACTGAGGTTCCCTATTTTCAGATTCAGGGTTATATGGATCTTCTCAAATATGATGCGAACAATGATATGCAGGTCACTCAGATGCATTCGAAAGTACAGTCTCCTATGGCGACTGATCTTGCTATGCTTCACGGTCATCACTGGGATCTTTCCTATGGGCCGTTTCCGAGGGCGATGAGATTCGGTTCTCCGAATCTGGAGCATACATTTCCGAGAGAAGCTGCTCTTTCATCAATCATTAAATTTGCATTAGAATTCGGACTGATTGATTAATCAGTCCCGAGATATGCATTGACCGATTTTCTGGATTTGAATTCAGTTCCCTTCGTCGTATACGAAGGGAAAAAATTCTTTTCTGTGTCGCTTTCACCCTTCATTTTTTTTTCTGCATGAATCTGTCTGTAGCAGTCTTCCATAAAAAGCTGATGACCGCATCCTAACAGGTGATAACCTTCATGCACAAGTGTGGACTCAGGGCTTGTAAACATCAGCTGCAGCAGTGAGATATATTTTGCCTTGATGTAACCTCTTGTATGAGTGGCTGTCTCCACTGCTCCCTGAATTTCCAGTTTGATACCGATAACCGCAAACAGTCCTAGAGTAAACACTTCAAACAGAATATCCGATGCATTTCTGCCTTTCAGATACAGGAGTCTGTCGCAGTTTTCAGAGAGTTTCAGTTTGAACAGATGATTGATTATGTCGGAACCGTAGAATCCCGGTCTTTCCATTTCAGTCAGAGATGTCGGCACAGCCTTTATAGAGTAAAGCTGAAGTTCTGAATTCCATTCATTGAAAAGGGAATCAATTTCTTCTCTGCTGATTCCGGGTTCATAATATGTGCAGACTTTCATTTCAGCCTGAACACCGAAATCAAATTTTTTCCTGTCTGTCTCACTGTGAAACCCCACAGTAGTGCAGCTTTGAAGGTTGAAAAGAAATATAATTAATAAAAAATATTTTACCATTTTATTTATCATGCCCTTTTGTTTGATTCCGAATCAGCACTGACTCATTGTTTTTTATTTTTGAAAGGAGCTGTATTTTGAATGCATTCTCTGGATAAAGGCTCTGCAGTTTTCCAGAAACTCTGAGCTGTTTACTGAGATGACTGTTCCCTGTTCCTTCCAGAGGAATGGAAAAAGAGCACTCTGATTTGTTGTTTTAAGTTCCACAGTGTTTCCATTTTTTATATAAAGATGAGGACATAGGAAATTTTCGAGTTTCCAGATATCTTCCTCCCTGCATTTCAGCCTGAGACTGATTTCTTCATGAACTGCAAAATTCAGAGCATGATAATTTTCATCTTCTGGCTTCAGTCTGCCTGAAAATATAAATTCATCCGGCGTTTCAGACGCTTTCAGTATTTTAGGAATCAGATATTTTCTTTTTTCCTTTTTTTCCCGGTCATATGCGATCAGATAAAAGTCTCTCGAATTTCTCTTGATGACTTTGATTGGATCAATAAATTTTTTTTGAGCATCCTTTCCGAAACTGCCCTGATAAAGTATCTGCAGAGGTATCCTGTTTCTGATGGAATGAAGAATTGAATTCAGTACAGCAGGAAGATTTTCCTCAGTTGCCTTAAGTTCAGTATTCAGATCAATTTTGGGAAAATACGAGATTTTATTATGAAATATTTTCTGTGCAGCCGTATAAAGCTCGGCAGAATTGGAAATGGAGAGTTCTCTGATGATTCCCTGTGAAAGAATATCGAGTTCATCTTCTGTAAATTCCAGTTTTCTTTCCTTTTCTTCTGAAAGAAGCCTGTAAATTCCTTCTTCAGTGAATTCCGACTGTCGGATAAACCGGACTGGAAAACCCAGATCTGAGAGATCCTTAATATCCCTTTGAAGTTTTTTCCGGTCAGAGTCTTCGTTTTCATTGGAAAACTCATTTTTCATCAGAGAAAAAATTTTCTTCTGAGTGAGACCGGAGGCATATTTCTTCAGCAGAAGAAGCAGAGTAAGCTGTCTTGCTTCAGTGCTGTTGATTTTTCTGGGAAGAACTTCCAAGAAAAATTATTCATCCCCTTCGAAGAGATTGTTCAGGCTGTCCATAAGAACATCCACTTCCACACCATATCCCTGACATACCTGCTCAATTGTTTCGATCTCATTGATCGAACAGTGAGAGCATCCGCCGAGATGGTAGCTCGAAAACACCAGTGCTGCTTCAGGGTGAAGGGCAATGGCCTCACCTACAGTCATTTCCTTGAAAAATCTTGGTTGCGTTGTTTGCATATAATCCTCTTACTGCCCTGTATGATCTGACTTGAATTTAGTCAAGAAGAAAAGGAGGAATTTTGAGTTTTTCTGACAAAGGTTCTTTTTATGTGAGAATTGAAGGCAGGTTTGAGTCTGCTCATTATCTTTACGACTATTTTCCGGACGGAACGGATGAGCCGATTCATGGCCATTCCTGGAAAGTGGAGGTGTATCTTTCTTCAAATTCCAATATCCGTCCCGACGGTATCAGTTTTGATTTTCTGACTGCAAGGAATCGTCTGAATGAACTTGTACATTCAATAGATCATATACTGATCAATGAGCATCCTGAATTCAAGGGAATCAACCCTACATCAGAAAATATCGCCAAATGGTTTTACAGCGGGCTTAAATCAGAAGTCTCAAAAAAAGACGGAAAAGTAAAGAGGATCGTAATTCATGAGGGACCTGAAAATATTGCCTTTTTTGAGCCTGAGTGAGATATTGATCCTGTGCAGAGAGGCAGCCATATTCTATGAATATGGATTGCCAAAAAAACTCGAGTGAAATGATATGTATCCATAGAAAAGGTATTTAAGGCAGGTATTTGAAGCCTTAGGCCGTATCCCTATGCCGAATGCATCACCTGACAGGTGAAGTTATATGAGGAATTATGCAGATTAAAAAAGATGAAATAGAACTTAACGGCGGAGAAGAGTTTTCAAAATTTGTGAATTTTTATGATTTGGCCGGAGCAATTCAGCTGAAGGAACCTATCATTGATCCGAATGGAAATGTACTGATACGGGAGAAAGTCAATCTGAATGAATCAATGGTCAGAAAGATATCCAGTCTGGAAGGAAAGCATGTATCCATACTTAAAGTCAACATAACTAAGGGTCTGATTGAAAAACTGAGAGAGAGGCTGGGGAAGGAACTCATGGCTCCTCTGGAATCGAAAGACGATGTTTTTTTGACCTATCTTTTTGAAAACAATCTGGGGAAAAACAACAGTTACAGGGATATTGTAGTCAATTCACTCTATTCAAGACATTTGGTTCTCTTTGCACTCAGAATATTCAATGAGAAGAAAGATTTTTTCAGATACATATCCAGACAGGGGCTTCTTGCTCTCTGTTCAGTGATTCAGAAAATGTATCAGGTCAGACTAGTCCACAGATATGCATTTCTAGCCGGGATGTTTTCTGATATATGCGTTATGGATTCCACTATCTGGAAACAGGGGCTTGATTCAGGAGATGAATTTACACAGACAATTAAACAGAGTGTAAATTACCTTCCGAAACTCGGTATGTCAAATATAGTCATTCAGGCCCTTTCTGGACTCAATCTGAATGGTCTGCAGGTTGAAGACAATTTTCGTTCCACAATGACAAGCGGTGATCTGCAGATTTCATCACCTTATTTTGAGTATATGGATGCAGGGGATATTGAACCGCTAGGCGAAGAACCGGAAGGGGAAGAGGCCGAGATAGGGAAGGAACTCATTGCAGAAGCTGTAAAGATTGCCAAGTTCATCACAATTGTACAGAAGAAAATCGCTCAGTCCGGGGCACCTACTGAGGATATGTCTGAAAAAATTGTAATGAGTTTTGCATACAATACTGAAAAAGGAATGTTTAAGAAAGACCCTGCAGAACAGGTTCTTCTTGTGTTCAAGCAGTATGAGGTGCAGATCAGAAAGATCAGAAAAGTGGCACAGCTCGAAAATGAATGTCTGAATCCTCCTTCCGCATGGGCATACCCAAAACCTGAACCGACTCAGATTCTCTGCAAAAATAAAGTATTCGAATGTAAGCATTGCGTGAGCGGCTGGGATATTTCCATTTTCTCAGAGCAGAATGCATATGGGTACATTGGAACAAGACTTACCCCCGGAAGTTATCCGAAATGCAGACTGGAAGAGAAACTTGACAAGACTCCCGTAAAAAAGACTATGATTGGTCAGCCTTCTTCTCAGCCAAAGAATGAAGAAGAAATCTCTTCCTGAAGGGTGAACAATATAGAAAGATAAATTTTGACTGATTCTGATCTTTCTTTGATTGAAGGATCTGCAATCAGTCTGAAATTTCTTTTGTTTTTTAGTGCGACTTTGTCAAGTCGCATAAGATGAAACATTCCCTTTTTTCCACCCTTAAAGCTCACTTCACTGCTTCGCTCGCTTTCGTAAAAGTCTCTGCAAGCCTGGAAGTCGCTGCAAGACAGGCGGGACTCTGTAAAAGCTTAAATGTATACAGATCTCAAAATAAACGAAATGCATTAGCTCAATAGCGCAGCGAACCCCGCGTCTTTAGCGTGAACTCATTTTTTTATGCTGTTACACACTCCATTATAAAGACTCAGAATCTCCTGTGCAGACTTTTTCCAGTCATACCTTTTGATGTTCTCGAATCCATTTGTTTTCAATAAATTTTTTCTTTCCGGACTGTTCTCAAGCTCAAGAAGGGAAGAGAAGAAACTGGAACTGTCTCTAGGATCAAAATAAGCGGCAGAATCAGAAAGTATTTCCGGCATTACGCTTGCATTTGAAGAAAGGACTGGACATCCTGCGGCCTGAGCTTCCACGGCAGGAAATCCGAATCCCTCGTACAATGAAGGGAAGATCATCAGATCTGCAGCGGAATACAGAAGAGGAAGTTCTTCGTAAGGGATTCTCGGAAATACAATCAGTTTTTCAGATGCAGATTCGGCGACTTCCTGAATATATTCAGGAAGTTTTCCGCCAGTACCCGCCAGCACAAGAGGAGCACTGACTTTCTGTTCCTTCCAGAGTTCCAGAAGGCAGCCGAGCAGGAATTTGAAGTTTTTATGTTCTTTTCCAATCCCGACTGTCAGATAAAACTTTTTCGGAAGAGAATATTTCTTTCTGAAGGTTTCTGTTTCTTCTTCTGAATGTTTTCTGAATACAGCTGTGTCTGCAGCATTGTAATTGACTCTTACTGAATCGGGGCTGTATCCAAATTCTCGAATCAGATCCATTTTCGTATTTTCCGAAACAGTGAGCACTGCAGCAGACTTTTTTATCAGTCGAAAAATCAGATTCATATATGCTCTTTTCAGCCTGGAAGGAAAAAATTCTTTCATTACATAAGGTGTCAGATCATGTACTGTGACAATGGACTTGCCTATATACGGAATCGGAATATTAAAATGCGGAATATCCAGTATGTCCATTTCTTTCATCAGAGGATGTCCGAAAAGCTCTCTGATACTGTAGATTCCTGCATTGTAAGGAATGATTTCGGTCCCGGGGATTTTTTTAAAATGCTGCAGGTAATCCGGATTTCCAAAAAGATAAAATTTCATGAAATCATATTTATTTTCCAGAATATGCTTCAGAATAAATTCTATCCTGACTCCGATTCCGGAGTGCCTGATCATTCTTGCATCAAAACCGATTTTCATATTTTAAAACCTGTATGAAAGCTGGAATCCAAACCATTGATGGAACTGAGCATTATATGCAGCCGGTTTGAAATCCGCTGTGCTGACGGTATAAGATATGTTTCCATAAAATCTTCCTTTTCCGAAACCCAGTCCGGTCTGAATTGAACCCTGAACTGGTCTGTTTTCCGGATAATTTCTTCTGTCCTTTTTGAATTCTCCTGATGCGGCAAGAAATGAAAGAACCAGATTCTGATGAGTTTCATTTCCCGGGAAAATATTCTTCAGCATTTCCCTCGTTCCGACAAATCTTGCTGTTTCATAATCAATTTTATTATAAAAAAATAGATTATAAAGAAGAAGAAATTGAGTCTCGCTGTTCAGAACAGCCCAGTCATTCAGAAGGGATGAATAAAATGATTTGTATTCCCTGGCCCCGTTCAGATATCCCCCGTTAAAAACTGTATTGAAGACCAGATGATCCTGAACAGTGTCAACGGTGTTGTCCGGTCTGTAAAACATTTTGAAATACCCGAATCTGTAAAGATCATTTGAATATTTTTCACGGGCAAAATCATCATTAAAAAATCTGTTCAGAAAAACTCCGTTTTTTTCTTTTCTTCCGAGACTCTGCATTGTTCCGTCATATGCCTGATATTTGAGGCTGGGCAGAAAAAAGAAGTAGAACTCAGATTCTGAATTTTCAGATCTTCCTCCGGGAAGCATCGGTGCATCTATAGAATGTCCGTTCAGATAGGTATCTGCATTGACTGTGCCGAAAGTAAAGAGCATACTCATTCCTAAACTGCTGTCCAGATTCCCGAGGGATGCAGTCTGTCTGAAGGAAATGTTTCTGTTCATTTTCTGTGCGCCCGATACTGAAGTGTTCAGGATACCGGTATCCGGCATCTGATGATCCCAGCCTTCAGGTTTAAGTGAGATAAAACCGCTTCCAGTCATAAACAGAGGGAGAGAATGGACTCCCTTTTGAACGGACTCTGAATAACTTTGTCTGCCCAAGGTTCCGATTCTTGTTTCTGCAAAAACAGCAGAGCTGTCATTTATAAACGCATGTGAGCTGCTCAGATACAGAACACCCGCGTATGGTCTGTCTCCATAAACAGGTATTTTCTGAAACAGATTGTCCGGTGTGTAGATCTTCTGATTTAGGGATAGAGTAACGTAAGATCTCTGAGATTCCGATTCTTTTTTAAACAGTTTTCCATACAGAAACTCAGAAGGGGAGAACATTTTTTCTTTCCCGTATTCCAGTCGCTGTCCGCTTGTATAGTACCTGTCAGAAAGAAGAAGATCATTTTCGAAAAAACCTCTGAATGTGGAATCAGCGTATATAGAAAATGTCGGGAAAAAATAAAACAGAAACTGTACGGAGACTGACAGTCTATGTTCCCGCAGACAAATCTTCATTCGGAGTAGGGAGATTTCAGTAAACCCCTTAATTTTCATCCTCACACTGCAGTGTATCCGAAAATCATTATTTTTTAGATCACTGCTCTTTGTAATATTTCGCAGATGCATCATTCAGGAATTTTTTTTCTTTTTTGGAAAGAGAATTGAAACCTTTTTTAGAAATTTTGTCCAGCAGTTCGTCCACTTTCTCTTCAACATGAAGTCTGCTGTTCATTTCTTCCTGATACATTTTGAATTTTCTTCTTCTCATAAAATCATCCCAGGAAAAGGCAGTATCAAATTCAAATCTGTATCTTCTGTTCAGAAAGAAATAAAGGATGCCTCCCAGTGCTCCTCCGAGGTGAGCCATATGTGCTATGCCGGGATCAGGCTGCAGAAGTGCCATAGGGATCATAATCAGAAACACCAGATATTTTATTTTTACGGGAAAGAACATCATAAAGAGAACTTCTCTGTTCGGCCAGATAAGTGCGTAAGCGCACATAATCCCAAAGACAGCACCTGACGCCCCGACAACGATTCCCTGAGGATAAAAGAAATGGACTGCCCAGGTCAGAAGGCCTCCAGTAAATGCAGTAAACAGATAGAATATAAGAATATTTTTCTTTCCCCAGTATTCTTCAAGTTCTGCACCGAACATCCAGAGAGCCAGCATATTCAAAACCAGATGCATAAAACTTCCATGAAGAAAGGAATAACTTACAAGCTGATAGATATGGAAATTGGATACTCGGTCTGGATTGAGAGAAAAAAATACGTTTATGAAAGGGAAGTTCAGGAATCCTGAAACCAGCTGCATAATAAATACTGCAGCATTGATGATAATTAGAATTTTGATCATTGGAGTAAAATTCGGTCCGAATCTTACCTGGTAGTTTCCATATTGCCTTTGCATAAAGTCTCCCTGTTAATTTCTAAAAAACCCTGTTCCCAAGTCAATTCTCAATTAAAAAAGACTTGCATTCTTTTTTAAGAATGTTCCATTTAAGTAAGAAAAACACAGCGTCAAGGAGAAACAGATGGACGAGCAGAAAGACAATTTTTGGGGTCTTCCTAT
>JBPOJG010000223.1:0-10205 GCA_052033835.1 Spirochaetota bacterium
ATCAGTCGCATGGAGGCGGCGGAAAACAGGCCAGATCAGTCATAGAAGGTCTTGAAGCAGATGTGGTCACCCTGGCAGTGTCCTATGATCTGGACATAGTAGCATCCAAAGGTCTGATGGCTCCTGCATGGCAGAAAAGCCTTCCTGACAACAGCACACCGTATACTTCCACTATTGTATTTGTCGTGAGAAAGGGAAACCCAAAGAAAATCAAGGACTGGGATGATCTGATCAAAGAAAAAGTAAGTGTAATTACTCCAAATCCTAAAACAAGCGGTGGAGCAAGATGGAATTATCTGGCCGCCTGGGGTTTTGCTGCAAGAAAATTCAAAAATGATGAATCGAAGATAAGAGACTTCATCAAGACTCTTTACAAGAATGTTCCTGTTCTTGATTCAGGTGCAAGGGGCTCAAGCACAACATTCACAGTGAACGGAATCGGTGATGTGCTTCTGACTTGGGAAAATGAAGCGTTTCTGATTTTGAAAGAATCGGGAACAGACAAATACGAAATAGTCAACCCTAGTCTGAGTATTCTCGCTGAACCTCCTGTAGCTGTAGTGGAGAAATATGCAGAAAAACACGGCACACTGGAAATCTCTAAAGAATATCTGAAATCACTCTATTCCGAGTCTGCACAGGATCTGATTGCAAAACACGGATATCGTCCAAGAAACAAGAAGATTCTTCAGAAGTATGCTTCCAAATTTCCGAACATAGAACTGCTTACAATTGATTCTCATTTCGGAGGATGGACAAAGGCTCAAAAGTTTCATTTCGCTGACAAAGGCACATTCGATCAGCTATATGTAAAATAGGAGAACCTATGAAATTTTATAAATCTTTTGATTATTCAGGCAAGCATCCCGCAGAAACGCGGGGTGTGCATAGAATCAATGCTTCAACAATGCGAAGCTTCCGATGGGGGCTTGTAAAAAGTCTTATTGTCTTCAGTCCGTTTTTTATCGGGTGCACAAATTTTCAGGATCTGGGAGTCGCTCCAAAAAACAAGAACAATAACGTCGTTCTGCAGGCTCTTTCTTATACATTGGGAAAGAACATTCCGAACGTGGGGCCTCTTTCTATCTGTGGCGCATCTTCGATCACTCCGATTGCAAATACAGCAGTGACTTCTCCTTACAGCACTCAGTACAATCTGCTCAACTGCAGTCCAAGTCTGATTACAGGATTCACATCAAAGAACATCACTACTTCGACAAGAGGTCTGTCTGGAACATCCTCCTCAAGCACAATCGTATCCGACGGTGCTCAGGTCGGTTCAGGAGGAATATCAGGAAAATCTAATATTGAAGTGAGTTTCTTTATCGGAACATCATCCGGTTCACTGGATATTATTTCGTATGGGGACGGATCATCCTTTTCCGGTCCGACCTGGAGAATCACTTCCGCGCAGAATCAGTTCAAGGATCAGAATGGAAGCAGCAGTTCTTCACAGATTGCATACAAATCTCAGGACGGAGTATTTCGTGTGCCAGTAAGCGGTTCCACTCCTGCAGTCCCGACAAATCCTATCAAGACGGTTTCCTCAGGCACAACTGCGAGAACTGTCTGCCTGGATTTTCATGCAAGTGCAGGGACTCTGCAGGCAGCCTGGGATGGAAGCTGCTCTTCTGTGTCAGCAGCACAGAAAACAAAATCTGCATTCCCGAGATCAATTGATCCGATCGACATTGCAGTTTCGACATCAGCACCGCTGACCCCTGTCGGTCAAAGAATAGGATTTATTCTAAACAATGTGACAATCACTAAGTTTACATTGTCATCCCAGCTCTCTTTAGAATAGATTAATTTTCCCCATTTCCAAATTTGATGCGGACAAAAATAGAGTTGTTGAAAAAATCAAGAAATTATCGGAAAAGCCAAGTTCATTAAGAGTAAATAGGGATTTTCAAGGGACGATAGTCCCTTGAAACCTCCGGTAGGATTAACTCAGCTCGCTTTAGCGAGCTGCTGATTTATTCTGAAATGAATAAATTAGAGTTGTTGAAAACTAATTTTTCAACAACTCTAATGTCCGTTTTTTTTAAAGTTCCTGAACAAGGATCCAAGGCTGAATGACAACTGATCGGACTTTTGCCTTGGTCTCAATCCAGCGTTTGGCAGTGTCATCCATCACCTTGCAGACCTTGCCCTGCTGTATCCATTCATTTACAATAGATGCATTGTCCATACAGAGCTGATACCCAACCTCTTCCATATCCATTTCTGAGTGGATCTGTATGATATATCCTTTGGCAAAGAACGGCAGGAGTTCATCCCAGCCAATCTCTGCAATACCTGAACGAATTTCTTCTCTATGCTGATTCATTTACGTAATGATCTGTCAATTCTGCTTAGGATTATGGAAAACCGGACACTTCTCCTTGTATTCAAATACTCTTGCGGATCTCAGTTTCTCTTCAGTAAATTCCATATTTTCACTGATCTTCTCTTTGGAAGGTCCAGCATTCTGTACAGAAGTATCTAACATTTTAACTGACTTGAGATCTGAATAATTCACTTCAATGCGGTTTCCACTCAGCTTCCAGGTTCCGGATTTGAATTGTCTCGGTGTTTCAAAACTTTCTTGAACATCATAAACAGCAGGACCGGAGGAAGCGCCTTTTTCCCCGCAAAGATAAAGTTCATTATGATAAAAAGGATTATCATCATTCCCTTCTGACTTCTGCAGATACAGTTTCCCAGCTGCATCATTTATATCAAACTTGGTCTGTGTGATTCTTTTTGATATCTTCTTGTAAGGACTGTAGGTTGGGCAGCCGCCTTTCAAATCATATGCAGACATATAAGTAAAAATACTATCAGTAAATTCAGCCTTTTTGTCCGTCTTTTCAGTATATAAAGCATATTTGTGGTAAGAGTTTCCATGAGTGGAAGTCGAAAAATTGCCTATGCCTATTTCCAGATTCTGAGTTGTATACTGAACAACAGCCTTGTCTCCTGCAATTTTCCAAGTTCCTGTCCTGAACTTTCTTTCAATAGTATCATTGTCCTCCACAAAGGTTCCTGATTTGGCATCTTTTTCTCCGCAGAAATAATAACCCATAAAACCTACTGCAACTGACGGTGAGAATCGTTTCCCGGCAATGAACTGAATCGTCAGTTTCTGGCCTGATATGTCTATTGGTTCAGCATTGCGATCTGAATTAGCCGCTGAAACGGATTTACTCTCCGGCTGATCTGCATTTTCAGTTGAAACAGAATCGTCCGACTGAGGATCCGTTCCTTTCTTGCATCCGACAGCAAAGAAGGTCAAAAGAACAACCAGACTGACAAGTTTTTGAATGTTGAAATTTTTTTTGTTTTGATGAGACATCAATGCATTACTCCATATATAGTATACTTAGTTATCATTATCGACAGGAATTGGATATAGTATTGAATTCAACAATTCATTAAAAAAAAGAAAAAAGCTATATTTATTTTGGTATTGCTTCCAGCAGAGCTGACGGGAGGTTTGCCCCCCGCAGACAATGAAACTGCTAAAAACCTATTTTAAATTTCTTTTTCTAATGCCACCGTTTCACCGTCTCACTATTTAATCAGTTTATCAAGATTCTTACTGTCTGATTTGTGATTTTTTCCTGAATGAACGTAGGAGTAATGGTTTCTTGCGAGATGGTTTTTTGTTATAATACTAGCTGTATAATCAGAACAGTTTCTGAAATTTTTCAGTTCGTCTCTTTTGAATATGAATCCAGTGGCAAAATCCTTGAACTGATCTCCCTGAAGGTCGGCTGTTTCATATACTAATGTAAGCTCCAGCCCATCGAGTGTTTCGGCAATGACTCTGGTGTTTCCATTATAATTTGGGATTACTTTTTCTAAAAAATCGCGATTCATCATAGTTATTTCCTGTTTCCAGATTCAATCCTGACGAACCGAATCTGGAAATCAACAGTTTTTCAGAGAAAATCTTTGAGCAGTTTAATTCCTGTAGACAGAAGTCCGCCACTGTCCAATTCCCCGTCCGGAGACATTTTATCCACCATAATAGGAAGTATAAATTTGAGTCCAGTCATCAAAGTCTCTTCCTCTAGTCCTGTTTTTTCACAGAGCATTTCTATAGTTTCCTCATCCAAAACTTCTTCGATATCTTCTTCAGAAATGGATTTGTTTTTTCCCTTGCCAACCCAAGAGTCTACCTTGTCTTCCATCCCGCCTTCTTTCAAAGCACCCAAAATTGTATCGAGAACAGTTCCTTCTCCATCTGAATTTTCATCTGAACCAAGCAGCGCCTTGGCAAGTTTCGTAATGCCTCCTACATCGAGTTCCGAATCTGAATCTGATACTGCTTCAATGATGGTTTTTATTAAACTCATAATTTCTTCCTTGCTGATTTGAATGGTTAGATAGTTTTTCAGACTCTAAAAAATGTAAATCATAAAATGCGTTTAGTGGAGTTCCCACTCCTCGACAGAAAAGGAGTTCCCACTGCCGGATTATGTCTCTTTAACGAGCCAGCCACCTACCTCAGCGAAATCTCTCAAAGTCAGCCAATCCCCATAAAGCATAGGTAGGAACTACTCCACTTTAATGAGACAGTAGGATTATTATGTCGTATATAGTCGAAACAGGGGGCTTATTTTGAAGATTTTCCTCATTTTACAGAGAGTTATAAAGAAATAAGTGTTGAAGAGCCATTGCCAGAGAATAGAATTTCAGAATATTAGGGGATAAATAAGGAAGAGAACCATTTATGACTAGAGAAACCACACTGCAGAGATCTTTGCAGTATATAATCCTCTTGACAGCATTCAAAAACTGCAGTACGATCAAAAGATGAAAACACTTCTCATTTTTCTGCTGTTTTTCTCCATCTCGCTTTTTTCAGAGGAAAAAGCGGTATTCAAAAAACTGGATTCAGCCCCAAGTGAAGCATCCTGTAAATCCGATCATTTCACTCTCTGCCTTGCCTATAAATTCCTGAATCATTTTTATCCCTGGGTAAAAAACCCGGAGTGGTTCAAAAACACAGTCCCTTCTCAGTATTTTGAATATAAAGCTACTTATAATAACTCTACAGAAAATGGAGAGATTATATTTTCTTTTGAATCCTTTTCCGACGGATTGGAATGGTCGTACTGGGATGACTCTGTGATCAGCAGAACTTCTTCACCGATCCAGATCATTGAATCAGAAAAAACCCAGAAGATCATTCTGAAGAAACTGGAAGAGAAATTCGGCAAAGATTTCCAGATTGAAAAGATCACCAAGGTCACTGAACGCAGATGTATGCAGAGCCAGACAAATCCTAAGGATTATTATGATCTAAAGGAGAATATTTTTTTCAAGATTCAAATCAAGGGTCAATCAGTAATTTTTACGCAGAACGGTGAAATGCTTTAAAATACAAATACTGCACAGCTTGGAGATTTTTCACTTGCCGTCTAATGAGCATCCGTGATAATGAACCTGCTCTGCAGCCTATGGAACGCAGAGCGTTCAGTCGCCCTTGAACGGCTCCAAACGCCGCCGGACCCTTGTACCCGGCGGCCCCAACACGGGAAAATATATGACGTTTATTATTCAGAAACTGAAACAGAATTATAAAATACAGCTGGCACTCGGGAAAACAATTCCGCAAAGTGAACTTGGTTTTCCGGTTCCGCTGTCGACAGGGAACCCTTTGTTCGATGCGAGCCTGACAGAAAAAATCTCCGCAACAAATCTGATGGATGAATCCGAACATCTTGCCCGCGCCTGGCAGCTGATGCGAAACTCATCGCAGACAGAACTGGAAAAACTCTCCCGTCATTCTCAGGGAATCCTGAATGATTTCCGTCTTCTGGGTGCAGTTCAAGCATCCTCAGTCGGAAGAGATGATCTGGAAAATCAGTTTCTTTCCTCCCTTCCCTGGGGCTGGAAACTCTGCTATCCGTCTGCTGTTATATCACCGGCAAGTCAGTTTTTCACAGGCTGGAAAAAAGATCTGAAATTCCGACTGACCGAAGATATCAATTTTCCCAAACTCAGAGAAACCTACGGAACCCTTCTGCAGAAGGTCGGAGGAACCGCTGTAATGAAATACCGCAGCAAAATTCATGAAGCTATGGCACTTTTGAAATACAGACCCGAAGGAGAAAAGGAAAAGGCGATTCATAATTTCTGTTTTTATAATGGAAAAGGAATACAGGATATACCTGAACTGGAACCGATCGGAACATTTCTGAAATGCAGGAATGCTCTGGTCGCAGGAAATATGCTTAAGTTTCTGGATATACTGGAAAACAGCCCAAGGGAAATTCCTCTCACTTCCTATATGGGACTTCTGGGCAGTTTCCGTATCCGTCTGAAAAACAATGCAGAACCTCAGATTGAAAGACTTCGAAATTATGCAGTCAGGTCCGCCACAGCTGCAGAGACAGTTCTGCGACTGAAGGAATGGGGAAGCTGGCTCAGTGATCCTCAGATCGAGACCCTTTCGGCAAAACTCAGGACAAGTGCAGAAAGAGGAGTGCATATTCCGTTCTTCAAGATCACAAAGGCATTTATCAATGCTCCTGACAGGATACGCAAAAAACTTCTGAAACCTCTGTACATCCCTATGATGAAACAGTTTTCTGTCTCGACAGCAGAACTTCTCGGAAAAGATTCTGTCTGCAGTTTTTTTATGCCGGGCAATATGGTACATTCAATGAGTTACTTATTATATGCAGTTGCAACATCAGGAATGAAGACCAGACTTGTGCTCCTCTACAGTAACGGAACTGAGGAAGTGGAGTTTTCGCCTGACGAGATTGCTCTTCATCTGACTGATGAGCCCAGACAGTTTCAGGACTGGCTCCTGAAGCAGATCGGAGGACTTGCTTCTTATCAGACTTATACTTATCATTATCCCTCTCTTGCAAAAGAAATAGGAAAACTGAATCCTTCGGACCCTGTCATACTGGATCTCCCTTTTTCCGGAAACAAAGAAGTGCTTTCTGCTCTTCTTCCATTTGAGCAGGTATTCAATCTGAATTCTGTCTGCGGTGCTCCTGGGGAAATATGTATGGCTTATGAATATTATCTGGATTTTGCCTTTATGTCCAGAAACTCTTTCTACGGATCATGGACAAGATTCAGCGACAGCGCAGCGGAACGTTTTACTGAGGTTCTGGATCGACTGAGATATTTTCAAATGATGGCGGAATGATATGAAACTTTTAGAATCTGTTTTTCAATATGGAAATGAATCAGCAGTCCGGCTGAACTACTCAGGTCTGTATTTTTTTGAAGGAACACCTCCGAAAGCAGACTTACTTATATTTCTGAATCTTCCAGGACTGGAAAAACTCTGGCCGGAAGAGGATGTACGAAAATGGTTTGCAGATTACAGAAAACAGGAAGAATTTTCACGAAAGGACCTGATTCGAATTCCATCAGATCTTTGGAGACCCGGAAAGATAGAAGATCTGATGGAAGTATCCAATTACTATAATTATAATTTTACAAAGTATTTTTCTCAGGCTGAATTTCAGGGATTTCTTTCTGACAAAGTACCGCGCGCGTTAAGCGAAATGAAGTATATCCTTCATATTAAAGACGAAAAAAGAAAACTCTCGGAAGCCAAGGTTTTCCAGCCAACATTTGCAAAATACTGTGCTATTATGAATCTGGCTTCATCAAAAATCGGTCAGAACCTTTCGTTATGGGAGGATGCAATTGAAAGGAAGACTTTCACTGAACTGAAAAACGGAAATGTTTCGGATGAGGAACTTCTGAAGGAAGGGAATCAGCTTTCTTCCGCAAATATTCGAAGAGAATTACTGCGTTTTTATGCAGAAAGACAGATAGGAAAAAAAATCTCCGGCAGGGAACTTTTAGAAAAAATACTGATAATCCAGAATTATACAGTCCTTAGAAAAGACACAGAGGTTCACGGACATGAATTTTGGAGAATACTGCTGCCTCATCTTCAGTTTGAAGCAAATACTTTCAATGAAAGCTTTGATATTACAAATGCAGAAGAGACAACTCCGGTTCTGAACTGGGATTTCATCAATGCAAAAAGAATCGGACCTGTTGTCCCAGGAAGATCAGCTCTGTCTCTTCCTGGAAGTCCTCATATTTATATTCGGGGTGAGCGAAAACTGAAATTCCGCATTCAGAAATCCGGTGGAAAAAAAGATCTTTTTCAGAACACACTCATCGTTCAGACAGACAGGAATTCTCTGAGCACACTTCTTCTGGAAACAGAAAAAATCATAGCACTTTCCAGTCTTGCACCGAAACAGGCTGTCCGACTGGCTGACCCTTTGAATCTTCCGCGCGACCATATTCTTTACCTGACTGCAGAAGAGGCAGAATGGAACAGTGGCAAAGCCAGAATTCTTGCTGATCTGCTGATTGAACTGCTTGCAGGGATCGACTCAGATACTGCGAGGAAACTTGTCCGAGAAGAGAAAAGAGCGAACCGGCGCTGATAATCATAAATAAGACAGTAAACTGAGAGTCGCCAGCTTTCTTTTCAGATCCAATATTCTATTATTGAATCGCTTTCTTGGCAATTTCTAACAGTCGCTCGCTTTTAATTAAGTTCAGAATTTAATCTCTCAATTAGATTTTTAAAAGCCGGAATATCATTTTTAACAGCATCCCATAAAATTTCAGGATCTACTTTAAAATACATATGTGCTAATATTATTCTGAATCCATATATATTTTCCCAATCTAACTCAGTATGAGATGATTTAAAATCATCAGATAAATTTATAAATGCTTCCATTACGATTTCTAACTGCCGCTCGACTGCCGAAAGAATTAACTCACTGTTTAGGAAATCATCGTAAGATATGCTGCCTGCAAATGATTCAATTTTTGCAATAGCAGATAAAATATGCTGGAATCTGGCTTTATTGCCTTGCGAATCTCTCATAAATTAATATCTTCTCCTTGTTTATATTTTCTACTATAAATGGAGAAACGGAATTGCTGGTAATCAAATGAATGTCTTTGTTCAATCGAATTCTCAGTTCCTTAACCATCTTTACATATTCTTTCATGATTCCATCTCTATACTCTAAATCCAGAAGTATATCCACATCGCTTTTTTCATCCGCTTGATTTCTGGCATAAGACCCGAATAGATAAGCCTTTAAGACCGGCTTATCTTTAAAGTATTCTGCTAATAATTGTTTTAATTGACTGACCGTAAAATCAGGATTCATTTCATCTCTCCTTCTCCAAGACTCTAATTTCCACTTTCTTAATGTACTTGCTTCAGTATTATGCCCGGCATCTTTCTGTCAAGAACTTCCTCTGTGCCCCTTTAAACAGAAAAGCCCGCGATATTCACCGCAGGCTTTTAATTTTTTTTAATTACAAAAACTTATTTCGTAATTAAAATCAATGTCCGCCGCCTTCTCTGAAACCGCCGCCGTGAACTGGAAGAACGATTCCGGAAATGTAAGAAGCTGCATCACTGGAAAGGAATACTGCAGCATTTGCGATATCATCAGGTTTTCCTGTTCTGCCGAGATAGATTGCTTTTTTCATATTCTCTCTAATCTCTTCTTTAACTGCAGCAGTCATATCTGTATCAATGAATCCGGGTGCTATCGCGTTTACTCGGATGTTTCTAGAAGCAAGTTCTTTTGCACAGGAATAAGTAAATCCGATCACACCTGCTTTTGACGCAGCATAGTTTGCCTGTCCAGTATTACCTCCGATCCCCACTACAGAAGTCATATTGATGATAACTCCACTCTTCTGCTTCATCATCTGCTTAGTCACAGCCTGAGTACAGTTGAATACACCTGTCAGGTTGACTGCAATGACAGAATCCCACTGCTCTTTTTTCATTCTCATCAAAAAAGTGTCTTGAGTAATCCCTGCATTGTTGATCAGAACATCCAGTGTCCCATATTCTTTGATGCAGGCCTCTGCAAGAGCGATTGTATCTTCTTCCTTAGCCACATTGCATACTACAGCGATTGCCCTGTAACCTTTGGACTTGAACTCTTCAGCTGTTGCCTTTGTTGCTTCTTCGTTGATATCTGTAATTACAAGATTCGCTCCAAGCTCAGCAAACTTCAGAGCAATCGCCTTCCCGATCCCTCTGGCCGAACCAGTCACTATCACAGATTTATTTTTGAAATCAATCATCTCCATCTCCTAGGTTTTGAATTTTATCAGATTTTCTGCAATGCGCACGTTCACATCGTTCCGGGCACATTCCACTACTACACGAATTGCATTTT
>JBPOJG010000142.1:0-3887 GCA_052033835.1 Spirochaetota bacterium
GAAGAGAATATTCTGCTCTGGAAAGATACTCAATACCTGGCAATGCAGATACTGAAACTGGTAGCAATCTTCACTGCAATGGACAGCGTTTATTTTAATATTTCCTTTGCACTGAAAGGAGCAGGAGATACGAAATTTGTATCCTTTATGGCACTGACCATTCCCTGGCCTTTATTTGTACTGCCGGCCTATCTGATGAAAGACCTTCCCAATGCAGTCTTTCTTTCCTGGGGAAGTGTTGCAGTATATGCTTTCATTATTACTGGAATACTTTTTCTCAGATTCAAAGGCGGGAAATGGAAAAAGATGAGCGTAATTCATCCTGCGTCGTAAGTCGTAAAGACGGATTGCAATCCGTCTACGGACTTGGTACCGGGTTCTGTATCACCGCTTCCGCCTGTTGTGGCTATGCTCTGTGTTCTCCGACAATATTTCGGCTTGCAGATAAAATGGGTTGTCTTTTCGTCTAATTGTATATGAAGATACAGCTCAAATGGATTCTGCTTTTAGGATTTGCTGCCATTCTCTGCCAGCACTGCTCCAAAGTTCAGTCAGAGCAAAAAAAGGCCGAAGAGAGACAAAAGCTGATCCAGATCATTTCTGCGACTCAGCCGAGAAGTTCATCTGCCTATCCATACAGCAGCTCGGGAACCTACCCTTTTGCAAGCGACCAATGGGGTGAAAATTATATTGCCAACCTTTCTAGAAATGACTGCAAGGCACTTGCGAGAAAAGACTATTCTTACTGCGATACAAATGACTGTAAAGGGATGATCAGAAAAAGTACATCTTACTGTGATACTGATGACTGCCGGGGATTCGTCAAGGGTTCCTATTCCTACTGCAAATCAAATCTCTGCAAAGCATGGATAAGAATGGATTCTTCCTACTGCAACAGCAGTGAATCGGGTTATGATGACTGCAGAGCGTTGGCAAAAAATAATTACACTTACTGTAAATCCTACAACTGCAAGGCAATTATCAAAGAAGACTCCACTTACTGCTACTGAAGCTCAGATTTTCAGTATTGAAAAGCGGAACGGTAGAGCAGTACCCGGGATATGAATCTGTTCTCCGGCATTTGTACCTTCTTCTGCCCATTCCATGACCAAGGAAGCAGGACAGATTTTTATAATACGACATAATTAACAAATCATTCTTTTAATGTCCTGTATCCGGCAGTCGGAAAGCAGGCCTCTCAAACCTGCTGTACAACTGCTTCTGCTTGAACTGTTTTGATTTTTCCTCAAGACTGTGCGTTGTACAAGCTGAAACGATGCCGATGATCCAGCGTTGTACGTCTTAAAACCGGCATTGAGCTGTAATCTCAATATTTTTCTCTGTATTGCTGCTGCATTCAAGGCTCGATTTCATCAGAAATCTTTGGCCTGAATATCCTTTTGAGCAGAACTGCCGATTCGCTGTAAAAGGATAATCTCTTTTGCCGATTTACTGTAAAATTTCCGTTTTAGGATTTCTTTATCTGACGAAATCAGTGCCCATATAATATAATTTGAGTTCAAAACTCCATCATAAATGCCGTAGTGAGTGCCGATTCATACGGTCTGAATTCTCTCCCTCTGTCCAACGGATATCTGTACATTGTACTCAGCGTATACTTTTCTGAAAAATTGTAAGAAACTCCGACTGAACCTTCTCTGTAAAATGCCGGAATTCTGTCAGCACTGGCAGTCTCCTTCTCCACACCATAATAAGGCGTCCTGTACAGAAACCCAGTAAACAGTGAAATGTTCTGATGAGCGAAATAATTTATGAATGCAGAGTATATTCCCGCTTTTTTCAGCTGAATTTCATTGTGTTCCGGCGACTGAGCTGATGTTCGCAGATAATACGGAATTCCGTCATCATTATTTGAATTGCTCGGATTCAGCCTCGAAAGAGGAAAGATTCCGCTGACCTTTGCGATGAATGCAAATTTATCCAGTTTGTAACCGGCAGTAAAATTTGCCGTTCCTGTATAATAGTTTCCGCCGGTAAATCGGTCGGTGTCAGACCCGGAAGGGAATCCGAGTCTTCCTTCCAGAACAAAGAAATAATTTTTATCCAAACTGAAAAACGGGAGATATTTTGCACCTAAATACACCTTGCCGATCCTTGCGGCATCTCTTCGGTCTTTCTGATCATAATAGATATAAGATGCCGCTGCATTCAGAGCAAACTGCCCTTCTCCGAAAATAACTTCTCCGAAAGCGGAAGCAGTATGGACATTTCTGTTCTTCCTTTCTCCCTTCTGAAAATCATGAGTAATGATTCCATAATTTGCAGGCTTCTCTCTCTTGCCAGTAAAAGGATCAATGAATCTCGCATTTGAATTCGGAGCACCGTCAGAACCGGAAGCCGTATGGTGTGCATTCATGATAAAAAATGATCCTGTAATTATATATATCCCAAGAATGCAGGAGAGAAAGTTCTTCTGCACACACAGCCTTCTGAAAATCATCTGATGACAGAACACAGTTCCTCCTTGAAAACATCCGTTTCTGTCAGGTTTTTCAGAACAATGCTGTAATAACTGCTGTTCACTGTCGGGCTAACAGAAAACAGAACTCCGTCAGTGCCTGCACTGTACATACCTGAAAGAAGCGGAGAACCGTTATCCTTGAAAACTGCCGAAGTCTTAAACCTGAGATCTGTCATAACAGTGCCTCCGGGAGGAATCGAAATCCGGCAGTTAAGATTGACTGCAATGGATGGAGAAGGCAGAGTGATCAGAAACGGAAAGGTCTTCACTGCCCCTTTTAATATTCCGGAAAATACAATAGCAGCAGGTTCAAGCTGTATCCTCCTCAATATGCCCCTCTTGGCCTTTACATATGATGATAAGGTATATTTATATGCCGGCCCCTGGGAAAGATTCATATTTGACGATGAGGATAAGTTTATTGTCTCTGAACTCCTTAAACTGAATGGCGAGGAATAACTGATATCTGATGAAGTTCCGGCATTTGTCGTATCTGTATGACGCACCTGTGAAAAAGGACTAGACGGCGGATCCAGATAAAAATCGAACCCGACTGAGTTTATCTTTGAATCTGAGTTCAGCTTTACTGTAAAGTCGGAAGAAGGATTTCCGCTCCCTACTGTAAATTCTGAAATGACAGAATCTGAATGATCATCATAAAAATAGAGATTTGAACTGATGAACGAATCTGAGGATGTATATAATGATAATATCCTAGAATATATTATCTGTTTTTCCAAAAGACTGTTTCCTTCTGAACCGAACGTACAGCCTGAGAGAAGACAGACTGTACAAAACGAAAAAAGAAACTTCATTTGAACGGATCCGAAAGGTTCTTGTTTTTCACAAAGTCATCATCCGTCAGGCTTTTCAGAAAACTGATCAGATCTGTTTTTTCCTGTGTACTTAGAGAAAAAGGTCTGATCAGAGATCCATCCTTATTGGAAGGAGATTTGCCCCCGCTCATATAATGATCTATGACCTTTCCCAGTGCCTCAGTCGCACAGCTGTCGGAATAAACTCCGATCGTACCCTTATTGCCTGCCGAACAGTCGGCACTGCCGTCATGAAAATAGGGATATGTCAATGCCACATTTCGAAGAGACGGAGCACGGAATCTGCCGATATCTGAACTCTTCAAAGTGATCTCATAAAGTCCTTTTTTATTGTCGGGGAAACTGTTATACTCGGTAAGCGAACGGTTTCCATTGTCACTGTAGACAATCTCCTCCTGAACAGTGCCGGTATGTTTTGACTGATCAGTAAAATTGAATCCCCCGTGACAGTGAAAACATTCTGCAGTCTCCCCGTTAAATATATTCATCCCCCTGATCTGAGAAGCAGTCATTGCATCTGTCTTTTTTTGATAAATATACTTATCATATGGAGAATTGCCGGAAATCAT
>JBPOJG010000353.1:0-20934 GCA_052033835.1 Spirochaetota bacterium
CCGACAGTATCCTTAATGCAGTGTTCTCCGAACTGATTCAGATGATCTTTCTGGAGAGGATCATTTCTGTCATGCCAGTCTCTGATATGAATGAGCTTCAGTGTCGAACTGCTTTCTTCATATGCCCACTGCATAACAGTGTTTACAGGACCTTCTTCAATCTTTTCTCCTAGAAGTCTTCTGGCTTCTTCGTATCCTACATGAAGCTGATTCGGAATCGGATCGTATTTGTCGAGAAGCTGCACGAAATCATTCTGCAGACACTGTGTGATCAGGATGGATTCGGTCATAGTATTCCTCCCAGAGAATGATAATTTCTGTTAAAATAAAGAATTGGACTTTTGGATTCATCTGTGGATGCAGAGACGACACGGGATACAAAAATAGTATGATCTCCACCGTCGTACAGATGCTCCTTTCTGCATACAAGCACACTCTGTGCTCCTGAAAATACAGGTGCACCTTCGATAATCTCCGGTTTCAGATTTCGGAGCAGTTCATTTTTGTCGGTCTTTGCTGAAGCAAACCCGTTCGAAATGTCCTTCTGCGACGAAGAAAGAATATGAACAGCATAGGATTCTGCCTGACTCAGTTTTTCATGACTTTGTGTATTTTTTATAATGCTGAAGAGCACAAGAGGAGGATCGAGAGAAAGAGAAGTGAAACTCGAGACAGTCACTCCTCCGAATTCATCGCCGATTTTATATGTCACGACAGTGACGCCTGAAGGGAAATGTCCCAGACTTTTCTTAAATTCATCCTGCAGATTCATATCCGCAGTCTATTTTTGATTTACCCTGAGTCAAGGATTTTTAGTCTGGATGAGAAAGGTGGGAGTATGTCGTCGTCTTTTATTCGAGTGCGCGGAGCAAGAGCTCATAATCTGAAAAACATCAATGTGGATATTCCGAGAGACAGACTGACTGTCATTACAGGTCTTTCCGGTTCAGGGAAGTCCTCTCTTGCATTTGACACGATTTATGCGGAAGGACAGAGAAGATATGTAGAAAGTCTTTCGAGTTATGCAAGACAGTTCCTTGGACAGATGGACAAACCCGACGTCGATCTGATCGAAGGCTTAAGTCCTGCCATTTCCATCGAACAGAAAACAACCCACAGAAATCCCAGATCCACAGTAGGCACTGTCACTGAGATCTACGACTATCTTCGACTTCTCTATGCAAGAACAGGAAAACCTCACTGTCATATCTGCGGCACACCAATCTCCTCCATGTCTGTGGATCAGATTGTAGACAGGATCATGCTCTTCAAGGAAGGCACAAAACTGCAGATCCTCTCTCCCGTCGTCCGTGCACAGAAAGGAGAGCACAAGGATACAATCGAAAAAATCCGAAAGGACGGGTTTACCAGGATCAGGATCAACGGTGAGGCACTGAGTCTCGATGAAAATATTGAACTGAAAAAAAACATCAAGTCGAGCATTGACATTGTGGTGGACAGACTTGTGATGAGGCCGGAAATCAGAACAAGACTTGCGGACTCGGTGGAAACTGCACTCAAACATTCGATGGGAAATCTGACCGTAAATGATTCAGAAACAGATCATACATTTTCCAGAACTCTCTCCTGTCCTAAATGCGACAATGTTTCGATCCCTGAGCTCGAGCCCAGAATATTCTCATTCAATTCTCCTGAAGGAGCATGTTCTTCCTGTGACGGAATCGGAAGCCTTCTGGAATTTGATGAGAATCTGATTGTAAATGATCCGGAAAGTTCACTGATCGACGGATGTCTGGAGGTATGGGGAAAGACTGGAAGCTACTGGTATCTCGCCACTGTCCACGCACTTGCAAAAACTCTGAAATTCGACTACAATACTCCCTGGAAGTCTCTTCCTGCAAATATTAGAAAGATTATATTATATGGTGACAAGAAAATCAAGATTGAATATGATTTTAGGAAGGAAGACTCCCACTATGAATTTGCCCGTGAATTTGAAGGAGTGATCCCTAATCTTAAGCGAAGATACAGAGAGACAAAATCGGATTCGATGAGGCAGTGGATGGAATCCTATATGACGAATCATGCCTGTCCCTCCTGTATGGGAAGAAGACTCCGTCCGGAAAGTCTTGCGGTCAAAGTGAACGGACTGAACATTCATGAATTCTGTTCTCTGTCCATAGAAAAATCTCTGAAGCTTTCAAACGAACTTCCTCTTTCGGGATCTGAAGAAATCATAGCAAAACCGATCATGAAGGAAATCATTCAGAGGCTCCGGTTTCTGAACGATGTGGGTGTAGGTTATCTGAATCTCGAAAGAAGTGCAGGAACACTTTCAGGAGGTGAGGCTCAGAGGATCAGGCTTGCCACTCAGATCGGTTCCAAACTGATGGGAGTTCTGTACATTCTCGATGAACCTTCGATAGGACTTCATCAGAAGGACAATACAAAACTTATTTCCACACTGAAGGAACTGAAAGAACTCGGAAACACTGTGATTGTAATTGAGCATGATGAAGAAACAATGCAGGAAGCAGACTATATCCTCGATCTCGGCCCCGGTGCAGGAATCCACGGAGGGAATGTCACGGCTGCAGGAAGTCCTGAAGAAATCAAAAAGGATAAAAACTCTCTCACAGGGAAATTTCTTTCAGGAAGAGAAAAAATTGAAATCCCTAAGACAAGACGGAAAGGAAACGGAGAATTCCTGAAGCTTTCCGGTGCCGTGGAAAACAATCTGAAAAATGTAAATGTCAATTTTCCTCTGGGATGTTTCATTACTGTGACAGGGGTTTCCGGAAGCGGAAAGTCCACTCTTGTAAATGACATACTTTATAATGAACTTGCATCTAAAATCATGCATGCAAAGCTCATTTCCGGAAAACATAAAAAGATTGACGGACTGAAAAATCTCGACAAGGTCATCAATATCGACCAGTCTCCGATCGGAAGAACTCCCCGCTCCAATCCGGCGACTTATACAGGACTGTTTGCACCGATCAGAGATCTTTTTGCAGGACTCGAAGAGGCAAAACTCAGAGGTTACGGGCCGGGACGGTTCAGTTTCAATGTGGCAGGCGGCAGATGCGAAAAATGCGAGGGCGACGGTATACTGAAAATTGAAATGCATTTTCTGCCGGATGTATATGTGACCTGTGATGTCTGCGGAGGAAAAAGATACAATAAGGAAACACTCGAAGTAAAATTCAAGGGAATGAATATTTTTGATGTGCTCGAGATGACAGTGGAAGATGCCTGCAAATTTTTTGAGAATATCCCTTCTGTCAGAAGAAAACTCGAAACACTGATGGATGTGGGTCTCGGTTATATCCGTCTCGGTCAGGCAGCAACAACTTTTTCAGGAGGAGAAGCGCAGAGAATCAAACTCTCTACGGAACTTTCCAGAAGAGCCACTGGCAAGACACTCTATATTCTGGACGAACCCACTACAGGACTTCATTTTGAAGATGTGAGAAAACTCCTCCGTGTGCTTCAGGATCTTGTGGAAAAGGGAAACTCAATGATCGTAATTGAACACAATCTGGATGTGATCAAATGTGCAGACTGGATCATCGATATGGGGCCTGAAGGCGGAGACGGAGGCGGAACAGTGATTGCGGAAGGAACACCGGAAGACATTGCCAAGTCCAAAATTTCCTACACAGGACAGTATCTCAAAAAAATGCTGAAATCATGATATCTCAGCTCTCTGTCTTAAAATACCAGCCTACGGACAGAGAAGAACAGACTAAAAATGCTGCGAACAGATACAGGTTCGGGGAAAAACCGTAGTCAGTTCTCTGCATAAAATCGGAAAATATTTTGGATGGAAAAAGAAATCCTGCGGAAAAAAGAAGAACATTGAGTCCCTGAAAAATTCCCAGAATCATTTTCTTCCATTTTTCATGATAAAATGCAGAAATGCAGAACGCTCCGACTGATAATATGACAAAGTATAAATTGAGTTTGGCAGATACTCTGACTGTTTCCGCTTCGCCGGTAAAATTGATTTTATACACAAGCCAGGGACGCAGACTGAAAAACATCTGCAGAAACAGAAATAGAAACAGCGCTTTTTCCACTGTGCTGAGGGAAGACCAGTGCATCCAGAGCCGTGAGAGACCCCGAAGCAGAACCTTAAACCATCCGAAAATCAGGATTGGAAAAAGCTTAAAGTAAAACAGTACGGGGTAAATAAATTTCATTCAAACTCTGCAGTCAGTTCCAGCTCAACACATGCATCCAGAGGAAGAGAAACCACTCCGATCGCAAACCTAGCATGTCTTCCCTTTTCACCGAAAAGTTCCAGCAGAAAATCGCTGGCATAGTTGGCTACCTTGTGCTGTTCCACGAAAGAGGGTGCGGAAGCAACATAGACACCGACCTTCACGATCTGTCTGATCCTGGAAATTCCGCCGATTTTACTGTGAACGGCCGCAATTGCGTTCAGACAGGCGATTTTTGCGCATTCCCCGGCTTCTTCGAGGGTGATGTTCACGCCTACTTTTCCCGGTTTCTGAAGTGTTCCTGCCAAAAGAGGGAGCTGACCGGATGTAAAAACCAGATTTCCTGCTGTCTGTGCAGGAATATACGATGCAATCGCCTTCGGTGCTTCCGGAAGACGAATCCCAAGTTTTTCCAGATTCTTTTCTACGCTCATTCTGATTCCAGAATTTTTACTTCCGGTATATTGGAAATTAGTTTTTGTGCAGAATGCCAAAAAGATTTACGTCTTTCGGAAATACTTTTTTCACCTGACGAAGGATACTAGGTATCAGCTCAGAAAAGTCCCTTGCTGTTGCAGTTTTTCTGACATGTTTTTTCTGAAGAAACACAGTTTGCATAGGAAAGACGAAGATGAACTGCTGGCAAGAGAACTAGTCAGACTGCTGTTGGATGCATAGTTGATGGCAAGGCAGGCCTTGTTGTTACTGCTGCATTTATTTAGACAGCTCTGACTGACTCCAATTCTATTGCAGTGCATAAGCAGGATACAGATAACCGCGAATAAAAAACTGTTTTGCTTTGTATATAACCTCTATACATTCCAATCTGTTTGACAGAAAAAACAGTCAATCATCATTGTCAAAAAGAGTCAAAAAGATAGGTCGACCTTTACTCAAAATCCGAGAAAAGATAGATGCCGAAATTGAAAGGACTCTGATTGAATTCTCAAAGCGTCCGATTCAAAAGCCCAATTTATTTATAGATTTTAACCAATAAAATCAATGCTCTGCATCGCCCCTCTTCGACGCCATAACGTTACCCACAAATGCATTCTCTTTTTCCTGTCGCAAGCCTCGCGAGCAAGGGGGGAAGCTGCAGATGTTCTCTACCTCAGCCCCTTTCCTGAAAAAGGAAAAGGGGTGGACTTTTATCTCAGTAGGCTTTTCCCTTTTCCGCGTCGGAAAGGGGACTCATCGGATAAACATCTGCATCGGATGACAAGGGGATAGGGTAAAATTGACTGTCCGTGACACGATTCCATGACTTGTGGGAGGGACATGTTCGATGCGTGAGGATCGCTTCAGAATAGAGTTGTTGTGAATTAAAGCTATGTCATACCTTTAGCTTGTGGAAGGATGCTGAGAAGCCACCTTTTTACTAATGGACAGGCTCACTATGACAGCCTTTGCTGATTTGCCAACAACTCTATTCAGTTTTCATCTGAGCGGGATATGCAGATATTAGACCGATTCAGATGTTGGAATTCAGCCCTTCTCTCTTACAAAAAAAAATTTCGCAAGTTTTACTTTTTTGCGTATTGTTCTTTACAGAGAATCAGAGGAAAAAATAATGGTAATTACTGGGGCCTGTAGCTCAGCTGGTTAGAGCACACGCTTGATAAGCGTGGGGTCATAAGTTCAAATCTTATCAGGCCCAGGTCAGAAACATTTAAATGGGGCTTTAGCTCAGCTGGGAGAGCATCTGCTTTGCAAGCAGAGGGTCATCGGTTCGATCCCGATAAGCTCCAAATTTCTCCATTAAAATAAGTTTCCACAGAAGCAACCAAAAAAAACATGGCTCTATGAGCTATTCCATTATAGACACTCACTGTCATCTCGATATCATTGAATCGCAGGGACAGACTGTCTCTGAAAGTCTGAAGAAGGCTAAATCTGCCGGAGTTCAAAAAATTATTCAGATCGGAATTGATCCTGAAAGAAACAGAAAGGCAAAAGAGATATCTTCTGATTTTTCTTCTGAAGCAGATATTTTTTATACACTGGGATGTCATCCTGCAGACTATCTGGAAATTTCAGAAAAAGATTCAGAAACTGTAATGTCTCAGATATCCGAAAATATTTCAGATTCCAGGATGGTGGGAATCGGTGAAATCGGTCTGGATTATTATCACGACAGATCCAATATCGAAGGTCAGAAAAAAAGATTCAGACAGTATCTCGAAAAGAGCATTGAACTTTCCTGTCCTGTAGTGATCCATTCGAGAGATGCAGCGGAAGACACCTACTCCATTCTGAAAGACTATTCAGGCAAGGCAAAGGGAGTGATTCACTGCTTCACTTACGATGCGGAATATGCAGAGAAATTCTTTAATTTGGGATATTTTATATCCTTTTCGGGAATACTCACATTCAACAGTGCAAAAGACATCCAGAAAGCAGCCTCTGTCATTCCTCTCGAAGGAATTCTGATCGAAACAGATGCTCCGTTTCTTGCACCGACACCCCACAGAGGAAAAAGAAACGAACCGGCGTACATGCCGCAGATACTTGAAAAACTCTTTTCTCTTCGAAAAGAATCCAATATCGAAGTGGAAGAGAAATTGTATGAAAATTCATTAAAATTTATAGAAAGAAAAGGAATCTAAGCAATGCTTGATCTGAATATGGTGACAGCCAATCCTGAAATACTGAAAGAAATGCTCAAGAAAAGGGGAAGTGAAGATTCTTCCCATCTCGAAGAACTTGAAGAAACTCTGAAAAACAAAAAAAAACTGCAGCAGGAAGCCGAAACACTCCGCTCTGAAAGAAACAGAGTCAGCAAGGAAATAGGAATCAGAAAAGGAAAGGGAGAAGACATCACTGAAATCTCTCATTCCATGAAAGACGTCGGAACGAAGATCAAGGAAATCGAAACAAAACTCGAAGAACTCGAAGAAAAAATAGAGACAATTAATCTTCATTTTCCTAATCTGCTTGATCCAGAGGTCCCTTTCGGAAAATCCGATGCGGACAATGTGGAAACTCATAAGCACGGCGCGAAAAGAGTGTTTTCATTCACTCCTAAACCTCATTTTGAGATCGGTGAAAATCTGAAGATCCTCGACTTTGAAAGAGGAGTGAAACTGGCAGGCTCAAGAGCATACACGTATTTTGGAAAAGCAGCCAAACTCGAAAGAGCACTGATGAATTTTATGCTCGATACTCATTCCAGGGAACACGGTTATGAGGAAGTCTGGGTGCCCCTGTTTGTGAATGATGAAAGCATGATGACTACAGGTCAGTATCCTAAGTTCAAGGACGAATACTACAGACTCGAAAAAGATCATCTGAATCTCATTCCTACTGCAGAAGTGCCTCTCACGAATCTTTTCAGAGATGAGATTCTGAAAGATGAGGATCTTCCGAAAAGTATTATGGCACATACATCCTGTTTCCGGCGCGAGGCCGGCTCCTACGGAAGAGACACTAAGGGGCTTGTGAGAGTCCATCAGTTTCAGAAAGTGGAGCTCGTAAAATTCTGCCGTCCGGAGGATTCGGAAAAAGAGCACAGACTTATGCTTTCTCATGCAGAGAATATTTTAAAAAAATTAAATCTTCATTATAGAGTTCTGCTGCTCTGCTCCAAGGATACATCCAACTCGTCTTCCAAGACATTTGATATTGAAGTCTGGATGCCCGGACTGAACAGGTACATGGAAATCTCATCTGTTTCCAATTTCAAGGATTTTCAGTCCAGAAGAGGAAAGATCAGATACAAGTCCAAGGAAGGAAGAAACCTTCTCCTTCATACGATCAACGGATCAGGACTTGCCATAGGAAGAACGCTTGCTGCAGTCATTGAAAACTTCCAGACTGAATCAGGTGATTTTGAAATACCTGAAGTCCTTGCGAAATATTTTTGAAAATTGAATTCAGAATTTGAAATTAAAAATCTGGGAACAGAAAATGTTTCAGAGCTGCTGGAATTGGAAAATGAATGTTTTCCTTCCGGATTCTGGAACAGATCCCAGATACTCTCTCATCTCAGCACATTTTCTGCACTGGGAATTTATTCTGAAAACACTCTCTGTGCTTATGTTCTTTACAGCATCGGATCTGAAGAAACAGAAATATTCCGAATTGGAACCCGTTTAAAATACAGAAGAAAGGGACTCTCCGAAAAGCTGATTCGGGAACTCGAAAAAAAATCCAGTTCCCTATTCCTCGAAGTCAGCTCCAGAAATATTGAAGCACAGAAACTCTATGAAAAATGCGGATTTCGTCTCCTGGGCATCCGAAAGAAATACTACTCAGATGATTCCGATGCACTGATCTTTCGTCGTATGGCATGATAAGAGATCATTACAGAAAGGAATAATTATGAAAAACAGAGTGCTTAAATCAGAGTATTTTCTGGTTACTGTCTTATTTGCTCTTAACTGCACCAGGATTAATTACAGATTCATCGCCTATTCCCCCTTTTCGTCCCGATGGAAGGAATGCCCAGATTACTTTCTGTTTTGATGAGCCGGGCAGCAAAATAATCGAGTTCATAGCTGATCTGCTGATGCCGAAGACTTCAAAACTTGCTGATGAAGAGAATAAATGGTATATCGATTACGGCGTAAATAGATTTTCATTAAACAAGGCATGGAAATATTACAGATGGGAGAATTCAGGTTCAACGCAAACCAGCCATATTTTTTTCCTCTCTCTGTCGGAAAGCATATGCACTTATGCCCTCAGTCCAAAATTTTTCAATACACTGACTAGTTTAGGGATGATCCTTATGTCAGAAGCTTGCGGAAGTACGGAAAAATTTCTTCTTCGGATTCCCCTTCTCCAAGACGTCAGGAATGGAGAAGGGGCCAGGGGATGAGGTTCACCAGTCAATTGGGAAATAGTCCTTCAGAAATTTTCCATACATATGTTTTCCTGTGAGGATTCCGTTGAAGACCGGATCGCAGACTCTTGCAGCTCCGTCCACGATGTCCAGAGGCGGCTGAAAATCATGGAGTTCTTCTTTTTTCTTTGAGAGAATTACAGGGTCCTCGTCAGTGACCCAGCCTGTATCGACCGCATTCATATAGATGCCTTCCTTCGCAAGAGATCCTGCGGCAGTATGAGTGAGCATATTCAGTGCAGCCTTGGCCATATTTGTATGAGGATGTCTGTCTTCCTTAGTGAATCTGTGAAATTTTCCTTCCATCGCAGAAACATTCACAATATGTTTTTCTCCTGTGAAATCTTTTTTCATCAGAGTGATGAGTCTGTTGCAGAGCACAAAAGGGGCAATCGAATTGATGAGCTGCAGTTCTATCATTTCTGCAGTGTCAATTTCTCCGAGTTTCAGTCTCCAGCTGTTGACAGTTCTCAGATCCACCTGCTGCAGATCCGCATCCAGATATCCTTCCGGAAATTCTTCCTTCACGGATACCGTAGAATCATGATTATAAGGAATTTGAGAAAGTTCCGCAGAAGCACGGATTCCGATTCCGGGTGCCTTCCCGTGCCAGACGGAAGGAACTGTCATTTCCTTTCCGGAATTTTCCGTATAGGACTCCGTATAAGACGAATACAGACTGTCTGAAAATTTTTTGTGAGCCGAAAGAATTTTCTGTTCCTTTGATTCGAGCTTTTCAAAGACAAGCCTTTCTTTTTCCATCAGATGAGTGTAAAATTCGGGAGGGCGTCTGACTGTCTGGGCAGCATTGTTGATGAGGATGTCGAGTCTTTCTTCTTTATGTATAATATAATTACAGAATATTTCCACACTCGGAGTATGCCTCAGATCGAGTCCGTGGATTTCGAGTCTGTCTGCCCATTCATAAAAATCATCTTCCTTTGCAAACCTTCCTGCGGAATCTGCAGGAAACCTTGTGGTCACAATGACCTTTGCTCCGGACCTGAGCATCATCAATGCACAGTGATATCCTATCTTTACACGGGCCCCGGTAATCAGAGCAGTTCTTCCGTGAAGCGGGACTCTCTGAAATCTTTTTTCATAATTGAAGTCCCCGCATTCCCTGCACATGGAATCATAGAAGAAATGGAGTTTAGTGTATTCTTTCTTGCAGACATAACAGTTTCGGGGAGACTTGAGTTCCATTTCAGGCTCATCTGTCTTCGGGCCTTCAAGTTTCAGAGGGGCCTTGAACACTGCATCTTTTCTAGCTTCTCGGATGCCTGTGGCAGCCCTCGCCTTTTTTTCTGCAGTTCTTTTTTCTCTTCTTTTGGACTTTCTGACTTCTCTGTTTCTCTTTCGAATCTCGTCTGCATTCGGTCTCGAAATTTTTCCGCAGTTTGTAAGAACTGAGATTCTTTCCTCTTCAGAAAGAGAGGCAAAAAGCCCTCCGTCTTCGGAAAGCCTCTGAATAAATTCGAGTCCCTTCTGTATTTCTTCTTTGGAATATTCCATTTTGATCTGCCTTATATTAATGTGAATTCCATATATCTTCCGATAGAATATCTAATTCACAATCTGCTTTAAAAAGCAAGAAAAGGTTGCCCCTATCGGGAAGATTCGCAGCGTCCCAACCGGCGAGGGGTTGCACCCCTAATACCCCGCTTTTTAATTTCTTTTTCTTACACTTAATTCATATTAAACTATGACCAAAGTTCAGTATGGGCACAATTCTTCATCCAAAAATCCTGCTTGCATCAGGTTCATTCAAATTCAGACTGTAACTCATGAAGATACATCCTACTGCGATTATAGACAAGAATGCAAAGCTTGGGACGAATGTGGAAGTCGGTCCCTATTCCATCATTGAGGGAGATGTGGAAATCGGAGACAACTGCTGGATTGAAAGCTGTGTAAGAATTTATTCCGGAACAAAAATGGGAAAAAATAACAAGATTCATCACACTGCTGTTGTCGGCGGGCCCCCGCAGGACATGAGTTTCAATCAGGAGACAAAAACCTACACAATTCTCGGAGATGACAATGTGATCCGTGAAGGAGTCATCCTGCACAGAGCCACCAAAGAAGGCCATGCGACTACTCTCGGAAACAGAAATTATCTTATGGGTCAGACTCACGTCGCCCACGACTGCATTCTGGGAGATGATGTCATTATTGTACTGAACGGTCAGATTGCAGGTCACTGTGTAATCGGGAACAAGGTTTTCATTTCCGGTCTGACAGGGCTTCATCAGTTCTGCAAGGTAGGAGACTATGCAATGCTTGCAGGATGTTCCAAAATCGTAAAGGATGTACCTCCTTTCGTCACAATAGACGGAAACCCCGCCACAGTCATTGGACTGAACAGTGTAGGTCTGAAGAGAGGCGGATTTGCAGGACCGGCTCGAGAAAAAATTAAGCAGACTTATAAAACAATTTATCATTCAGGAATGAATGTATCTCAGGCACTGAAGGTTCTGAAAGAGCAGAATGATCCGGATCCGAATGTACAGTACATCGTCCGTTTCTTTGAAGAGAGTGACAGAGGCGTCACAGACCACAGATAAGGATAATTTATGAGAATAGCAGTCACAGGCGGTGCCGGGTACATAGGCAGTCATATAGTAAAGGAACTGAATAAAAGGAATTATGAGGTTCTTGTCGTGGACACTCTCGAAAAGGGAACTAGAGTCAATCTTTTCCCTCAGAATGAATTCATTCAGGGAGACATTCAGAATGAAGAGATTCTGAAAAAAGTTTTTTCGAAGAAGACTGATGCGGTGTTTCATTTTGCCGCATGGAAAGCTGCAGGAGAATCTATGACAGCTCCTGAAAAATATTCTCTGAACAATCTGAACGGCACACTGAAGCTGATTACATATATGCTCGAAAAAGACTGCAGAAATTTTATTTTCTCTTCTTCGGCAGCAGTGTACGGTGCGCCTCAGTATCTTCCGATCGATGAAAATCATCCTTTGAATCCGGAAAACTACTACGGTTATACCAAGCTTGCCATCGAAGAAAACCTGAAATGGTACGACAGACTGAAAGGAATGAAATTTGCAGCACTCAGATATTTTAATGCTGCAGGGTATGATCCGGAAGGAATTGTCAGAGGACTAGAACAGACTCCTGCAAATCTTCTTCCGATCATCATGGAAACAGCCTGCGGTATGAGAAAGGAATTTCAGATATTCGGTGAAGACTACGAGACTCCTGACGGAACCTGCATCAGAGACTATATCCATGTCACCGATCTTGCGGAGGCTCATGTGCTGAGTCTCGATTATCTGATTAAGAACAGAGAATCTCTCATTGTAAATCTGGGATCTGAAAACGGATACTCTGTCAAGGAAATCGTAAGCATATCCGAAAAAGTGGTCGGGAAAAAAATTCCGCACAGTCCGACTGGACGCCGTGCAGGAGATCCCGCAAAACTTCTCGCATCCTCTGCCAAGGCGAGAAACCTTCTCCACTGGACACCGAAACACAGTTCTGCAGAATCTCTCATCAGCACAATGTGGAATATCTACAAGGATATAAAATCATGATTTATCAGTTCAAGGACAAATCTCCTGAAATCGCCTCATCTGCATTCATAGCACCGAGTGCAGAAATCATAGGCGATGTTAAGATAGGAGAAGATACTTCGATCTGGTTTCAGACTCTTGTCCGAGGGGATGTGAATTATATCCGGATCGGTTCTAGATGCAATATTCAGGATATGTGTCTCATTCATGTGGCAAGAGATCAGTTTCCAGTAAACATAGGAAACAATGTCTCCTTAGGTCACAGAGTTACAATTCACGGATGCACACTGCACGACAATTCGTTTGTCGGAATGTGCGCCACACTGATGGATGATGTGGAACTCGGAGAATATGCATTTGTAGGTGCAGGAACTTTAATCACTCCCGGGAAAAAAATTCCTCCGGGAGTTCTTGTGATGGGTTCACCCGGAAAAATTGTAAGAGACATCAATGAAAAAGAAAGAGAAATCATTGAAAGAACTGCAAACAATTATGTGAAATATAAAGAAAATTATAAAAATTCAGAGAATTTCAGAACGCAGTGAGAGCAGCCCTGATGAAACTTGTGACAGGTGCCTGCTCTCTGACATCTTCGAGACCTTCTCTGAGTTCACGAAGAACAATCTGAGCATCTGTCAGGGTTGTATTCACGTTGCTGTGCATATCTTCATTGTTGATAAGTTTCCCGATTGTGCCCTTTCCGCTGTTGATCTTTCCAGTGATGTCTGCGATATTGGAAACAGTCTTTCGGATATCGGGACGGTTTTCTGCAATCAGTTCAGAAAGACTGACTAAAGGATCCTCGCTTGTTTTTCCTTTGATCTTTCCCGCCTTTGGCGAATTCGGATCAATCAGTGTATGCACTTTTCTTGGTGCAGAAGAAACACTGTCATCCTTTGCAAAACCCGGATTGATGGCAATGATCCTTCCGGAAAGAAGGCTTTCATTTCGGATCTTTATTTCATAATTATCATAGAGTTTCACAGGGGACTGCAGAACAATAAGAACTTCCACCTGAGTCTCTGCTCCCTCCTGCACAGATTCCAGAAGACTGCCCTTTGCATCAAAATAGGCCAGACTGACTTTGGAAATATATCCGAAGGGAACACCCTGCACTGTGACCTTGGAGCCGACCTTGATCCCTTCTGAATTCGGGAAATAAATCTTCATTGTGTGCAGTTCCTTTTTCAGGGGACCGCCCTCCGTAATGATTGTAAAATACCCTACTACTGCAGATGCTATTAAGAAAAGTACTCCCACAAGTATTGCCTGAACTGATTTCATTTTTCCCCCGAGTCTTGTTCCATCCTCAGGAAAATATGGAATCAGTCAATGAATTTCAGAGACTCAAGAATTTGATCCTGATAGGTAATAAAAATGCATTGACAAGTGAAAAAAAAGAAAAAACCTTGAGCCTATGGTTCTTGTTGACAAAAAAACTCTAATTCACTGGATGCTTCTGGATTCACTTGCAAAAGAAAGCTATTATAGAGAAAAAATTCAGCTATTCAAGAACAAATACAAAACTGATTTTCCTGCATTTCAGAACCGAGTGGAATCAGCAGAAAAGGAATCATTCGAAGAATGGGATGATTATATAGAATGGGATGCTTATGAAGGTTTTTTAAGCCGCCTGAAGGAACGAATTCATGACATCCGAAACGGTATCTCAGAAAATATTCTTTTCATTGGCAGTCAGAAGATGGACTTTTAATTATACGCTGGGATAATGCAAAACACCATAGAGAACTTTCTACTTTTCCACATCATCGTCATGAATACGGCGAAGATAACGTAAAGGAAAACGAAGAAGTTGGATTAATGGATATATTAAAATATATTATAAAAAGGTTCTTTAAATCCTGATTCAGATGGAAGAATCGAGAAAAAGACATTAAGATGAAGTAATCCAAAAAGGGAAGTAGGTTTACATATAGGGGTATGGGACAAGTACTGATGAGCGACGAGGAAGCTACAGTGATCATAAAAAAGCTGAATTCTGCTTTCAAAAAAGCATCTGAAGGCATTGAAAAAAGTCAGCAGGATGAATTCAATAGGGAAATCATGAAAATGTATCCTCAGAAGGACAGTAAAGCTTCCATTTCCGCCGACTATGACGAGAAAGAAAATTCAGTGGGATTCAGTATATATGTGTCTGCTCCGAGCCTGGGCGTCAAACCGCCTGAAATTCATTTCAGTAAGTTTATTTATGAATGTCTGCTTCTTTCTGATGCTGATAAACTGAAAAATGTATGGGAATGCATTGAACTCATGGAACGAAAAGAAGGCACTGAGTATGATCTGGATTTCATTCCTGTTTATTATAATAATGAATTATATGAATACTATATACATGGCAGAATACGAAAAAAGGCATAAGAATGAAGGAAGCAAAGAAGGGAAGATTCATAAAATGCAATCAGTATTTTTATGTACATGACCATCATATTCTGCCAAGGAGCAGATTCGGCAATGAAGGAGCAACTGTTAAACTTTGTCCCAACTGCCATACCCACTTTTATGAATACAGCAGAATGAATACAAAGAATCCTGAAGATTATGAAGAAGCATTGAAAATCTGGACTAAATGGCTGAGAACAGTATCAGTAACAGTCAGCATCATCATCGCAGGCATTATTTTCTATTTCTTCAGAAATTTAATATAATTATATGTAGGATCATGCAAACAATTGCTGAGAAAATACTGTATACGTACAGAGTTATCCATATCATTGATGAAAAGGGTTTCAATAGGTAATTTAATGCAGGAAGTTATAAACTTTAGTGGGAACAATTAAGGAAAGACTAGATATTCTTTTTGAAGAGCATTTGGATTTATTAGCTAAAACTTTAGAATATGAAAAAGATCCAAAACTTTCGCTCAATGGCAGACTTGATTCATCTACTGCAAGTGACAACAGGTTTTTGGCAATCTGTTGCTACTATTTGCACAAAGATAAAAATGAATATTTCAAGCGTATTACTGACGCAGCCAGACGCCACTTGACAAGGTTTGAAAGGAAGGAAAGAGGAATAAACACTGATCCTTCCCTTGCCGCTATTCTTCAGTTTCAGGAATTTTTTGACATTCTGGCTTGCGGGGATCTGAAACTTGCGAAGCGGTTCTCGGAATATCTTGGAAAGGAGGAGAAGGAGGAAAGAGCAAACGGATTTCATCCATTGTATTTTCATTTTGGGTATTCACTCAAGTATATATTTGAAAAGAAATTTGAGCAGGCAGAACCGATGGTCAAAAAATTTCATGAACTCTGCGAAAAGACAAAGAAAGGAGAGAAGTATTTCAAAAGCTATGCAAGGGAAATTCTATGTTTTCAGACAGTGAGGATGAAGTCATTTTCATCTGTGGAATCGGAATCATCAATCTCTGCGGTTATCTGGGTTACAGTATAAAATATAATGATCCACTTCTTCCTCCGGAACTTGTGACTGGCCTCAAATGATCGGCTGAACTATAATGAATCCCTACCCTTTCACAGAACGTCCAGCAAATGATTTTCCTCAGAATCCTCCTTTTTATTTTTCCAATTTCGGTCTCTGGGAAAAACCGGATATGAATTACACCGAGGCAGCATTCAGAATGGCTGAGGCCTGCGGAGAAAATCTGAGTATCATGAATTCATCATGGATTTTGGATATCGGATCAGGACTTGGAGGAAGTCTTTTTGTCTGGAAGAAAAGATTCGGTGCAGGAAAAGTGACCGGGATCAATCTTCCGGGCAGACAGACTGAATTCGCCGCAGCTCTTCTCGAAAAGGAAAAACTCGAAGGGATGGAGATCATTTCAGGTTCCTGGGAAAAAATACAGGATATCCCTTCTGAAACATTTTCTCATTCTGTGATTCTAGACTGCATATACCATTTTCGAAATCAGAAACTTTTTTCCGAAGAACTGAACAGAGTTCTCCAGAAAAACGGCAGAATCGCTATTACAAATATCATTTATCCTTCCGAGAAAAAACTGAAAACTGAACTGTCGGGAAGACTTCTTTCTTCTGTCTCCGGGCTTTCCGGAATTCCAAAAGAGAACAGATTGGACTCTGAAAAATTTCAGAAGATTTTTACTGATTCGGGTTTCAGAATGATAAAGAATGAAAAATGGGGCGGGAAAGTTTTTACAGGATTTAAAAAGTTCACTTCAGACAGAAATATATTTCTGAAAATTCTGGGATCAGTCCTCGAAAGTTTTTACAGACGCGGTCTTTTGGAGTATGAATTTTTTCTTTTCGAAAAAATTTGACCTATGACATCGTCGGTTTTGTTCTCATACTGCTTGCTGTTTTTATCGTGTTTAAAAAATGGTAGTTATGAAGCAGTATACATTCAGTCCTTTTGCATACAGACGGTTTGAGACAATTGAAGTCAAAGTCGGTGATCTCTTAATCGGCGGAAAAAATCCGATCCGTGTCCAGTCCATGACAACTTCAGACACAAGAGATACGGAAAGCACAGTCAGACAGATTCTTGACCTGGAAAGAGCCGGATGCGAACTTGTCCGGCTCACTGTTCCTTCCATGGCGGACGCCGAAAATCTTCCGAACATCCGAAAAAGACTGAAGGCGGAAAACTCAAAAGTTCCTCTGGCAGCAGACATCCATTTCACTCCCTCAGCAGCGATGCTTGCAGCAGAGTACATGGAAAAAGTAAGAATCAATCCGGGAAACTTTGCTGACAGAAAAAAGTTTGCAGTCAGGGATTACACTGATTCGGAATACAATGAAGAACTCGAGAGAATTTCCGAGGTGTTTCTTCCTTTCGTAAAAAAATGCAAGGAACTCGGCCGTGCAGTCCGGATAGGAACAAATCACGGTTCTCTTTCAGACAGGATCATGAACAGGTTCGGTGATACTCCCCTCGGAATGGTCGAATCTGCACTGGAATTTATCCGTATTGCAGAAACTGTCAATTTTCATGATATTATCGTTTCCATGAAGGCATCCAATCCGCAGGTGATGGTTCATGCCTACAGGCTCCTTGTTTCAAGATTTGCAGAACTCGGAATGAAGTATCCGATCCATCTGGGTGTCACTGAGGCAGGTGACGGAAAAGACGGAAGGATCAAGTCTGCAATTGGAATCGGAACACTGCTCGAAGACGGGATAGGAGATACAATCAGAGTATCTCTGACGGAAGATGCAGTTCACGAAATTCCAGTGGCAAAAGCACTTGTTAAAAAATTCAATTCAGGATTTCCCTTTTCTGAAAAAGTGCCGGAATATTCAGAATTCAGAAATCCCTATGTTTATGCCAGAAGAAAAACTGATCCTGTTCCAGTCGGCGATCTCCGCATCGGTGAAAATTTCCCTGTCCGTGCAGAAACTGCATTTCCGAGTTTTTCAGAAAAGCAGCTCCTCGACTTTCTGAAAGCAGTTGAGACAGAAAAACTTTACGTTAAACCTGAGATTCTCCATTTCACTGTTTCCGAAACGGAGGAATTCAGAAGCCTCTCTCGGCTTATCTCTTCAGGAAAAATCTCATTTCCGGTCTCAGTATGCGTCTCGAGAATACCGGATCATGATTTTATAAATATTAAAGATCAGATTCCCTCTGTTCAGAAAATTTCCGTCAGCTCAGAAAAGATATCTGCACTGAATCCTGAATCTCTTCAGATCCTGAAGAATTTTGCAGAAAAGAAAACAGTTGAAATCAGTTTTTCCGGGGCAGAGAGCTTCAGAAGAGACTGGGATAAAGTCAGATCCATTTTTAATGAAAATATCATGATCTCACTGAATGAAGAATCGAATGACAGGATTTACGAATCGAGAAAAATCCTGTCTCTTCTGCAGGAGGAAAAAGTTCCTTTTTTAATATCAGGTAAATATCAGAGTTCAGAAGATGCAATGTACGAAGGATCGGTGCTTTTCGGTTCACTGCTCCTCGACGGCTTTGGGGACTCTGTCAGACTGGAAATGAATGAAGCACTGGAATCACTCATTCTTTCCTTTGACATTCTGCAGGGTGCAAGACAGAGAACAGTCAAGACAGAATTCATCTCCTGTCCTTCCTGCGGAAGAACTCTTTTTGATCTGCAGAAGACTACAGCGAGGATAAAGGAAAGGACAGGGCATCTTGTCGGCGTGAAGATTGCAGTGATGGGATGTATTGTAAACGGTCCGGGGGAAATGGCGGATGCCGATTTCGGTTATGTGGGTGCAGGCCCGGGCAAGGTTCATCTCTATCTCGGAAAGGAAATTGTAATGAAATCAGTTTCCAGCGAAGAGGCCGATGAAAAACTGGTTGAACTCATCAAATCACAAGGAAAATGGTCAGAACCATGATCGCACTTTTAATCTGTTTTTTCTCTCTGGGAATCGGTGAATTTCTGATTCGTAAAATCAAATTTCTGCAGAAATATTCCCTTCCTTCCTCACTGATTATGTCAGTGCCTTTTCTTGTCGGATTCAATCTGATCTCGGGAGCACAGATTTCTCCTTTGTATATGGCTTGGAAGGACTGGCCAGGAATCACTGTTGCTATCGTATTTGCTGCACTGTTCCTTCAGAAAGGAGCTGACGACGGACATACGGAAAATAAAAGCGAAGTCTTTGCTCAGACTGGATTTGTATTCACTGCTGTACTCGGACAGATGGCAATCGGAGTTCTTCTGACGCTGATTCTATTCGGACCTGTTTTCGGCCTCCCTCTCGCCTTTTCCTCAGTCCTCGAAAACGGATTTGCAGGAGGACACGGAACTGCAGTCGCAATGAAACAGTCCTATATGGACAATCATCTTCCTGCAGGGGTCGAATATGCACTTTTCAGTGCCACTGTGGGAATTGCCTGCGGTATTTTAGGAGGAGTTCTGCTTGTCGGAAATCAGAAGAAAAATACTGTACAGTCAGTTGAACCCGAATCCAAACTTGTATTTTCATTCAACCAGTTTATGGTTATCCTCGGTCTCATCAGTCTGGCCGTATTCACAGGTTTTATTGCCAAAACCTATCTGGAAAAATCATTCCAGCAGTTTCCGGAAATGCCTCTGTTTGTATATTCGCTTGCTGTCAGTGTACTGTTTAAATATATTCTTTCGAGAGTCGGACTGATTGAACTTCTAGATGAAAAACAGATGACCTTCTTCTCCAATTTCTTTATGGAGATCATGATCTTTACTGCAATCGCTACAATGAATCTTTCTGTGATCTCAGTTGCACTGACTCCGCTTTTGATTCTTTTTACAGTCGGATTTCTCTGGAATCTGTTCTGCCATTTCTGGCTCAGACATAAAATGCTCCCGAAGACATTTTCCTTTGAACTGAGCATTTTAAATTTCGGAATGCTGAACGGGACTACAGCCATAGGACTAATGCTTCTTCGCATGATGGACCCCGAACTGAAAAGCAGAGGCGTGAAGGTGTATGCGGAAAGCGCTCCGATCACTTCTATTTTTGTCGGAGGGGGAGTTCTTTCCTTATCTCTTCCTTATCTTCTGAACAGGAATCCTCCTTACCTTATCCTTGCCATTCTTATCATTGGCGTTCTGGTTTCTGCGTATGCCGGAATGAAATTTAAAAATAAAGCAGAATTATCAGGAAAAGAATCAAATTGAAAGAAAAAAAATACAGCCTCATCGATTCCGGAAACGGAATGAAACTGGAAAATGTGGGCGGATTCAGAATCATCCGTCCTTCTCAGACATCCCCATACAGACCTTCTCATCCTGAACTTTGGGAAAATCCGGATGCAGTGTTTTCCAGAAATGAAAAAGGGGGATCATGGAAATTCAATAAAAATATACCGGAAAAAATGACTCTTTCCATTTCGGGCTCACTGAATTATCTTGTGAAGTTTACTCCTTTCGGACATCTGGGAATTTTCCCGGAACAGGAATCCAACTGGAAAAAAATACTGAAACTCGGAAAGGAATACAAAAGAGAACTGGAAGTTCTGAATCTGTTTGCCTATTCGGGTATTTCCACTGTACACTGCCTTTCCGCAGGATTTTCCGTATGTCATGTGGATGCATCCAAAGGAATGGTAGAATGGGCAAAAGAAAATGCATACCTGTCCAATCTGTCAGACAGAAAGGTCCGCTGGATTGTAGATGATGTCCTTAAGTTTCTGAAAAGAGAAGTGAAGCGGGGGAAAAAATATCAGGGATTTCTTTTGGATCCGCCTACTTTCGGCAGAGGCGCCAAAGGCGAAGTATGGAAACTCGAAGAAGGACTCGAAGAGCTTATGGATCTGACAATGAAACTCTGTGAATATTCTCCTGAATTTTATCAGATATCAAGTCATACAAACGGATTCAGTGCAGGAACAATGGAAAGAATTTTAAGAGGATATATTTCAGGGGATAAAGACCGATTCATTTCAGAGGAACTCTGCATTGAGGAAGAAAGCGGAGAGAGACTCTTTG
>JBPOJG010000441.1:0-15183 GCA_052033835.1 Spirochaetota bacterium
CTGTCCATGTGATACTTGATACGGATCCGCTTGGTGTTGGTACTGCTGTGATTTGAGCGCTTCCGTTTCCGTCACCATAACATACCGATTTCTGCATCAATCGATGCTTTTCCTCTCTGTCCTCTGAAATCGGAGACCATTACAAGAATTCTTGTTGTTGAACCGGGAGTGAAATACTTTTCTATATCCTCAAGAAGCAGATATTCATGAACACTGTCCCCCTGCCAGTCGGATGCCAGGGACTTGAATATTTCCTCCTCCTTCTCATCATAGGATTCATGAAATGTTTTCAGATGAAGAAGATCTATCGTGTCCTTTTTGTTCATTCTGTCGGAATATGCATAAATGCTGAAAGGAACATCATGCCCGTTCAGAACGATGGAAGACGTGACAATTGCAGAAAGCACAACTATCGCATATTCAAAATTGAATATTCTTCTGGACTTGCTCACTAGAAACACGACTTCCACTCCTTTCAGTTTTTCTTCCTTCTTGTCGAGAATCGTCTTGTCGAATACCTTGGTATCACCTTTGCCGCTGAGATAACCTATGTATTTCCGCGCATCAATCCGGTTTCCCTCATTTCTGTAAGAACGTATAATATCAATTTCTGGATCAAAAAGTTTCTCGAGATTCATTCTGGTTTCTTCCAGCTCTTTTCCGAATATTTCCCAGAATTCCTTCTTTGAGACAGGCATACTGTAGTCCCATAGAATCTTTCTTTTGGCAAGAAACTGTTTATAGAGTTCTTCTGTTCTGTAACCCCAGGCACCGCCTCCGCCTGCAGGTTCACCCTGCCCCATATTTCCTCTGGTCTCGCTTCCATACCAGGCATCTGCACCTTCTTTTGTCGTGCCGCCCGTTTCAGGGGTATTGATGTCTATCCCGGCTTTCATTTTTTCGCCGGACATTTTCAGTTGAGCCTTGCCTGTGTTCGGATCTCTTTTGGAGAGTTCAGGATTCCACCATTTGTTCTTGTCTATTTCAGAACTTTCGGTAAAAGTTTTTTTTTTACTCTCAATGTCCTGAAAAATTCCCTGCGGTATTTTCACGAGATCCCATCCCTTTTTCAGAAGTTTTTCGAGTTCCATTCTTTCCTTTGCATCGTAAATCTGATTGATGTAGGCGACTCCTGCACCTCTGAATACTGTTTCTTCGAGATTTTCTGAATTGAAATGCAGGATATGGCGTATCCAGGAAAGAAGATTCGGGATACCGAATATATACGGATTCAGATTCGCAGACCCTATCGTTCTTTTCTCCGCCATAGTTCTGATCTTCATATGAAATTCCTTCATCAGATTCAGAAGAGAAGACTCCGGCAGATAAAATTTCAGTATATCGTATACCGATTCTTCATTGTTCAGCTGCGGGAAAAGAACGGATGTGAATCTGTTTCGGAAAGCTCTGGAAATCGTAGAAACAGATTTTGTCTTTCTGAACACCTTGAAAGCATAAACCCTTGCGTCAGGGGAAAGATGAAGTTCTTCTTTCTTGCCGCTTTCTGCAGGAAGAAGAAGTGCTCTTGCATCATCAGTGAGCATATTGAATTTTTCCACAAGCTCCGCACCCGCAGTTTCAAGAGATGTGATCATGATATGAGATCCTTCCTCAATTCCCCGAGAAAGAGGACCGTCAACCCATTCCACCCGTCCTGTGTTTTCCTGTCCCGGATCCGAGACAGGTTTCAGAGCACCGATAATGTCCGAAGTATGAATCCCCTTGCAGAGATGAATAAATTCAGTCTTCATTCCCGAAAAATCAGAAAGAAGATTCATTACAATGGAAGGATCATCCTCTTCTGAATATTCGATCAGTATGTTTTCTCCCATTTCATGGCAGGTGAACACACGCTCGAGAAATCCGCGGAGTGCGGAAGTCATAGGAACCGCAGAGAGGATTTCCTTTGTCTTTTCAGGATTTTTTATATGTATTCTTTTATCATTACAGTAGATATATTCTGCATCCGAATAAATATCCGTTTTAGGACTCAGTTTCTGCACGTCCTTATACGACAGCACAGAACATACAAGTTCAGTCTGCTTTGCCCTGTCTTCTGCATTTCGGAAACAGTCCACATAGATCTCTCTGAAATGCTGAAAGAGGATGTCACTGTCATTGCAGTTGTAATTCAGAAGTCTTGCAGAAAGTTTTTTCATGGTTCTCAGATTGAAATGATATTTTTCGAGATCATTTCTTCCGAGTTCTCCCCGAAGAACTCTGTTTTCTGTTTCAAAGTTCACATGAATGATATTTTTTATGACTGATTCTAGAAGCTCAGGATAAAGGTTTTTCAGTATCTGGTAAATTTCTTCCGGAGGATAGGAATCAATGTAGACCACTGAAAAGTTTTTTGTAATTTCATAGGAAAGATTTTTTCGTCCTTCAAATCCTTCGGACGGATTCTGAGTGGCAATAAAATGAAACCCGTCCACAGAACTGATTTTCTCGCCCCCGCCTTCGAGAAGATCCAGATAAAATGATTCATAAACAGTGGAGAATCTTTTAATGACACTCGGTGAAGCCAGATTCATTTCATCCGCAACAAATGCACAGCCCGTCTGCAGTGCTGAGGTCAAAGGACCGTTTTTCCATTCAAAGCCTTTTCCAGACGGATGAATCCTGTAAGAACCGATCAGATCCTCAGGAAGAGTGTCCTCATTGAAGCTGAATCGGATTGTAGGGAGATTGCGAAGTGAATTGATATGGTAAACAAGAGCGTTTTTTCCGACTCCTGCATCTCCGATCAGAAGAACAGGCTTATTTTCCAGAAGAGGATACAGTATCTTCTGAAGATTTCTTTTAGTCGTTTCCGTTTCAATGATTTTGACCGGTGAAGTGCTGTTTATTTTCTTACGAAAAGACGGAATTCTGATGCCTGCGATCTCTACTGTTTCCATAAACCCAGACTGAAATTTCAGGCAATTGAATCAATTCATATTTTATGGAGAATCTCACCCCACAGAAATCACTCCGATATTTGATTTTTCATTCGGTCCGGCAGGCCTGTCCACAGTCCACCAGCCGAGCGCTTTTTTCGGAATCGGCTGATTTTTTCCCCGGGCAGACTCAGTCAGAATTGTGCCCACATAGTCCTGTGCATACCTTGTCCGAATATAGTATTTCCCTTTTGCATCCGGAACTGTAATTTTAAAGGAAACCTTAACCCATTCTGCTTCAAAATTGTCCTCTCCGTAACAGGCGACATCTGTATCGTAATTGACAATGCAGAGTTCTCCTCCGCTGAAATTCTTTCCGTTCCAGACACAGACCTGCGCTTTTTTTTCTCCGCCGAGTCCTACAATCACCTGATTGACTGCATTGTCACATTCGGTGCAGTTATGAAGAAGTTCCATTGTCACATTAAATGAACCTCCCTTCGGGGAATGAAACTCATTTCCTTTTCCCTCTATCTGCACATTTCTGATCCTGAATCTGATTCCGGTACCGCCTCCGAATTCTTCAGTAAATTCTTTCGGAATATTCTCACTCATATACTTTCCCCTTTCTGATATGTATCAATGCAATACTCAGGATTTCAAATCTCGCAAGCCTGAAAACCGCTGCTACGCTCGATTTGAAATCAAAAATGGCAGGGATGCCTACCGGCAGCAGTTTCCCAACTTGCGTTGGTTTAAAGGGGCTTAAGCAGCCCCTTTAAAAACCCCGCATTCGTTCACATTCAGATATTTTCACAATCATATCCATTTTGTAACAGCTCTAATATCAAGTCCGCAATTTGGAGTAATTAGAAATCATTATTTCTTCTTCTTTTTCTTTTCGGCACGGACAAGAAGATACTCCATAGTGATCGGAAGTATAAGTCCTGAGATTGCTGTTGCAATGATGATACCTCCGATGACCACAGTTGCGAGCGGCCTCTGCACCTCAGCCCCTGCCATAGTGGAAATGGACATTGGAATGAATCCGATTGCTGCAATTGCCTCAGTGGTCAGTCTAGGACGGAGAGACGATCTTGCAGAATTCATTACAGCATCATGAATATCTGCATTCTTCTCAAGCTCCTGTTTCAGAGTGGATGCATAAACGACCCCGTTCAGTACTGCAATCCCCGCAACCGCAATAAAACCGACTCCTGCAGGAATACTGAAAGGCAGTCCTCTTGCAATCAGACTTAAGATACCTCCTGCAACTGCGAGCGGAACAACGAGAAACACTCCCATAGCATAGTTGACTGAACCGAATGCTGCAATGAGCATTCCGAAAATAATGATCATAGCCACAGGCACGACAAGCAGAAGTCTGTTCTTTGCACGGGTAAAATTCTGAAACTGGCCTCCCCATTCCACTTCATAACCTTCAGGAAGTGAGTCAACGATCGATTTTGTCTTTTCCTGTGCCTCGTTGATATAACTGACCAGGTCTCTTCCCCGAATATTGATCTCTACAAAAAGTCTTCTTTTGAGTCCTTCCCTTGTAATGGAAGCAGGCCCTTCTATTCTTTTAATGTCTGCCACAAGAACCAGAGGCACCTCGTGTCCGCTCGAAGTCATGACCGGAACATTTTCGATCTGATCCTCATCGGTCACATCCACATCCAGACGGACAATCAGATCATATCTTTTCAGACCTTCAAACACTTTTCCTGTATCATATCCGACTCTTAATGTTTTTACAATATCCAGTATCTCTTCTGTAGATACACCGTATCTTGCCATTTTTGCTCGGTTTGCCTTGATTTCAAGCAGTGGAAGTCCTAGAACTCTCTGCACCCGAAGATCACCCGTTCCTTCCACATGGGAAAGCGCCTCACCGAACTGATCTCCCAGTTTCTTGAGTTTTACCAGATCATCCCCGTAAATCTTGACTACAATGTCTGCCTTGGAACCGGCAAGAAGTGAATTCACTCTGTTTTCAATCGGCTGCGACATACTGATATAGGAAGAAGGAACCGAAGAAAGAATTTTATCCTTCATAATGCTCATCAGTTCTTCTCTGTCATGAGCACTTACCCAGTCCTTCTTATCCTTGAGCTTGACATACATTTCTCCCTCATCAGTCCCTACCGGTTCAGCAGCAGACTCTCCCCTCCCTACCTTTGTGACAACACTCGTCACCTCCGGAAAATTCTTTTCGATCACTCTTTCTATTTCATAGTTAAGATCTCTGGAATAATTGATGGAAGCGGACGGAAGTCTTCTGACATCAATATTGATTTCCCCCTCGTCAATCCTAGGAATGAATTCTGCACCGAGTGTAAAACCGAGAGAAATGGAAATGATGACCAGAGTGACTGCATAGATCCCGACAAGCCTTCTTCTCTGGAATCCCCAGTTTAAGAATATAATAAAATATTTTTCAATTACATCCCAGTAATGGCTGTGATGAAATAAAGGTTTTTTGAAAATATAGGATACTGCTGCAGGAAATACAGTCATACTGAAAAGAAGTGCCGCCGCAAGAGCCAGGGCCACAGTGACCGCCATCGGACGGAACATTCTTCCCTCTACACCCTCGAGAGCCATCAGAGGGAGATATACGAGCATGATGATCGCCACGGCAAACGCCGCAGCACGTCCGACTTTCTTGCAGCTCTGCAGTACAATCATTTTGGTCAGTTCTTCTCTTTCTTCTTCAGACTGAGATCTGTCATAGAGAGCCTTGCTTGTAAAAAAACCTGCAAGCACTGCTTCGAGCATTACGATAGATCCGTCCACAAGAAGACCGAAGTCGAGCGCTCCAAGACTCATCAGGTTTCCCACAACTCCAAGCTGTCTCATAAATATGACAGCCACAAGCATGGATACTGGAATTGCCATGGCAACCAGTGCCCCGCCCTTCACTGTGCCTAGAGTCACTATGAGTGCAATGAATACAAGAAGAGCACCTTCTGCCAGATTGATGAAAACAGTCTTAAGTGCACGGTTGATGAATTCCGATCGGTCATAAAAAGGTTCAATCTTCATCCCCTGCGGAAGATTTTTGCGGAGTTCCTGAACTTTTTCCTTTACCTTTGCAACCACCTCTCTCGAATTCTGACCGATGAGCATCATTACAGTTCCGCCGACGACTTCCTTCTCATCCCTTGTCATCAGACCGAAACGGATGGAAGGGCCGATCTTGACATTGCCTACCTGTCCTAGAAGAAGAGGAACACCGTCTGAGTTTGTACGGATTGCAGTCTGGGACAGTTCTTCGATTGTCTTGAACTGACCTTCTCCCCGAATGACGAGCTGTTCATTGCCCTTCATAATGTAACCGCCGCCAACATTGGCATTCGCTCTTTTCAGTTCATTCAATATGCTCGAAAGAGTCAGATTATGAGAAGCAAGTCTTCTAGGATCAATGATGACCTGATACTGTTTGACCTCTCCTCCGATTGTATTGATGTCGATGACACCCTGAACGGATTTCAGCTTCTTTGCCAGTTCCCAGTCCATATAGTTTCTGAGTTCCATCGGAGAGTGTCTGTCGGATGTAAGCACAAATTCATAAATGTCTCCGAGAGCAGTTGCTACAGGAGAAAGTTCAGGCTTACCATATCCATCCGGAATTTCATTTTCCACCTGCTTCACCCGTTCATTTACAAGCTGTCTTGCAAACCATATATCCACAGAATCCTTGAAAATGATTGTAACGCTGCTCACACCAGTCCTGGAAATGGAACGGATCTCCTCCACATTCGGAAGTCCGTTCATCGCCAGTTCCACAGGATAAGTAATGAACTGTTCCACCTCGATCGGAGAAAGACCGGGCGAAGCAGTGACCACAGAAACCTGAACGTTGGTCACATCCGGAACTGCATCCACAGAAAGATTCATCGCATTGTAAAAACCTATGATGCAGAGAAGCCCGGTAAATATCAGAACAAGATGTCTTTTCCGAATGGAGATTTCAATCAGTTTTTCAATCATTATTTCAGAAACTCGCTTTTAATTACAAAAGATCCCGCACTCACAACATTCACTTCTGAGGAAATTCCGGAACGGATTTCCACATCATCATCGATTGCTTCTCCAGTCTCCACTTCCTTTGCTTCAAATGAACCGTCGGCTGCAATGAAAACAAAGGACTTGCCTTCTATTTTATGCACTGACTCAGAAGGAAGAACCATAATCCTTCTTGACTTGCTTTCAGAAATCAGTCCCTGCACTTTTGCACTTACAGTCTGTCCCGGTTTTAGCTTCAGTTCATGATTGTCCACTTCCAGCCTGATCTCTGCAGTATGCTTCACAGGATCAATTACATCACTTACGTGGGCTACAATCGCCTTCACGATTTCCGGTTTTTCACCCAGAGTATATACATTTGCCTCTGCATTCAGTTTTACTGAGTACAGATCCTTTTCATACACATCTAGAAGTATCCAGAGTTTTGCAAGATTTGCCACAACAAATAAATTGTCTTCAGTAATGACTGCCTGACCGTTGACTGCCTTTCTTGCTGTGACTGTTCCTCCGATCGGACTTCGTAAAATCAGTTCACTTGGATTCAGTCTTCCTGTTTCGAGGTTCTTGATCTCTGAAGCAGAAAGCCCATACACTGAGAGTGTATTGTAACTTGTCTCCTTTTCCGTCTTGACTGTTCTGTATTCGACGTTGGTCATCTCAAATTCCTTTGCGGAGATAATCTTCTGTTCAAAAAGATCCTTGACCCTTTCAAGCTGAACCTGCAGAGTTTCAAGTCTTGCCTTGGCCTTGAGATAAGTTGCCTCCGCTGAACCGAGTTCTACAGAAGAGATGGAAGCCAAAGGCGTTCCCTTGACTACAATGTCCCCTTCCTTGACAAATACCTGATTGATCCGGCCTGGAACCCTGGACCCTACGTTTGCCACCTTTTCAAGGTCGAATGAAACTTTTCCAGGAAGTACAATCTCTTCGTAAAAACCTCTTTCTTTCAGACGCACATATGTGAACGGATGATTTTTCAGAACATCCGGAGGAATGACAATTTTTCTGGCTGATGACGAATCTTCCTTTTTTTCAGAGACCGTCGTTTTTTTGGATATTTTTTTATATATAAAAAATATTCCGAAAATGAGTGCAATTACGGCAAGTGTCCAGTAAATTGCAGGTTTTCTTCTGTTTTCATCCGCAAGTATGTTTTTTATTCTGTCCGAAACAGAAATTTTTTCTGACTCACTCATTTTGCATTCTCCTGCAGTCTTCCGACAGCTGCCCTAAACTGCTCAATAGCATTATAATATAAATATAACTGTTCATAGTATCCTTTCAGGAGATTGATATAGTTTTTTTCCGCTTCGAGAAAAGTGACAAGGTTGGATGCACCCTTCACATATGCAGTTCTGGACTTTTCCTGAACTTCCTTGTTTTTCTCCAGAAGTCTGTTCTTGGTGTAAGTATTCAGAAGTTCTTCTCTTGCTTCAAGTTCTCTCACCGCCGTTCTGATTTCAATTTCAATCAGTTTTCTTCTGGACTCAAGCTCGAGAGATGTCTTTTTATAGGACTCCTCCGCTTTCAGAATCTCTCCCTGATTTCTGTCAAAAACTTTCAAAGGTACAGTAAGAAAAAGTCCTGTATATGTTTCATTTCCCTTATGTCTGATTTCAGCTCCCACGTTTGCAAAAGGGCCGAAATGAGTTCCTTCCTTCTTCTTCAGTTCCACATTCAGTCTGCTCTGTCTGACTCTGAGCTTATGAGCCTTCAGGTCGGGTCTGTTTTCCATATCATAATTCTTCAGATTCACCCCCAGTTCCGCAGTCGTAAAAAACCTGAGATTTCCCTTCAGTTTCAGCTTGCGTCCCGCTGTTCCCGGAATCCCTGCAAAAAAACGAATTTCCTTAGCCGCTTGAACTCTCTGAATTTCAGCATCCTGGAGTTCTTTTTCAATTCTCAGTTTTTCCAGAAAAATTCTGTCATATTCGAGCTGTGAAATATCTCCCTTATCTGCACGAAATTTTGTAAGATGCAGAAGATCATTATAATTATCATAAAAATCTTTCTGAAAATTCACGAGCTCTGACAGATAGAGATACGACCAGTAGTTCTGACGAAGTCTAAGCCTGAAGAGTCTGTCAAAATCTTCAAAACCGGCAATCTGTGCCTGAAAACCATGCCTTGCAGTTTCGGCCCTTGTGCTCACATAACCCGCAAAGTCCAGGTCCCAGTTTACACTCGGAGCAATTTCCACCGGTCCGCCGGATGTGGCGGGAGGAAGCTGAACAATTCCAGGCACTCCGTTCTGACTGATCGACGGAAGATAGGAAGAATTCAAAGATGAATTCGCTCTGCCCAGAGGGTCCTGACGAATAAACTGATTCTGCATTCCAATCACAGGATTCCTGTAGAGAGAAGCTGTGATCATTTCCCCTCTCGCAATCCCGATATTCTGCTTTTCAGCCAGATACAGAGAATTGTTCTGAACTGAATAGTTTTCGAGATCCTGAAGCGACCAGTTCTGAAGTTTCTCCTCTATTTCAGTAGAGTGAGAATCAGCCTTGTGCTGTGATTCATCTGCCTTTTTTGCAGGGACAGATTCCTTGGACAGTAAGGAAAAACAGAAAAGGCAGAATGCAATAGAAGAAATGAATTTCACCATCTTAACCTGGAAAATTCTCCTCGTAATCCTGCAGAGCCCTTCTGATCACCTGTCTGGCTTCTTCTGCATTGTATACGCCTGTAATTTCAACAACCGGAGGGGTATCTTCATCAGGCATCACTTTGTAAGTAAGAAAATAATGTCTGAGTTTATCAATAAGTTCTGAAGGACAGTGATGAATATCCTGCATATGACCGAAAATGGTGTCTCCTTTCAGAACTGCAATGATCTTGTCATCAGCCTCATTTTTGTCGATCATCCTGAATCCGCCGATCGGAACAACACTCATCAGAATATTCACCTGAGAGATATGACTGGATGTAATGACACAGATGTCTAAAGGATCTCCGTCTCCCTTCAGATCTTTTTTCAGGCTTTTCTGCATACAGAATTCAGCAACCTTATCTCCGCAGTAGGTTCTGGGAATGAATCCGTACAGTGCAGGACAGTGATTGGAAAACTTCTGGGGTCTGTCGAGACGAATATAACCTGATATCTTGTCCACCTCGTATTTTACAGTGTCTGTAGGGAGAATTTCAATGAAAGCATCCACAATTCCCGGAGCTTTTTCGCCTGGCGAAATGCCGTGCCAAGGATGAAGAACGTATTTAGATATTTTATTTTCCATAACACTCCAGAGACTGGAAAAAGGGTCTGAATGCAAACAGATTTTTGCCGATTTTTTTCACAGTCTATTCAGTATGACGGCATAAAAAAGGATCAGTTTATAGAGGATTCCCCTATTCTTCCTTTTTTAGTGGTTTCAACCTAAAAATTCAGGATAAAGTCGGTAGGCATAAGAAAAGATGAGAGGCTATTCTTTCTGAATGCTGAACTTTAAATGGTAAACTTCACACCTGTTTTATAGTTCAGCCTCATTTTTCATATTCTCATCGAATCAGAATCCGCAGATGCCGTTATCACCTGTGCGAATGTGTCAGACGATGAACTTGACTGGGATGGAGAAACTGCACTTCACAGGGCAGTGAGTACCGGGCTTTTTGAACTCATTGAACATACGGTAAAACAGGGAGCAGATGTTTCAGCAAAAAATGCAGATGGAAAGACCGCCCTCGATATCGCACAGGAAATGAGTTTTAAGGAAACGGTCAAATTGCTGAAATCATACGGTGTGAAATAATAAACCGGATTTTCAGTCAGACTGAAATCTAAAGAAAAATCCGGCAGATCATATTATTTCTCTATTACAGAAAGAGCATCCTTTCTTTTTCTTTCGAAATACAGTGTATATATCGCAGGCATTCCGAGAAGAGTCAGTATGCTCGAGGAGATGAGTCCCCCTATGACGACTGTAGCCAAGGGTCTCTGCACTTCCGCTCCCATACTCGTGGAAAGAGCCATCGGAATAAAACCGATTGCAGCCACAATCGCAGTAGTCAGCACAGGACGAAGACGCAGATGAGCTGCACTTAAGATTGACTCTCTGTGAGTTTTGCCTGAGAGTTCTTCATCCTTTGCAAATGAGATGAGCACGAGGCCGTTGAGTACTGCCACACCGAAGAGTGCAATGAATCCGACCCCAGCAGAAATGCTGAACGGAATACCCCGCAGAAATAGAAATAAAATTCCTCCAGTCACAGCAAAGGGCACATTCAGAAAAATCATCATCGCAGAAGTCATCTCCCCGAAAGCAAGCCATAGAAAGAAAAGAATCAGAAGAAGAGTGAGCGGCACAACAATCATCAGTGTATTCTTTGCCGAAATGAAGTTTTTGTATTTTCCTCCAAATTCAAATCTGTATCCTGTCGGAAGTTTGATTTCACGGGAAAGTTTTTCCTGTGCCTCCTCTATCACACTCATCATATCCCTTTCTCTTACATTAAATTCCACAAGCATCCTTCTGTATCCGTTTTCATGTCCGATCTGAACAGGTCCTGATTCCAGATCAACTGATGCCAGATCTCCGAGCGGCACAAGCTGTCCCTCTGCCCGCACGGGAACTGCACGAATATCTTCAAGACTCGTCACACTGTTTTCGAGCTTCACCGTAATGTCAAATTTCATCCTGCCTTCAAAAAGCACTCCTGCATTGTGTCCCGAGGATAATGATTCTGTAATTTGATTTATATCAAATATATCCACACCGTATCTCGCAAGACTTTCTCTTTTCGGTCTGATTCTGATATAGTTCAGTCCCTGCAGCTGCTCAATTTTGAGATCCTTCACTCCTTCAATTTTTTTCAGAATCTCTGCAGTCTTTTCACCTATGCCTTTAAGTTCATCAAGTCTGTCTCCGAATATCTTGACCCCTATGTCGGATCTGATTCCTGCAATGAGTTCATTCGTTCTCATCTGTATGGGCTGTGAAACTGAAATGGCCAGTTCAGGAACAGTCTCTGAAACAGTCTCTTCAATTTCTCGGATCAGTCTGTCTTTTCCGAATCTCCATTCATCTTTAGGCTTAATGTTCAGATAAGTGTCCGTTCTGTCTATTCCCATAGGGTCAGTCGCAATGTCAGGAGCACCTGTCTTGGAAACAGCGTGCAGAATTTCAGGAACCTTCTTCAGAAGCGCTGCTTCCAGTCTTCCCGAAGTCTGAACAGATTCAGAAAGCGAAACGGACGGAAGCCGGGCAACCTCAAGAAGCATTGAACCCTCGTCGAGCTGAGGCATAAACTCACCTCCCAGATTCATAAAAAGGAGTATGGAGAATGCAAGAAATCCTGCCATTCCGAATACAGTCTTCTCTCTTTTCTGCATAAAATAATTTAATAAAGGTTCATAGTATATTTTTATTTTACGGAAAAGCCAGGTCTCATGATCAGGATCTTCCTCTCCTCTGAGAAGATAAGATGCAAGCACAGGAACAACAGTCAGAGAAAGAACAAATGCACCCAGAAGTGCATAAAGAACAGTCAGAGCCATCGGAGTAAACATTTTTCCTTCCACGCCTCCAAGTGCAAGCACTGGAAGATACACGACAGCGATGATCGTCTCACCGAATATCGTTGCCTTTCTGACTTCCAGAGTGGCAATTCGGACAGTATCGGTTCTTTCCTCATCATTTAATGAACGTCCAAGTTCCTTTTCTCTCATGGAAATTCTTCTGACTGCATTTTCTATAATGATCACTGCACCGTCCACGATGAGTCCAAAGTCAATTGCTCCCATAGACATCAGATTTCCCGGAAGATCCCTCATCTTCATAACAGAAATTGCAAAAAGCATTCCCAGAGGAATCGTCACAGCAATCACAAGGCCTGCCCGAATGCTTCCGAGAAGCAGAAAAAGCACAATGATGACAAGCACTGCACCTTCCGTCAGATTCACCATCACTGTTTTGACTGTAGTCTTTACCATTTCCGACCTGTCGTAAAACGGAACAATCGTGACTCCCTCAGGAAGAATCTTCGCAACTTCTTTCAGCTTAGCCTTGACCGCCTCTGTCACTTCCAGTGAATTCTCATGCATCAGCATCAGAGTAATCCCGCCCACTTCTTCGCCGATCCCGTCCCGGCTCGAAGCTCCAAGTCTCAGCTTCGGTCCCTGTCTGACGTCGCTCACTGTACCGAGTGTCATAGGGATTCCCTGTTTTGTTCTTCCTAAAGGAATCTTTTTCAGATCTTCAAGAGACTTTGCAAGGCCCTCCGCTCCGATCAGAAAATGCTCCTTATTGTGCTCAATGTATCCTCCGCCCATTGCAGCATTGTTTTTCTGAAGGGCTTCTGTCACATCCCGAATCGAAAGACCAAGTGACTGCATTCTTTCTGTATTCAGTATGATCTGATACTGTTTTGTCTCTCCTCCGAAAGTATTCACTTCCACAACTCCGGGCACTGTCTTCAGCATAGGATTTACGTACCAGTTCAGAAGTGTAGTGAGCTCCATAAGACTGTGCTTCTCGCTTCTCAGAGTGAACTGAAATATTTCACCGAGACCTGTGGAAATCGGACCGAGAAAGGGTGTGCCGTATCCTCGAGGGATCGCTTCGGCAGCTTCTTTAAGTCTTTCTCCCACCATCTGTCGTGCATGGAAAATATCCGTTCCGTCCTTGAATACGATTGTGACTACACTGAGACCGTACCGGGATACAGACCTGACTTCTTCCACCCTGGGAATTCCTGCCATAGTTCTTTCGACAGCGAAAGTCACATACTGTTCAATCTCCAATGGGGAAAGAGCAGGTGCAGATGTAATGACCTGCACCTGAATTGTGGTCACATCAGGAACTGCATCGATTTTCAGATGCCTTGCCGCATTCAATCCATAAAGTACAAATATAAAAGTCCCCGCAAGAACAATAAGCCTGTTCGCGAGCGACCATTCTACAATCGCAGATAGAAGTTTCATGATATTCTATTCCTCTCCGAATGTGGACTTCAGGTGCACTGATTTGAGAGAAAAAACACCTTTTATAATGATTTTTTCTCCCTCGGTCACTCCGGACAGAATTTCGACAGTCTCTTCTGACACCCTGCCTGTCTTCACTTCTCTTGCCTCATACTCTCCTTTTGACTTTTCAATGAATACGAACTTCTTTCTGTCCGCTTCAAACAGAGCAGAACTTCTGATCTGAAGAACAGAATCATCCTGTATGTCGATCAGCGCTTTTCCGAAAAGACCGATTTTGGCAAGACTGTCCCTGTTTTTCAGAACAATTCTTCCGTTGACTGTTCTTGATCCGGGATCAATCTGATTTCCGATAAAGTCCACCCTGCCTTCAAAGATTTCGCCGGGATATGCATTCAGTATAATTCTTGCCCCCGTGCCCTGTCTGATTTTGGACAGATCCTTTTCGAAAATCTTTATCATAAACCATACTTCCGAAATGTCTCCGACTGTTCCGAGAACGGCAGATGCATCCACCTGCGCACCGGGAACTGCTTCCCTCGAAAGAGCAACTCCGGATAGAGGTGACGTTATGTAGATCCTGCCGACAGCCGAGTCGCCGCCCCGACTGAAGTCAGGAACAGGAATTCCCTGAACGGAAAGATTTGCACGGTCACCCTTCCATTCTGCCTCCTGCACCTTGAATTCAGATTCTGCATTCACAAGTTCCTGATCCCCAGCAAGTCTCAGTTTGGCAAGTTCTCTGATCCTCTGCACATTTTTTTCCGCAGCAAGATACTTGGAATACGAAGAAAGAAATTTGGAACGGAGCCTCGATGCTTCAGGTGATTCGATTTCAGCCAGTATCTGTCCCTTTTTTACCTTCGATCCTTCTGTAAAATGGACAGAACTTACCCGTCCGGGAATTCTCGCACTTATTTTGGCAATTCTGTCCGGATTAGGAAGCACTTCTCCGACAAGTTCTGCTGTCTCCCTGAATTCGGTTTTCACTGCAGGTTCTGATGATATGCCCATTTTTTCGAGTGCTCCGGGAATAATCTTAATGATTCCGTGAGACTCTGATGTTTCTGCTGCTTTTTCCGGTACCGCTTTCTTTCTGAAAGTTTTCACAAGAAATATTCCCGCTATAATAAATAATGCAGACGCAATAATCCATATTGCCTGCTTTCTGTCTATGTCCGATAATTTCATAAATTACTCCTGAAAGTTAAAAAACGGAAGTCCGCCCGACCGGAGAAGTTCTATCCCCGCAAGCTGGTCTTCCAGTCTTGTCTGGCTGCAAGTCAGCATGAGATTGACTCGCGACTCCTGAGTGATCAAGGCATCTCTGAGATTCATCGGACCGAGAGAAAC
>JBPOJG010000314.1:0-11751 GCA_052033835.1 Spirochaetota bacterium
GCGTAGCGAAGTGAGAGATCTTAAAGCATTGTGCGAAGATGACTTCCTTTCGAACGAAAGGGCTGTCCGCTCAGGGAGCGTTAAGATCCTTCCAGCAAACGTGGAAGCTGCTGTCAGGATGACAAAAATACTACAGGCTTCTAGCCTGCAAAATGAGTAGACTCACAGCCAAGGATGGCTGTGGTACTTTCCAAAGCAAATTTTTCCTACTATATCTAGGTAGACCCCCGACTGAGATTCTGCTAGGATTTTCGTGAATTCAGGTTTACAAATTCGGCAAATGTTGCAGAGTGGAACAGTAGATGCCTATCATTGTTGATTCAGATCCTGAAGTAAAAGAAGACATCTCGCATATATACAAACATAAAGTCGTGCTCTACAATGATGATATCAATTCATTCGATCATGTAATCGAATGTGTGATGACGATATGCGGAAAAAATGAGGAAGAGGCATTCAAAATCACCCTGGAAGCACATGAAGCAGGTAAATCTGTTTGTTTTGACGGAAGTATGGAAGCCTGCGAGACCGTTGCTGAAAAAATGGGCAGTGAGAATCTCACAGTGAGTCTTCACTGATTTTCACTTGTAAGTATTTTCCGAAAAAATTATGATGTTTCTATGAAAACGATCCCCAGTCTTCTTTTGTTCCTATTTATTCTAGACTGTTCCGGAACCAGACCCCAGGACATAGGGGTAAGACAAGGCAGGCTCAAACCTTGTCCGGATAAACCGAACTGTGTAAATTCTCAGTCGGAATCTTCAGACAGAATTCATTATATAGATCCTATCAGTTATTCACTTCCTCTTCTGGATGAACAGAAGAGAATCAAGGATACAGTTCTCGGTCTTCCTCGGACAGATCTTGTTCAGTCAGAAACAGGGTATATGCATTTTGAATTCACTTCTATGCTGATGAGATACAAGGACGATGTGGAGTTTTATCTGGATGACTCAGTGAAGCTGATTCATATTCGTTCTGCTTCCAGGCTCGGCACTTCTGATATGGGAGTGAACAGAAAAAGAATGGAAGAGATCAGATCTCTGCTGAAGAAATAAAGAATCGCTGATTCGGGGGAATGGATGGAAATTAAATTCAGTACAAAGGAATATACTTCAGAAGACAGTTTTCAGAATACGGAATACAGATTCACTGGAAGCACTGAATCCGGATGGGTCATTGAAAGAAATAAAAATCATTACCTTACTCTGGACAAAGGGTACAGACTTCTGAAAACAAGACTGTGCGGAGTCTGCTCCACTGATTTGGACAGACGATTTCTGCCGTTTCCGCTCCCGCAGATCATCGGACATGAGGTGATTGCAGAAGATGTGGAAAGCGGAGAAAAATTTGCAGTAGAGATCAATGATACCGATGCCGCCAGAGGCAGGACGCCTGAAGATATATTCTGCACATCAGGCATCCCGACGCATCAGCCGGACAGGATGGTTCTGGGAATAGACAGACTGCCTGGGGGATTTGGTCCATATATACTTTCTCCAGTACATGCTGCTGTATCTATCGGAAATGTTCCGGAAATGACTGCAGTCCTCACCGAACCATTTGCTGCTGCTCTGCAGGCTGTAATAGCGTCCCCGCCTGCGAATGGAGCAGAGGTGGCAGTGCTTGGTCCAAGAAGACTCGGTTCACTTCTCATTGCAGCTCTTCATGCATACAGAAACAGTTCAGGAAAGAAGTTTAAAATTGCAGCTCTTGCCAGACATTCTCATCTTTTGAGACTTGCTTCGGAACTTGGGGCAGACAGTCTGTTTGATCTGAGGACAGTTTCACCAAAGGATCTGCAGCGACGTTTTTCCATCGTTTATGATACAACAGCCAATCCCGAAGGTTTTCTTTCTGCAATGGAATATTCTTCAGGAGAGGTTCATCTGAAATCCACTAACGGACAGACAGTAAGCGGACTTAAGAAAATGACGGAAGCAGTTGTAGATGAACTGAGCATTCTTCCTTTTTCGGAAGAGAATCTGCGTTTTTCCTGGAATGATCCGAAAGTAGAGAATCAAAGAATTTACATTTCAGACCCAGAGTTTGATCATCCTTCGCTGAAATCATTCAAAACATACAGAAAAACGCCAGCAGAGGCTTTTGACCTTATCCGTTCAGATGAATTTTCCGGAAGGCTTCCCAGGTTTGATCTTTGTATCGCGTCATCATTACAGGATATAGATTCTGTGATACGCCCAAAATCGGATTCTGAAGAATCCCTTCTTCGTCCCAGAGGTGCGGTTCTTTTTGCAGGAAAATCAGACGGAAACCCCCTTCTCGATTTTCTTATGAGAGGCGGCAGAATCAGAACTTCCAGATGCGGCGATTTTCATCTCGCACTGAAACTTCTTTCCGAAAATCCTTCCTTGGCTGAAAAAATGAGAGAACGAATGATCACACATGAATTTTCCGCCATTGATATTGAAAAGGCATTTGCTCAGGCAAAGGACAGTTCATCAGTAAAAGTAATAGTGAGGCAGAATGGCTGATTCTTTAGAAACATCGTTAGGATATCCTGTAATTAAAAATGGTACCGTCTGGGAGATAGATCTTTCTCATCTCAGAATCTTTACCGGGCTTTCGGTTCTTGCAAGAATCATCGGTGATACCGTAATCGATGCAGTGGAAAATGATTCCGGAGATATTTCATTTTTGTACAAGATGAATCCGAACATCAATCCGGAACTTCTTGTAATGCAGGTATATTATATACAGATTTATGCAAAAAGCGGAGTTCTGGACAATGTTCTTCTTTTTAAGGAAGAATTTCATGAGCATTTAAGAGCTGTGTTCGGGACTTTTCAGAGACCTGTCTGGGGAAGTCAGATCCATCCTGAATTTTACGGTGAGGATTCCAAGACTTCCCCTCCCAGGGCACTTGTATTTCCTTTTCATTATGTCAGTCAGAGTGACGATGTGGATTATCATTTTATTCTGGAAAGAGCTGAAAACAGGAAACACAGAGGGCGTTTTTTCTTCCGTCTGACGATTGAAAAACAGTCTGAAGCCACATATCAGTATGAAAACAGACCTTACTCGATTGTGGATGATCTTAGAACCCGGGTATTCATTGCCGGAAGCACTAAAATGGCTGAGTCTCTGAGTGAAAAACTTCAGAGTGCCTGCAAGAAAGGATCAGATTCTTATTCAGAGGAAAATCTTGTACTCGGTCATGTATTTGAGCAGCTCTCAAAGACAGGAATCGGTACAGTGGATCAGATCAATTTTCAGTGGGACAAAGAGTTCTCAAAATTTATGCTGAATACAGGAAAGGAAGACAGACTGGTCATCATCAAAAGACTTTTCCTCTGTCTCGAAGACAATGTTCTCTGCGATCTCCTTCTGAACGGAGAGACAGTACTCATTCGTCTTGGAAAATTCAGCATATATCTGTTTCTTACAAGGCTCAGCAGGGTTCTGAATTTTTCGATCAACAGGGAAAGAAATTATCTGACTCTGGATATGTATCTGAAGAGAATGCCGAAGCTTGAACAGATGGCTGAGAAGTCTGAGAAAGATATGGATTTCTCGGGATATAGAATATTTTTAATTCATCATATTACATCTGAAATTCTTGCACTGCTGGATGCATTCAGCAGACTTAATACTGAAGAGATCAATGTAATCTTTGTAAAATACAGCGGTCTTGTGCCTCCTGCATACCTTGATGTTCTTCTGGAAATACCTGACCCTTCCTTTAAAGCATTCGGACTTGTCAGAAATATGACGTCCTCCGGAAAGGAATACTTTACACTCTCCCATTCATACAGCGAGATCAATGATCTGCGTCAGGTCGCAGTCTGGCTTGAAGAAAAGAAGGTTAATTTTTTTGAAGCCATGAAATTTCTTTCTCTTCACTGTTTTCTGAAATTTGCACTGAAGGCAAGACAGGAGAATGCAAAGGTAATTCTGATTGAAGATGGAGGATATCTTGCCCCTCTGATCAATGAGCTTTCACTGAAGAACTCGGGTGCAGCTGATGTATTCAATGAATATCTTCTGACTTCGCTCCCGGAAGACGGTCTGAGTTTTTCTTCTTTCTGCAGTGATGTTCTTGTCGGAACAGTGGAGCACACCAGAAACGGATACGACAGAATGACGAAAGTGAAAGGTGTTTTCGGAAAACTTTTTCTTCCAGCGTATTCTATTGCGATATCCAACAACAAGGTGGTGGAGGAGTCCAAGGAAGTGGCTCATTCCATCTTAAGTGCAGTGGAGTCCATTCTGCATGGGCAGGGTATGGTGCTGTCTCAGAGAAAAATTGCCGTTTTGGGAAGTGCCGGAAACATCGGCAAGTTCCTGTGTCAATATCTTTTGAACGGACGGCTTCATGACTCAAATAAGGTTCTCGTGAAAGTGGATCTGAAGAATTCAACTGATCCGATAAAGAAGGAATACAATTATCTTTCCGAAATTTCTGAAGACGATTTTCTTTCTCTTGAAATGTTCCTGGGTGTGATCGGTGAGTCGATACTGAAAAAAGAATACATTGAAAAACTGATCCTGAATGGAAAATCCAGAAGACTTCTGTTTGCTTCCGGTTCTACCAAGACAGTGGAATTCAGCGATCTGAATGAATTTCTGTACGGTCTCGCCGAAATGGAACATCCTATGATCGCAGGCGTGCCTGTCAAAATTCATTTTGAAAGAATTCAGGACCCTCAGTCCAGAATTGACCAGGGCGGGAAGGCTGTGATTCATTTTGAAAGAAACGGGAAAACAGCAGAAAAGGTGCTCTATCTGATGGGAGATCTGAGTCCTATCAATTTCCTGTTTTACGGAGTGCCTACTGAGACTATGGATATGATCATAGCAGGGCTTACAAGTGTGAGTCTGGGACTTGCAGGTCAGCATAGAAAAGGAAAACTTCCCAAGCCTGATCTGTATGCAGTTGATCATGAAATTGATATGTGGGGTGAAAAACTGTGATTCAGCATTCCGTTTTTCAGATCACTCAGAAACTTTTCCTAAGAAAGGGTTCTGCATTGCTTGTAATCAGAGACAGGAAATCCGGGCTTGGGGATCTGCCTGGCGGAAGGATGACAGAAGAAGAGTTTTTCAGCGACTGGAAAGATAGTCTGAAAAGAGAAATCACTGAAGAACTCGGCAGTTCCATCAAGATAAAAATTCATGATGATATCATTTTAGTTCACCGACACAGAGTGAATGCAGACAATCATCCATGTATTATTCTGGGATATGAAGGTGAATTTCTTTCGGGTGAACCAGTAATGTCTGATGAACATGATTATATGGAATGGGTTGATGTGAATACTTATAATCCAGGCAGTTTATTTACTGAGTATATGCTTGAAGCTGTGAATATTTATCTTGGGAGAAACAGAACTTGAGTCCTTTGAAAAGATATTTTTTATTTATACTTTTCTGCCTGCTGGCTGCATTTTATACATGGACAACGATAGGGTATTCTTATCCGGATGCAGAATATTTTAAAGGAAACCCGGTTTCCGATGTTTATTCGGCATCTGTCGGGTATGACCGCAAGAATGGGAATATTGTCGGTATCCAGACTGAAATGAATCCTTCTGTGTACTCAACCTCGGAAAGGTTTCACAGGAAACTGGAATCGTATCTTTCTGATGCACAGAATGCAGGATATCTTGGAGCAAAGACACTTGTTGTTTTTCCTGACCATATAGGAACTTTCCTTTTTTTGACAGGAGAGAAGAGGTCAGTCTACAGTTCGGAAACATTGAGTTCTGCATTGAATCTGATTGCCTCGTCGAATCCTTTAACATACCTGAGGCACAGAGTCACTGCATTTTCAGAGTCAAAGTCAATGGAAGCGGTTCTGCGGGTGAAATCTGAGCTGGTCAGAGATGTTTACACTTCCGTTTTCAGCAAGCTTGCTTCCGTATATCAGGTAAGTATTCTTGCAGGTTCTGTGATTCTGCCTGGAGCTTATGTTCAGAATGGGAGAATTTACGTGAGTCCTGCTGCTGAACTGAAGACATATTCTTTCGTGTTTCTGCCTGACGGAAAAGTGTCTGATACATTTTTCATTAAAAAAACTCCGTCTGTATGGGAGAAAAATCTGGGAATACGGGAAGAGACAGACAAGACGGTGACTTCAAAACTGACAGGCGCTGTGGATGTGTGGGTGGCAATGACTGAAGACAGTCTTTATAATTCTGCATATTCATCTCTTTCTACTGGATTTGAGGTTCTTGTTTCCCCCTCATTTCTATATAAGGATACGCAGATTCAGTTTGCCAAGCCTGAGATTTCACTTGACCCAAAGAGCGGAAAAAGTCTGATGAATGATACTGATCATTCTGCACAACTTGAAATTTTATGGGATAAATTTTCATTACCCGGTAAAATATCCAGTTCGATTGGCAGAATCTATCTGCAGATATTCATGGCAGGGAAAATTTATGAACGTCTGCTTTCTGCTCCTTCAAAAGCATCTGTAAAATACAATAAGACTGAATCTGTTGACGGTGCAAAATACAGATCTGCAGTTCTGAATATCTGGTTATGATAGATTTTCATTATACAACGGAAGAAAATGGTGTCCGTCTTGGACTGAAGACTGATATGACAGAGGTTGGAACCTTTCACAGAATGGTGACTGTCCTTTATGCACTCGACTGGAACATTGTTTCAGGAGAAGTCAGAACGTCGGAAAAAGACGGAAAAACTTTTGCGGATAATACTCTTTTTCTGTCGGATGAGGACGGAAAGAAAAAAACGAAAGTCATTGAAATCGGGATACTGATGGATACTGTCTTTTCCGCAAAAGCCTCCCTGAAAGAGATTCTGCAGGAATACACTATTCCAAAAGTGGATCCAAAGAAGTTTTTTGGAAAAGATTTCGAGCTGATTTTTTTTGATGAACCCAAAGTCGGTATGACCTGCTTTCATATTGAGGCTTATTCCGCAAAAGGACTTCTTTATCATGTTACTAAGGCTCTTGCCGATGAAAAAATCAGTATAGTAAGTGGACTTATTGAAACTGACGAGAGGACAGGAAAGGCAAAGGATACATTTTATCTTTTGGACAGTCAGAACAGAATGTTTGCATCCGATTCTGTCACTGAAAGAATAAGACAGAGAATCTGGAACACTTCAAGGGAATATGTTAAAAGACAGACTTGAGGAAAATTACGAACGCCTGAAAAAGACAGGTCTGACGAAAAAGACGGAAGCATTCCGTGTTTATGACAATGAAATTGAAAATTATCCCTGTACAATAGATCTTTATGCAGATTATGCTTATATCAGTCTGTTCGAAAAGAAAGATATTGATATGGAGGATCTGACGGAGGCTGTGAAATATTCTCTGAAGAATGTGTTCAATATTACCGGAGAAAAATGCGTAATCCGTATCAGAAGACGTCAGTCGGACGGAAGTCAGTACGAAAAACTTGGTTCTTCCGGATCAACTTTCACTGTAAAAGAACTGGGTGTGGAATATTATATCAATCTCTGGGATTATCTGGATACAGGACTTTTTATTGATCACAGGAAAACTAGGGAGATATTTGCAGGACTCGTAAAAGGAAAAAAAAGAGTGCTGAACCTGTTTTCATATACAGGGGCATTCAGTCTCATCGCGGCAAAAAACGGGGTTGAGTTTACTACGAGCGTGGATATGTCGAACACGTATACCGAATGGGCTCAGGAAAATATTCTTTTGAACGGGTTTAATCATTATAAACACATTGCGATTCGTGATAATGTATTCTTTTTTCTGGAGAACATCCGGACGAAAAACTGGAAGTTTGATTTTATCGTCATTGATCCTCCCACAATGTCCAGATCCAAGAAGATGGAGAGAAAATTTGATATTCAGAGAGATCATTCTGAACTGATCAATATGTCTTTGCCGTATCTGGAAAGAGGAGGGAAAATTCTTTTCTCCACAAATTTTAGAAAATTTCGTCTAGACGCAGATAATATAGACGCAGATAATATAAAAGACATTACCGAAGATACAATCCCTGAAGACTTCAAGGATAAAAAAATCCACAAGGCCTGGATTATTTCTTAAATTTGCAAAACTGCGAGAGTTTGTTCCCTTAATTCTGGTCGCCTGGATTTTATCTTCATTTTGATTTCTCAGGTCAGTTTATTTCCAAAAGGTCTATATTTGCCTTTCTTGATTTGCTGTATAATCCCTCTTTTTTCAATAGCCTTTTTTGTAGGAACTCTCACCGGCCCGTTTTGTTTTCGATAGAATCAGTAGGGAGATCAATCCGTAACGATTTTCTTCCTGAATCCATACCATAAAGGACAGCTCGATTTCGGAATTTTTTTGAGCAAAAAAATCTTGCAGTGGAAATTCGGTTTCCAATATCGTAGGCAAAAACAGTTATTCTAGAGACAAAATACAAACTTCGGGATGAGGAATGCAAATTCCAGAAAATTTCGAACAGCAATTTTAATCTGAACATTCTGAGCAATCAGACACTGATCACTGCCAAGTTTGAGAAAAAAGGGAAAGCACTTAGCTGGGTATGCGTGTATGGACTTCTAAAGGAGGCTTTCCTTTGAGGAAAAGTAGGAACTGCTTCAGGGCAAAGCGAGGGAGTCCGAAGGAAGCTTGCCTTTGAGGAAAAGTAGGAACTGCTTCAGGGCAAAGCAGGGAGTCCGAAGGAAGGCTTTCCTTTGAGGAAAAGTAGGAACTGCTTCAGGGCAAAGCGAGGGGTCTGAAGGAAGCTTGCCTTTTTGGAAAAGTAGGAACTGCTTCAGGGCAAAGCGAGGGGTCTGAAGGAAGCGAAAAGTAGGAACTGCTTCAGGGCAAAGCGAGGGAGTCCGAAGAAAGCTTACCCCTGAGTGTGGTGTAAGTTGCAGACGGAGTTCGGTTGAATCTGCTTTACAAAAAAGCTTCGTTTTCAGGATTATTCAGGGATGATGCATAAATCCATTTTCGGTAATATTGTCACACACCAAAAAGAATTTAAGGGAACGATCGTTTTCGATTCTGAAACGGGTCTGATTCAGTCTGTAGAAAATGAAAAAAGATCGAATGCTCTGGAATATCCGGACAGCTGCTTTATTTTTCCCGGTTTCGGTGATGTACATATACATGCCAGAGAAGATGAAAGCAGAAAACATATTTACAAGGAAGATTTTTCGACTGCATCGGCCGCTGCACTGAACGGCGGAGTGATTCATATTGCGGATATGCCGAATAATCCTGTTCCGCCCGTAGATGATCATTCCTATTCAGTCAAACGCAGATTAGCCGATTCTGCTCCGATTCATATCACCTTGTATGCAGGCATAGGTCCGGAGACAAGTCCTCTTTCGAAAAGAGTTCCTTACAAGGCTTTTATGGGACCTTCCATCGGTGAGCTGTATTTTGAGACAAATGCTGATTTGGAAAAAGCAATCGAACGTTACCGAGGATGCGATGTCAGTTTTCACTGTGAAGATCCTGAAATACTCAGAAATTCAAAGTCGGCTGAAAAACATGAAGACAGACGTCCAAAGCAGGCCGAAGTCTTAGCGACAGATTTTGCGCTGTATCTGATTGAGAAATATGAGCTGAATGGAAAACTCTGTCATTATTCCACCAAGGACGGACTTCAGAAAATCATCAGTGCAAGAAAAAGAGGTGTAAGGGTGCTCTGTGAGGTGACTCCGACTCATCTTTTTTTTGACAGAGAATTTCTGAATGAAGAAAATTATTTCTGGTTTCAGATGAATCCTCCTCTCAGAGACAGGGAGGACAGACTTGAACTTTTGGAAGCTGTAAGAAGAGGGGATATTGACCTTCTGGCAACAGATCATGCCCCTCATACAGCGGAAGAAAAAAAGCAGGGAATCAGCGGAATCAGTCAGCTCGATACATATTCACTGTTTGTGACTCATCTTATCCTGAATGAAAAGATTTCGAAAACTAGAATTGCAGAGATTGCGGGAAAAAATCCCGGGGATTTTGTAAATCCGTATCTTCCTTCAGTGTTCGGTAAAGGATTTGGATATATTGAACCTGGATATTCAGCATCATTTACAATATTAAATCTTACAGAAGGAACTGTTTTCAGAAAGGAGAACATCAAAAGCAGAAGCGGCTGGTCTCCTTTTGAAAATCACAGATTTCCCGGTTCGATTCAGGCAGTTTACTACCAAGGAAAAAAAATTTAACGGCTCAGCATTCTCTAAGTTTCAGAAGAGCCTGATTTTCCGGATCCAGTTTCAGACCGACAGATGAATAATGATCTGCCTGCTTCGTATTATTCATCATCTGATGAAGTCTTGCAAGATGAATGATGTTTTTCAGATTTTCAGGTTCTCTGAGGAACACTCTTTCTGAATAGTATGCAGCTTTTTGAATTTCGCCGAGTCTGAAGTAGGCATAGGAAGTGTAAAAAAGAAATCTTGTTTCCTGCGGGGCAGCATCTACAACTTTCAGTGAATGAAAAAGTGCATCTTCAAAATTTCCTACTCTCAGGCTGACTACTGCTATCTGCTTCAGAAGGAAAAGATTGTCGGAAAGTGTATCGAGCGCCAGTTTGAAAAGGTTCAGTGCTTCATTGTAAAGTCTGCTGTTTTTTTCACGAAGAGCATTGTAAATGATCTCCTTATGTTCTCCTTGAAATCTGTTTGTATGCTGAACAGTTTTTCCTTTGTATTTTATTTTCAGAAAGGACAGATCATCCGTGATCTCTCCGTACTCCATCAGAGCCTGATGAAGAAGTTTAAGATCACCGTCCGCTTTTTCTACTGCTCGCAGAAACAGGCTGTCGTCAATGTTCATTTCCTTGCCTTCGTCTGTCTGAATCAGTATATCGTCCCTTCCGTCTGATCCTGAGATCAGACAGTCTCCGTTCAGCATCTGAAAAAATTTTACTCTGACTGTGCTGTTGAATCCTGATATTCCAAGTTTTCTATGTACCAGTTCGTTTTCAATGTATTCTGCATAACCGTCTCTGTAAAGAGTCAGAAATGGATGCTCAGCGTTTATATAATATACAAAACCAGTATCTTCCTCGAGAAGTCCGATGACAGCGGAAACGAACATTGAGCCGTTGAAAGTTTCGAATATTTGTCCGAGTTCCAGGAATGTCTGTTTCAGCCAGATTTCCGGATGAACAGTGTCATCTGAATCTGTATTTGCACGTATAATCAGACTTTTAAATGCTGCTCCCAGCACAAGTGCTCCGCCTGCACCCTGCATTGACTTTCCCATTGCATCTCCGTTCAGAAAAACAATGTATTTTTTTCCCGCAAGCTGTATGGAATCGACAATATTCAGATCCCCTCCCAGTTCTTTATTCCTGTCTTTGAAACTGAACTGTTTCTTGCTTTTCAGAAATATTTCTGTTTCAGCATTCTCGCTTTGTACATTTACACTGTTCAGGGGAGCAGTCAGAAGGGATGTGAGAAAATAATCACCGTCCTGCTGAGTTTTAAGTACGTGAAGTGAAGCAAGCGCCTCTTCTGTTCTTTGTCTTTCGCGAAAAAGTTTCTCTTCAGACAGAATTGTTTCGTTCCAGAGATAATAGGAGCAGGTCATCAGAATGAGGGCAGTCAGGAAGATCAGTGCATAGTTTGTGACTCCTGCAATGTTGTCAGGAAAATAAACAAGAGGACTGAAACGGACTCTGTACCAGATCACTGCAAAAAGAAAAAAACAAAGAATGGATTCAACTGCAATAATCATTCTGAATCTTTCTTTCCCGAATACAAAAAAGGGAAGAGGTATCAGAGTAAAAAAAAGGAGGAATGCGTAGAAGCCCAGACCTACTGCAGCACTCATATAGGTAAGAT
>JBPOJG010000302.1:0-3009 GCA_052033835.1 Spirochaetota bacterium
CCCATATTGGAAAATTTCTGAGCGCAGTTCATCAGATTGCTGAAATAGGGACTGAGTTTCAGAGCTATCGGAATGGATACTGTCTTTCTGACCTGCCAGAGAGTTTCAGCAAAATCCTCTTCCAGATCCTTTCCGGTCACATTCATATCAGTAGGGACAAAATACAGATTCAGCTCCAGACCGTCTGCTCCGGCCTGCTGCATCTGCTCTGCAAATTTAGTCCATCCGCCTGCAGTATAACCGTTGAGGCTTGCGATAATAGGAATCTTTACAGACTGCTTTGCTTTTCTGATATGTTCGAGATATTCATCAGGGCCGGATTCAAAATCACCCGGATCAGGAAAATAGGTAAGAGCCTCGGCAAAACTGTGCGTTCCGTGATTCAGATGGTGGTGCAGTTCCATATTTTCTCTTTCTATCTGTTCTTCAAAAAGAGAATAGAGAACAACTGCCGAGATGCCTGCATCTTCCATTTTTTTAATATCATCCAGATGATAAGAAATCGGACCCGCAGATGCAACGAGCGGGGTCCTTAAATTCAGTCCCATATATTTTGTGGATAAATCAACCATGATGATCCTCCTCTTTCTTTTTACCGGAAAGAAATTCAAAGTAGCTGTATCTCTTCTGAATATCTTCCTGAGCCTGTCTGAACAGCTCTTTCGCTGCTTCCGGTTTGCTCTTTGTCAGCATTTTAAATCTGTTCTCTGATTCAAAGTAGTTTCTTACAGGAACGTGCGGAGCCGCAGAATCAATTTCAAGAGGATTCAGTCCTTCAGACGCCCGATCCGGATTGTATCTGTAGAGTATCCACTGACCGCTCTCCACTGCTGCTTTCTGATGTTTCATTCCCTCAGTCATATTGATTCCATGTGCAATACAATGACTGTATGCTATAATGATGGAAGGTCCGTCATATCTCTCTGCTTCCATAATGGCTCGAAGAGTATGTTCATCCTTTGCTCCCATTGCAACTGTCGCCACATATACATTTCCATAACTCATTGCGATCAGTCCCAGATCCTTCTTGGATGCAGGTTTCCCGCCCGATGCAAATTTGGCAACTGCTGCTTTCGGAGTGGACTTGGACATCTGTCCTCCTGTATTGGAATACACCTCTGTGTCTAAAAGAAGAACATTGATGTTTCTTCCGCTTGCCAGAACGTGATCCAGTCCGCCGAATCCGATATCATATCCCCAGCCGTCTCCTCCGATGATCCAGACACTTTTCTTTACGAGTTTGTCCGAGACCTGCAGAAGTTTTTCCGCTCTTAAAGAATATGTTGTATCCTTTTTTAATTTTTCCAGAATAATATTCAGTTTTTCGACTCTTTTTCTCTGTTCAAAGATTTCTGCTTCCTCTGTCTGATCCGAATTCAGTATGGAATCAGCAAGTTCTGCACCGATCTGACTTTTGAGTTCCAGCACAAGTTCCAGTGCAGACTCTCTCTGTTTGTCAATGGAAACCCGGAAGCCGTATCCAAATTCTGCATTGTCTTCAAAAAGCGAGTTTGACCAGGCCGGTCCTCTTCCTGCACCGTTTTTAGTCCAGGGAGTAGTCGGAAGATTTCCTCCGTAAATAGAAGAACATCCTGTTGCGTTTGCCACAACCATCCTGTCACCGAAAAGCTGAGATACCAGTTTTACATAAGGTGTCTCACCGCAGCCGGAACAGGCTCCTGAAAATTCAAACAAAGGTTCCTGCAGCTGCTGCTGTCTGATCTGATGAATGTTCAGAAGATTCCTGTCCACTGGAGGAATGGATAAAAAGAATTCCCATTCTTCTTTTCTGCCTTCGCGGATGTTTTCCACAGGCTGCAGATTGATTGCTTTCAGTCTGACTTCTGATTTGTTTTTTGCAGGACAGATGTCCACACAGATTCCGCATCCTGTGCAGTCGTCTTCAGAAATCTGAAGAGTGAACTTGTAGCCCTGTTCTTTCAGTTCCGGAATCCTCGAGTCTGATGTTTCAAATGCGGAAGGTGCATTCTTCACTGCATCCGGCTGAAACACATTCATACGTATAACTGAATGTGGACATACGTATGAACATTTGCCGCACTGAATGCATACATTCTTGTCCCAGACAGGAACTTCCTGAGCGATCTTTCTTTTCTCCCATTTAGATGTGCCTGTAGGAAATGTTCCGTCTGCAGGCATCGCACTTACAGGAAGCATATCCCCTTTTGCAGCAAGCATTGTGCCTAAAACATTTCTGACATACTCAGGCGCCTTATCGGAGATTTTAATTCCAGGTTCATGAATATCATTGAAGACGTCGGTCTTGATCTGACTGTAGTCTACCTGAAACAGATGAGATACAGTATCATCCACTGCCTGTATATTTTTAACTACAATCTCTCCGCCCTTCTTTCCGTACGTTTTTCGAATGGCTTCTTTGATAGCTTCAAGTGCTTCTTCTTTTGGAAGAACTCCAGATATGCTGAAAAAACAGGTCTGCATTACAGTATTGATCTGATTTTTCATTCCTGCTGCTGCGGCGGCTTTATATCCGTCAATGACATAGAACTTCAGCTTTTTCTCAATGATGTCCTTTTGAATTTTTCCGGGAAGTTTGGGCCAGATCTGATCAGGGCCATACACTGTATTCAGAAGAAATGTTCCCCCTGTTTCAATTCCAGCCAGCATATCAAAACGATCCAGAAAAATGGACTGATGACAGGCTACAAAATTCGGATGAGTGATCAGATAACTCGAACGAATCTGAGTTTTACCGAAACGCAGATGGGAAATCGTCATTGAACCTGACTTTTTCGAATCGTATACAAAATATCCCTGAACATAATGATCTGTATTTTCGCCGATGATCTTGATTGAGTTTTTGTTTGCACCGACTGTTCCATCAGATCCGAGTCCGTAGAACATACATCTGATTGTATCCGGTTTTTCTATGCTGAAATCAGGATCAAAGTCGAGACTTGTATTCATTACATCATCATGAATTCCTATTGTGAATCCGTTCTTTGGAGATTCTTTTTTCAGCTCATT
>JBPOJG010000188.1:0-23497 GCA_052033835.1 Spirochaetota bacterium
TGAATTTGAAAGACTTGTGGATACCTGTTATGATTTTATGAAAAAATTTGAAGGCAACAAATCTGGAATCATTGTCTCCTTGACTGATCTGAATCAGAATGCATCGGATATCAGAATTACCACCAATCAACAGGAATCAGCGATTAAAGAAACAACTGCGGCTATTTCTAAAATCTCGGAACAGGCGTTTATGCTGGCGCAGTCAGTAGAAGAACTGAGCGAAGTAGTTTTATTTCTTGGTGAAACAGAAATGCTGATCGACAGCCTCAGTACGGAATGACGCCGTTCGGCTGTTTTTCTGAAGAAAAAATATGATAAATATCAGTATTACTCTGTGCTGAAATTCTGAACATCATGCTCAGCAGGGCATTAAACAGTTCAAAAAAGCATCACGGTCTGTGTAAATCATAATATATATTTCTTGACAATAGAAGTTTTCTAATGTAATCGTTGTAAGGCAGGCATACAATGAAAACTCACGGAAAAATAAAACAGAAGCTTCTTTTAGTAAATCTTTCTGCAGCTCTTTTCATTCTGCTTCTCGGGGGAACTGTTCAGTTTCTGATTCTGAAACACATTACCGAAAGTAAAATCAAGCAGGATCTGAGTGAACTCACTGGAGTCTCTCATAATCTGGTGAAGACTGCTGTAGACAGTTCAGTGAGCAATTATCTGAGAGCTCTTGCTGAAAAAAATAAATCACTTCTGGAATACTATTACGGACTTTCAAAGGCTGGCATTCTTTCTGAGCAGGATGCATATTCCAGGGCGAAAAAAGAGTTTCTTGATCCTGGATACGGCAAGGTGGGGGTGACAGGGTACCTTGCCGGAGTCAATTCAAAGGGTGTGATTGTAATTCATCCTAAGTCTGAAGGAGTGGATGCATCCAAGGCTCCTTTTATGCAGAAGGCTCTGAAAATTGAAGAAGGTTATCTTGAATACAAATGGAAAAATACTGGAGAAACAGAAGAACGGGACAAAGCGGCTTATCTGACATACTTCAAACCCTGGGATTTGAAAGTCTGGGTATCCTCATATAAGGAGGAGTTTTATTCTCTTGTAGATATGGAGAACCTGAAAGCACACCTGAGTACAGTGACAGTAGGAGGAAACGGACATATTATCATTATAACATATGATGGAAAAACTGTATTTCACCCAGCTTTGAAAAACGGAAAAGAAGAACCTGGTCTCTCGGGACTTACTGAAAGGATAACTCTGCTTGGCGAATCTTCTGAAGGAAATATAGAATACAGAAACAAAGGAAAGTCTGCTGACGGAAAAGTTTATATGGCTTTTTATAAAAAAATGCCTGAAATGAAATGGATCATTCTTGCTTCTGCACCTGTTGATGATCTTTTTTCGACTGTCTATACAATGAGAAATACAATTCTTTTCAATATGATTATAATTACACTGGTTTTGGGCGGAGCCCTTACTTGGAGCAGTCATTACATTACTAATCCGATTTCAAAACTGATGAACGCAATTATCAGGATTTCAGCAGGAGAAAGGAATCTGGAAGTCCGTCCAGAAACAAATGATGAAATTGGAGAACTTGCACTGAGATTCAATCGTATGAATTTCACCATTCAGGAGAATGTAGATAAAATTGAAGAACAGAACAGAAAAATACTGGAGCAGAATGAGTTTCTGGAGGAAAGAGTCATCGAAAGAACTCAGGAGCTTCAGAATACTCTGAATCTTGTTCAGGAACTGAAACTTCAGCAGGATGCAGATTATTACCTGACCACACTTCTTATGCATCCTCTTTTCAGAGACAGAAACAGAAGCTGCTGCGTCAGAACCGAGTTTCTTATCTCTCAGAAAAAGAAATTTGAATTCAGAAAATACAGAGAGGAGCTGGGAGGTGATCTCTGTGTGACCGGAAACCTCAATTTTTCCGGAATGATAAATACATTATTTTTTAATGGTGATGCAATGGGTAAGTCGATGCAGGGAGCAGGGGGAGCAATTGTAATGGGTTCCATTCTGAATTCCATTATGGCAAGATCTGCTGCAGGAAAAAAAATTCTGAGCATCAGTCCTGAGCAGTGGATTCAGGAGACATTCAGTGAAATACAGAGAGTGTTTGAGGCATTTGACGGATCAATGTTTGTTTCCTGTGTACTTGGACTTGTATCTGAAGAGGGGAGCCTGCTCTATTTCAATGCAGAACATCCTTACACGGTGCTTTTGAGAGACAGTAAGGCAGAGTTCATTGAAGATGAGATCAGTGTAAGAAAACTGGGTATGCCTGATCAGAATGAACTTGTGCTTACGAAACTCAAGTTGGAGAAAGGTGATATTCTTATTGCGGGAAGTGACGGCAGAGATGACCTGAAGGTTCAGAATGAATACGGCGAAAGTGCCATTCATCATAAACCTGAGCTGTTTCTCAGGATAACCGAAGAAGCAGAAGGTGATTTGAATGAAATTCAGAATAGACTGATTTCAACAGGTGAACTGACGGATGATCTTTCTCTGATTAAAGTATTTTATGAAGGAAATACTTTAAAAATGACTGACCGTTTTATTTCTTTTTCGGAGATGATTGAACTGATTCGGAAAGGGAAATATACTGAGGCACTTACAGAAATTCAAAAACATCCTGAAAGAAACAGTTTTATTTTCACTTATTATCAGGCATACTGTTATATGCAGCACAGACAGTATGCAGATGCTGTTCTGTTTTTTGAAAAAGCAAAAGAGATGAATCCGGAGAGCTTTCAAATATATTTCGGACTTGCCAAAAGTCTTTTTCAGATGGAGCGTTTTAAAGAAGCTTTTCACAATGCAGAGAATGTACTTCGAATCAGACCTGATCATCTAAAAGCAGACAGGCTCTGTAAAATGATCAGGGAAAAACTTCTTTCATTTTCTGATTTTTAGACTTGGCTGAAAATAAATGACAGCGTATTGAGAACGGGCTTGTTTCTTTTGTCTGTTCTGATCTGCCGACAAGTTCTGAAATTATTCATAGGTCTCAAATTCGACCCTTCTGTTCAGAGTATTCGCGTGCTCATCTCTTGCATTCAGCAGCGGATGTGATTCTCCTTGACCTTCTGTCTCTATTCTGTCTTCAGTTACACCTGCTGAGACCAGATATGCCTTGACTGATTCTGCTCTTGCTTTGGAAAGTTTTCGGCTTTTTTCCAGCTGCCCAGTGACTGCAGCATGGCCTGTAATTTTGATTCTGACTTTTTTCTTTTCTTTCAGGAATTTTGCAAGTTCATCTGCTATCGGATGAGACTCATCGAGAATTCTGCTTGAATCCGGATCAAACTGTATTGTATTCAGTGAAATCTTTTTATCCTTTCTTAATGTTTCTGCAATATTTTCCATGTCACCTGGGCATCGGCTTTCTATTTTTCTTGTGCTGATGATTCCCCCGAGAAAATAGTGAATCACTGCATCGACAGCATCCCTTCTGATTCTGACTGTTTCCAGACCTTCTTTGCACTGAATCATCTTTGGAGAAGACGAATGAAATACTCCCCATCCATAAGAAGCATATCTGTCGGAATAATTCTGATTTTTCTCAGCCTTATAGGATCTTTTTTCGAGTTGAACATCCAGAATATGACAGTTCAGCAGAAAAAAGACAGCCCAAAAAGTAAATATATTGATATATAGTTTCAGTAACATACGATTTTGACTGTCCTTGGTGAATAGATGAATACTGTCAGCTGTTCCAGGGCTGCATCCTTGAATGTATAATATTGATGAATCTGTCTGATTCCTGAATCGGGACATACCTCCGATTCTTTGATTTCATATTTTCTAGGAAACAGGCCGCCAAGATAATAGGAATGATGGAACGATTTGGTCTTTTCCCTATCGTCCTGCACAGTCCCTGTACAGTCATTTTTTCTGCAGGAGCCGGAAAAGGGAGGTGGAAGTTCCACTCTGGCATGCTGACAGTATATAAATGATAATATAAATATGTATTTCATTTTCATATCCTCACTGCTGGACACATACAATATTTCTTGAATTGCTGCATGCAGTGCTTCCAGTATCCACTGCTGCCGGAATTGCTGTAAGACCACAGCATGCTCCCTGATCACCGTTGCCTGCAGTGGATGTCCATCCGCTGCAGGTATTTGTCTTATCCCAGCCTGACCATACGGCTGCTGCACCGCCCCCCGGATTGATTGGATTTGTAAGTGCAGTCGTGAAATTGGCATTTGCATCCGTTGTTCCTATGACAGTCACTGTATCCTGCTGCCTGTACTGCATATTTGCATAAAGTACCCAGTTCGTTGAAGGGTAGTCTCTGGAACCGACAGCAACCAGCATTGCCTTGTAGTCAGCTCCAGTTCCGGGAAGTCCTCCAGGTTTTGCTCCTGAGCAGATTGCATCCGCACCGGAAAGTCCTCCAAGGTTCCCGGTATAACCTGCACCTGCTACGAATGTATTGCAGTATCCTTGACTCATACACTGAACTGATGCGCCTGAAGAAGGAGTGGCACTTAAAATATTAGAAAGAGCGGAAGAAGCAGAAGCACTGACAGCCTTTACTGCAAAATAATATACTGTTCCATTAGTAAGACTCTGTACTGTATATGCCGTGACATTTCCGGCACTGACAGAAGAAGAGGACGCTGTGACGCTTGAACTTGTGCTGAAATGGACTGTGTAGGAAGATGCTCCTGTCACTGAACTCCATGTAAGGTTTACCTTTCCTGAAGATCCAGCGGCTGTCAGAAGTGTCGGAGCAGCCAGTGAAGCCGCTGAAGCAGTGGACGTTCCTGCACTGTTCTTATTCTGCAGGACAATGAGCAGAAGAGGGTTCATTCCTTTCTTTTCCGTTTTCTGAATCTGCAGAGCATGATTCAGAACAGGCCATCCTGTGCACCCTGAAAGTAAGAATACTCCTATTGCTGCTGAAATATTCCGATATAAATAAATAATCTTATTATAATAAAACATAATATATTCCTGAATTTTCCTTTTTGAAAATGACTGTCCGGCAGAGACTGGACTCTTCATACTTGACAGCCGCAGGTTCCCCGACGGTTATTCTCTTTTCAATTTACAATAACACTCCTCATTCGGTTCTTTTTCATTTTTTGAAAAAAATCCTGAATTCTGGATTTAAAAAGTTTTGCTTTTCTGAGGTATTTATAAAATTGAGAATCATTCCAGAGAATATGAAAAGTATTCAAAAAACTTCTGAGCAAGGTCAGTTAATAAAATTCAATATTAATTGGTTCAACGAATCCGGATGAGTTTCCATTGGACAGTGGCCTGCATTCTGGATGATATGAAGTCTGCTTCCTTTCATTTCCTGATTCAGTTTTTCAGAATTTTCGAGTTTAACCCAGGAGTCATTCTGCCCGTGCAGAATCAGAACCGGCTGCGCTGCTTCTGTGAAATCAGGAGAAGTCAGATTATCCGAATTCAGAAGTGCATCAAAAAAAGCTTTCTCTGAATTCGGACTGAGCAGGGGAGTGAGATATCCCTCTGTCTCTTCCGGTTCAGGTTTTCTGCCGTATGCTGACTCAAGCAGGTTCTCAAATGATTTTCTGTTCAGATAATTTGCTTTCATGATTTTTTCAGCAGCCGATCTGAATAAGGAAAAACTGAATAGAAATTTTCCGAATTTTGATCCGGTGAAATATACTGCAGGAGCAATCAGAATCAGTCTCTGTATCCTTTCAGAAATGTCTTTTTGGGCGGCCATATGCAGAACAGTTCTGCCCCCCATCGAATGTCCGAGCAGATTCCATTTCATCAGTCCTGTCTTTTTGGGAAGAGATAAATCAATTTTTTTCATCAGTTCAGACATAAGAATTGATCTGACATCAGAAGAATGATTCAGTCCAGGATTTCTGGAACTGTATCCGAATGCAGGAAGATCTGCACTTACTGCAAGTATTCCGTTCTTTCGCAGAAATTCGGAAGTATGACGGAAGGAGAAAGTTGATCCTGCCATTCCGTGAATCATCAGTATTTTGGCTCTGTACCGGACTTTGGTCTGAATTTTATATCTGTAATGAATATTTATCCCATTTATGTTTTCAAAATGACTGTCTGAAAAAGGATTTTCCGGATTTATTTTTTCGTAAAGAGCACGATTTTCCTGCAGAATTTCCGAAGAGGAACTGCATTTTTGAAAAAGAATAAAGATATAAATCAGAATATAAGAAAAGGGTTTCATTTTAATATTTTACTGATAATTCAGCTCCTGATATTAAGCAAATAAAATACTCAAAAATTTAACCGATATGCTGTTCTGCGGGACTAAAATCCTGCTTTTTTCAGATGCATAACCTTTATTTTTGCCTGAGAATCAGAGAATTTAATAGAGTTGTTGAAAACTAATTTTTCAACAACTCTAATAATCAGGACTGTGACGAGCGAATGAATATGAGAAATGCTGATGCACAGTGCAGGCGATCAGATGTTTATTGATTCAAATGAATTCAGGAAAAAACATTAAAGGATTGCTTGACGTTATTTCAATGAAATTGCATGTTACTGAATCAGAGCCTGCCTGAGAACGGACGGTTCTGCTGCAGCTGCTCATACTCGAAAATTGGAACATCTGCAGGCTTTGCTGTGGTAATTACGCAAAACAGGAGTTTTAAAATGTCAAATTCAGTATTAAAGAAGAAGAGTACTTTGAATATATCTCTTGTTCTGATTGGAACTCTGGCTGTCGGGTGCGGCGAGGACGGACAGAGACAGATTTATAAGACCAAATCAGACTGTGCAGCCGAATGGTCTGATAAGGACTGTGAGGAAATCCCAAGCTCATCGTCTCACTATCATACAGGCAGATATATGGGACCGTTCCATTCTCACTCTTACAGTTCAGGCAGACCTACTCGTTCTGTCGGATCGAGTCATGTGACAAGAGGCGGATTCGGAAGATCTTCTTCATTCCACAGTTCAGGCGGCTGAAATTTTGCAGAGGATCAGAACAGAAAAAAGAGCAGACTGGACTGAAAAGTGCGAATCGGTCGGATTTCACTATCATACATTTGACGGAGAGACTTACTGGGATGAATCTGCGTATTACAGTTTTACATCTGAAGAGATTGATCATATTGAGGAAGTGACTGAAGAAGTTCACGATATGTGCATTCGTGCAGCAGAACATATCATCAGAAAGAATCTTTTCTCGAAACTCTGCATTCCGGAAAAATATGTTCCATACATCATAAAATCATGGGAAAATAATGATCCATCATTATATGGAAGATTTGATTTCTGCTATGACGGATCGGATGCACCAAAGATGCTGGAATACAATGCAGATACACCGACTTCCGTGCTGGAAGCGAGCGTAGTTCAGTGGTTCTGGCTGAAGGACAAGTTTCCAAAGAAGGATCAGTTTAATTCAATTCATGAAAAACTCCAGGAATTTTGGAAGGAATCCGGTTTTAAGGGAACAGTTCATTTTGCCTGTGCTGACGAGTCTGCAGAAGACTTGGGCAATCTGGAATATCTGAGAGACACTGCAATTCAGTCAGGCTTTGAAACTAAACAGATTTTCATTGAAGAAATCGGCTGGAATTCAAAATTGAAGAGATTTGTGGACGGTGATGATATTCCAATATACAATATCTTTAAGCTGTATCCTTGGGAGTGGATGTTCGAGGAGGAGTTTGGAGATTTGCTCGGATCCTGCGGGTGGAACATTATTGAACCCCCTTGGAAAAGTCTGATCAGCACTAAGGCTATTCTTCCGATTCTCTGGGATCTGTATGAGGGACATCAGAATCTTCTGCCTAGTTACTTTGATAATAAGTTTACAGATAATTATGTAAAAAAGCCGCTGTATTCCAGAGAAGGAAACAGCATCAGTATTTTTAAGAATGGAAAACTGACGGAAAATCCCGGAAGTTACGGGAAGGAGGGTTTTGTGTATCAGAAATACTGCCCGCTTCCTGAATTTGAAGGAAATTATCCTGCACTCGGTTCCTGGGTAGTCAACGGAAAACCAGCTGGAATCGGAATCAGGGAAGACAGTACAGAAATTACTTCCAACAACGGAAGGTTTCTGCCGCATTTATTCGAGGAGGGGTAAATGGTTTCACATATTTTAGAATCGGTCTCGGGGCTCGCAAATTTCAGCCTGTATTTCTTCAGCGCAGTTGTTCTGCTGATTGTATTTTCTTATATATACGGTATGGTTACACCGTATCCCGAGATCCGTCTTATCAGGGAAGGCAAGATGGCTCCTGCGATCAGTTACGGAGGTGCTGTTTTCGGTTTTATCTGTCCTTTGGTCAGTGCAATTTCTCACAGCGTAAGTTTTATTGATATGCTGATCTGGGCTTTTATTGCACTTCTTATTCAGATACTTGTATTCCTTGTTCTTAAGACTGTTTTTTCCAGTCTCGTCGAAGATGTATCTCAGGATAAAATTTCCTCTGCAATTTTTCTTTCTGTATTCTCTGTTGCAGTAGGGCTTCTGAACGCAGCCAGTATGAGTTACTGACTTATTACTCAGCTATGGCAGACTTTCGACTGTTTGAAAAATGGAAGGATAAGGTCAAAGATTTCTTTGATCTTTCCAAAGACAGAATTCCGAATATTGTGGACTACCTTGAAAAAGGTCTCGACAAGGAATTTTTTAAGGATCCAAGATCTCTCCTTCCTCCCATCCCGATTGAATTTTTACCGGTCGATATGGGTCTTCGCAAGTCTGGAATGTTCAGGAGATTTTATGAATGGTTGTTCCCGGTCACCCATCTTTTCCGAGTTACTTATAAATATGATGGGCAGTTCATGGATGAATTTATGCCTCTTCATCAGGACAATTTCATCGGAAGAGGTTCATATAAATTTGTATACAGACTCCCCTGGAATCATGTAGTCAAGATAGGAAAATCAAAACTTTTATCTGATCCTCTTTTTGGTACACTCTATAAGAAAGTAGGCAATGAACTCGAAAGTTATCTGAAGCCGGAGGAGATGCAGCTGAAGAACTTTCTGCAGAAAAAGGCAGGAAATACTGAATCAGAAAAGATTGAATACAATTTCAGACGTCTTGGACTGGAAAGATTCCACTATTGGAAAATTAAGACACTGCTCCCTGATCTTGTTCTTCCCACTAGGCATTTTATGGGGCTTCGTTTCAGAACAGGCCTTTTTTCCTATCCGATTATGACAATGACTCCCTGTGACAATCAGCTTCTGATCCCCGGCAAACATCTGAAGGAGTTTGTGGAGCTGAAAGAAAAGGAAAAGCAGGGTTTTTTTGAGGATACAGTTCTTCCCAGCTGGAAATTAAATTTTAATTATCAGAGATTCGGAGAAGTTTCTGTTTCCAAACTCAAAAAGATTGCGTATAATTTTCATCGGGTAATTGAAGCCACAAAGTATCTGGCTGAAAAGGAAAAGCTGATTCTCGATCTGCATTCTGAAAACATCATTATTGTTCTGCCTGAATTTGAACTTAAAATATTTGACTTTCATCTTTTTGACGAGCATCTGTATGACTTTGGAGACGGTACAACGTCACCTGTAGATGAACATATTCAGACAATTCAGACATTTATTAATTCATTTGAACTGAGCAGAAAGGATCTTTCTGAGGATCAAAGTGAATGAGAAGACTGATCTGTAAATTTTTTTGCACCCCATAAGGAGATTTTTTCTCTAAGGTCGTAGGGTCGTGCGGGTTTTGAAATAAAATCATCCATTCCTGAATCTCTGCAGACTTTTTTATCTTCCTCCAGAACATTTGCTGTCAGTGCAATGATGATGAATTTATCATTATATCTTTTTCTGATTTCTGCAGATGCAGTAGGCCCATCCATTACAGGCATCTGGTAATCCATAAAAATCATATCTATTTTTTCCTTTTCCAGGATATCAAGACAGTCCTGACCGTTATCCGCAGTAATGATTTTGTATCCTTCCTTTTCGAGAATTCTCTCTATCAGTTTCTGATTCGCCTTATTGTCTTCAACGAGCAGAATATTAAACGGATACAGACTGTGAAGTTTTTCATTTCTCACAGGTTCAGAAAGATTTATTTCAGAAGCAGTGACAGATTTTACAAATGGAATTGCCAGGCTGAAAACACTTCCTTTTCCTTTTTCACTTTCAACGAAAGTCCTGCCGCCCATACTTTCCGTAAGTCTTCTTACAATCACAAGTCCCAGTCCAGTTCCTCCGTATTTTCTGGTGGTGGAAGAATCCGCCTGTACAAACGGTTCAAATATTTTCTTTATTTCAGAATCATTCATTCCGATTCCGGTATCAGTTACAGTAAACTCAAGGTTGTACGTTTTCATTCCGGAACTGATCAGCCGAGTTTCAAAACGGATTTCTCCTGCTTCTGTAAATTTGACTGAATTGCTTAAAAGGTTCAGGAGAATCTGTTTCAGTCGAAACGGATCTCCGTGAAGAATATTGGGAATTTCCGGATCAATAAGATTATAAAATCGAATATTTTTTCCGGAAGATTTAATTAATGGATTTATCATGGATGAGATCTCTGCAGTCAGGAATGAAAGATTGAAATCGGTTTCTTCCAGATCTATTTTACCGGATTCTATTTTTGAAAGATCCAGAATGTCATTTATGATTCTGAGAAGAAGTTTTCCGCTTGAGTTGACAGTCTCTGCCATATCTCTTTCCTCAGATTTAAGCTCTGCTTCCAGAAGAAGATCAGTCAGACCGATGATGGAGTTGAGCGGTGTCCTGATTTCATGACTCATATTTGCCAGGAATCTGTATCTTGCATTTGCTGCCAGTTCTGCATTTTCTTTTGCTGCCAGAAGTTCCTTAGTCCGATCGGCAACCATATCTTCCAGTGAAGATTTCAGTATTCGAAGTTCCTGGTTTTTCTGCTCAAGAGTGATATTCTTGGACGAAAGCTCTTTTGTAAGAGTTCCTGACAGTCTGAATGCCTCTGACGATCTTCTGGAAAGTATCAGGGACTGAGCTATGATAAAAAACATAAATCCCCAGCTGCTCAGATACTCTGTATTCAATATATGATTCGCACGAAGGATGTCATTTCCGACTGAAATAAAGAATATACTAAACCCAAAAAGAAAAACTTTTGCTTCAAAGTTCCCTCTCAGTGAAGATCTTGCAAGAAGATAAATCAGATAGATCGATGATACGATTATCATTAATCTCATGGGCTGCACGATATGGGAAAAGATTTCTGCAGGGAAAATGAGAATCGCGGCAGAAGCAGCACCTGTGACAGCATAAATCAGATACAGTACCGGGCTGTAAAAATCATCAGGGAACATTCTCTTTACAAAGAGAGACATCGCAGGTATAGGAAGAGTGAATGAAAAACAGTGAATTATCAGAAGAAGTCTGAAGGACATTTTCGGAAATATCTGTTTCAGGAAAATATCGTTGATTGTGATATTGTAAAAAATCAGAAAAATGCAGAACATACCGAAATGCAGTGCAGCAGATTCGCTCCTTCTCAGGAAAAAAATTCCAAAATGATAAACCCCCATAGTAAAAAGCATTCCGCAGAGAATTAAATCAGATATATTTTCATTATATCGTCTGTTTTCCAGATTCTCCGGTTTTCCGATATAAATGTTTCTCCAGAATCCTCCAGTTCTGTAATGAAAGTTTGAAATATGAATCCGTATGTCGATTTCAGAAGAGGAACATTTGAATCTTGCAATCCTGGGGAAATATTCAGGAACAGTGTCTTCTTTTGTTTTTCCAGGATGTCCGTTCTTTGAAATCAGTTGTCCGTCGGCATACATTGAGTAGGATGTTCCAAATGTAAAAATTCTTATTCCCATTTCCTGACATTTTTCCTTGAGCAGTATCTTCAGCCGAAAGGATCCAATGCCGAAAGCAGGAAGAGCTGTTCCGTCTTTCTGATAAGATGTCCAGTTGCTCGGTATTTTTTCATAAGTATGATGTGAGTTGAATTCGCTGCCCGATACTGGAATATGAGTGTCCTGATAGAATTCCCATTGCCCGTTCAGGGGAACTGTTTCTGATTCAAAAAAATCAGATGGAATATTTCGAAAATCCAGTATTCCCTTCACTGCAGAAGTATGTGATGCCGGTTTCGAGCAGAATACAGAAATAAAAATGAAGAGAATTGCAGAAAGTTTCATTATCATATGGAACATTCTGTGCTGAAAATGAAAGATCCAATTTCTCTGTCTTTCCTGCTGATGGTGGAGTTGTGGATCGGCGGCATACCTTGACAGGATGGCTTTAAAGTCGCTGAACTCAAGTAAAATCCGGATGAATTGTCTCATTACGATCCTGATGGAAAATCTCAAGATGAGAAATTCTGCCCTTCGGCGCCTGCGCGACAGAATGTATTTCTGAAATGAAAAATGTATTTGCCAAAAGAAATGAATCTGGTCAAGTGTTTGGAATGAAATCCATTCTTAAAGACTATATTGAAGAAAATAAAATCACTGGGATGGCGGCCTGCATTATTCAGGATGGAAAAGTTTCCTGGAAAGAGGCTGCCGGTTACGCCGATGTTTCTAAAAAAATACCTATGACGGCAGATACTGCTGTTATTCTGGCCTCGATAGGCAAAACATTCACGGCTGTTGCAGCAATGACTCTTGTAGAAGACGGTAAATTGAATTTGGAAGATGATGTGAATGAATATCTTCCCTTTGAAGTTCGTAATCCAAAGTATCCGGATGAGGCAATTACCGTGAAAATGCTGATGACTCATACTTCGAGCATAATAGATAACAGTGATGTCGACGACAGTCTGATTTATATCAGAAACGAAGATCCGGAGATGACTCTTGCTGAGTACATTGAAAACTATTTTACCGAAGGCGGATCTTTCTATGACAGTAAAAAGTGTTTTTCGAAAGAAAAGCCGGGTGTAAAATACTCTTACTCCAATGCTGCGGTTGCCCTGCTTGGATTCATTGTGGAAGAAGTTTCAGAGATGTCCTGTGATGAATACTGCAGAGAAAAGATATGGTCGCCTCTCGGTATGAAAAACACCGCATGGAAATTTGCAGATCTGGATATGGAAAAAGTTTCTCTGCCGTACTATGAGTATCAGAAAACTAAGGGACATTATAATTGTCCTGATTATCCAAACGGTCTGTATCGAGGAAGTCTTTCCGATCTGGCAAAATTTCTCATTATGTTCATTCAGGACGGTACATATGACGGTAAAGAAATCATCAGCAGCGATACTGCAAAGGAAATGAAAAAAATACATTTCTCGGATGAAGAAAATTCAGTCGGACTGATTTGGTATGGAGATGATGAGACTTTCGGTCATGAAGGTGCAGAAGAAGGATCAAGTACTACAATGCAGTATGACATTGAGACAGGAAACGGATGGATTATTCTCTGCAATCAGACCGAAGTTAATTTTGAAGATCTCGAGGAAACACTTTCAGAGATGTTTGATGAGAATGACGATGAAGAGTCTGAAGATGAGGAAGAAGACGAAGAGAGTGAGGATGAAGAAGAGGAGGAGGACTGAGATTGTCTCTGCGCATTGAGTGAAGGGGTTGTGTATATCAGGATTCGACAGACTCATCGAAGGATGAGTTTGCTGAATATTTATAAAATCAGATATACTCTATTCCGATGACAGTAATGTCATCCTGTTTCGGTGAGGACTTCAGAAAGCCTTCAAGCGATATGCCGATGGAGTCTATCATTTCTGAGATTGGAAGTTTTGCATTTGACTTAGCAGCCTCCGCAAGTCTGTCTTCTCCATATTCTTCTTCTGATTCATTGAACTCCTCAAAAAGTCCGTCAGTAAACAGAAGAAGTCTGTCTCCCTGATGAAAGCCGATTTTTTCATTTTTATATACTGTTTTTCCTTTCATCCCGATGATTCTTCCTGTCTTGTTCAGCTGTTCTGTTTCACCGTTTGGTTTCATAAGAAACTGTCCAGGATGACCTGCAGAGGAATAGACCAGTGTCTGTTTTTTAGGGTTGATATCAACGACGAAACAGGAGAAGTAGGAATTCAGCGACTTGTAGTTTGAGCAGAAAAGATTGTTCAGGCTGAACAGAATATCGGAAGGATTTTTTTCCGTTTCTTTCAGAGATTCAAAACTGCTTTTTATAAGCATTGTTACAAGGGCGGCCTGAACGCCGTGGCCTGTCGCATCAGCAATATATATTCTGACAGTTCCGTCTTTCAGTTTAATGATATCATATATATCCCCTCCGACCTCGTCCATCGGCATGTAACGGCAGGAGATATTCAGCCTCTCATGAAGATTTTCATAGTCGGGCAGAAGTCTTCCCTGGATCTGCTTTGCAAAATTCATATCCTTTTTGATCAGCTGAAGTGAGCTGTTCAGGGCATCCGTTCTTTCTTCCACTTTCTGTTCAAGGTTTCTGCTGTAGTCCTCTAGTTCATATTTTGCCTTCTCCATATTCTTCAGCATCTGATTGAAAATTCTGGAGAACTGTCCTATTTCATCTGTGTATAGTGCAGGCATCCTGACAGAAAGATCGCCTTTGCTTACTCTTTCCGCTGATCTGGAAAGAATTCCCAAAGGTCTCACTACCATTTTTACAGCCCAGTATCCTGCTATCGCATAAATGGAAAATACTGCAATCAGAACAAAACTGAAAAGCCTGAGAAATGAATACTGTGAAGCTTCGTAAACGGATCTGTCGGGGATGACAGATATGATGAACCAGCCGGCCGCTGAGGATCTGGATGCAATTACTTTATATTTTTCTTTCATTGAAAAATCAAGATTTATAATTTTTTTTCCTGTTTTCTGGAATTCTGAAAGAACCGATTCTGTGACATCATTCATCAGGCTGTATTTAGAATTCGTGATTCCTTTTCTGCCGATTTTTTCCAGACCTTCTTTCTGCCTGTAGTAAAGTATTCCTCTGTAGTCTTTTTTGTTCACCTCATCCATTTCGTTCAGATACTCTTCTCCGGAAGAGGAAATAGCTTTTCCGTTTTTATCAACAATGAATGAGATTGTTCCTGAATATGCCATTGTTTTTTCCAGGACAGAGCTTGAAAGCTGAGGGAGAGTAATGTCTCTGGATGCAACACCCAGCAGTTCATCGCCGTCATAAATCGGATACGAGACTGTGATCATCATCCCTTCGCCTGCAAGATCCAAGTAAGGCTCCTCCCATCCGAAAGTTCTGTTCTGAAAATCTGCAGCAAGATAAAAATGCTGTCTGGTCGGTTTGTAAATTCCGTCCGCATCCTTGTATGGAATGTATGGATAAATAAAAAGAAAATCATTAACAGTAGTCAGATAAACCCAGGAATAACTAAATGTATCATACATATTCTTGAATACAGGCGCAAGTTTTTCTGCGGTCTTAAGTTCCCTGTAAATGACTGGGTCAAACTGGAAATCATTGTAAAGAAGGTAACTCAGACAGGGAGATTTTAATTTTGGATCTGTTTCAGTGCACAGTTCAAATGAAGCTGTCTTTGATGTCCGACTGACTGATGAGTCCAATCGGTCTTTTTTGTCAGTGAATTTGGTTTTTTTGTAAGTATCTCTATAAATGTCTGCAAGAGCCTTTGTACTGTTGGCAACCCTGTAGAGGGATCTGTCCACAAGATCAGCAGCAAGAAAACTCATTGATTCCAGACCTTTGTTCAAGTCCTTGGCGACATCAGAAAAAATGACTTTGTATCCAATAAAAAATATGAGGAGGATGCAGGAAATCAGCAGAATAAAAGAAAGAATAAAACCGTTCCGTATGCTTAATGTTACTTTCATTGTCAGAGAAAATTTTTTGCCTTATATTCTGCCCGGGCGGTACATTCCGAAAAGCCGATCCCTGCAGTGATCTGTTTCTTTGGAAACATTTACTGAACTGCACATAATGGAAATCCCGCTGCTGTGTTTAATAGAGTAAATTATTTTTTTCATATTTCAGTGCAATCAAATTTTAAAGGAATCGGCAAAGTAATTCAGACTGTCGTTCAGCTTGTCGAAAGTCCTGAATGAAATTTGAGTGAAATCCATCAGAGAGAGAATGCCCTGTCTGCAGAGATCCGAAACTGTAATTACAGTTTCATAATCCTTCGGTTTTATTCTCGCAGGAATGTCGAAGACTGAGGCAAGTGAGTCTCCAAACTCGTATTTGAGTTCTGTCAGATCCAGAATCAGCATATCAGAAATAAAAAGTCCAAGTGCTGCAGAAATGACAGTTTTCATGAATTCCGAATTTTTGTTTCCCCCGCTTCCTTCACCGTGAGAACCCGTAAATTTTATGATAAGGACAGCCTTTTTCTGTTGAGTTGAGGGGGACTGAAAATAGGTTTTCCGAATCTGAAAGGAAATATCGGCTTCCATCTGAAGTCTGCATTCTGTAAAATCCAAAAGATCCTCACTTAATATCAGAAAGACAGATTATAGACAGGTCAAAATCGGCAAGATAAAAATTTGAAAAAATGTATATTCGGTCAGATCTGACCGAATCGTGGGTGATTGTTTAATTCGGAGCTGTGTATAGAGGCTTTAACCGCAGATAAACACGGACCGAACACAGGCGTAATATCGGGAAATTCGAATAACCAATAAAATCTGCCGTTTTAGAGAAAATTCCATTATATTATCCGTGTCCATCCGTGGCTTTATGCTTTTACACAGTTTCAAAGAAGGAAATTCTTACTTCTTTTCCAGTCTGCTCCATGGAAAACCATTGCATCCGGTTGTAGTAAGGTTTGTGCTGTTCAGATTGGTCAGTGAGGAAGCTTTTGCCTCTGTTATACTGCTTTTTCCGAATGCAATCTGGCAGGTCCAGTAAGTATTTGCTTTAGAAGTATCTTTCACGAATACATTATAATTATACTTTCCTTTATTTGCATCAGGTGAAAAACAGGCACCGTTCGAGGAAGGATTCTGAGTTACATAATATGGAAGAGCTGCAGTATTGGAAAACTCTACTATCAGATAACATGTACTGAATCCTGTCCCATCGTCCACTTCTACACCGGCATTGGATTTTGCACTGATATTGATTGTTCCGGAAGCAGTTGTCGCACTTCCAACAAAAGAATTCCAGTTTCCGTTCAGAGCGAAATCCTTTGCCTGTTCTGATGCAGCTCCGCCGACAAGACCTGCAAGTGCAGATGTTGTGCTCTTTGAATTGTCTGTTTTAGACTGAGTACAGTCCGCCAAAGCCAGGATGATTCCCAGCATAAAAATAAGTTTTAAACCAGTGATTTTCAATGGTTTCTCCTGTAAGTTTTTTCCTTTGGAGCCCTCAAGGCGAGTTGCGGCATTTCAGTGAATGCAGATATTTATCATGATATGTTCATTAAATAATCTGCGAAAATCAAAAATGCCAAACTCAATATAAAGTTTTCCTTTCCACGAGAAAACGTTATGAGAGGAGTATCTGACTACAGAAGCATTCGCTTCCTATACAGTTGCGGGACAGTGCAGGAATCACACCTGCTTCCTCCGTTCGGATACTTGCACCTTTTCAGGAAAGCACTGAACCGTCAACATAAAAAACTTGAGCGGTTTGGTTTGTATTGAAAAATGACTTCGTGAACTCATTGTCTTTATCAGATTTTTCGACAGGGGCATATTGTATGGACAGATTCTGGTTTGAAAATTCAGATTTTTGGGATCTGTTGTATCCTCTTTTCTTTGCTGAAAACAGAGCAGACCCCTATTCAGATACAGAGCATTTGATTCATCTCACTGAAATCAGCCCGCCGGCTGAGGTTCTGGATATTGCCTGCGGATCGGGAAGACATTCAATTCCTTTTGCAAAAAGGGGCTTCAAAGTGACCGGCATCGACATTACTGAATCATATCTGCAACGTGCTGAAAATTCTGCAGACAAGTCAGGAGTGAGCGTTGAATTCATTAAATCGGATATGCTTCACTTTATAAGAAAAGACGTATTCGATCTGATTATCGTACTGTATTCCTCTTTCGGATTTTTTGAACAAAAGAATGATGATAATATATTTCTTGAAAATATGTTCAACTCATTAAATAAGGATGGTAAGCTTATCCTTGATCTGCGGAATAAGGAATATGTTCGGGATAATTTTATTGCAGAAAGCATTATGGACATCAATGGAATTATGTACAAAGAATCCCGTCAGGTGGAAGGAAATTTTGATCTGATTCACACTGCTTGGACGATTCAGGGTTCAGACTTCTTAAAAACCTTTCAGACAAGCATCCGTCTTTACGATGCAGAAACGGTTCAAGCCCTTTTGAGTAATGCAGGATTCAGATACTGCAGCCTGCACAGTAATTTCAGAGGTGATCTCTTTGAAAAAAAATCCCCCCGTATCTGTGCTGCAGCCGGAAAAGAAAAAAGGATCGGTTCATTCCAGATTTGATTTCGCAATATTGATTCTTGGGTTAAAAAAGAAGCAGGCTTGTTATCCGGCTGCTTCGCGGGCATTTTTCAGATTGACCCTGGACTGCAGGACATTCTCCTGTCAGTAATGAGAAACTTATGGAAAATACGGTCGGACAGGAAATACATTCAAACCCTTTTGTCTGTATTCTTTTTTTCTCTGTGCCTTTTCGAAATCGAAGGATGCGGAGAAATGAATACAGGTTTCGTCTGGTGCACCGAGAGAAGTGAATGCGGCAAGGCTGGACTTCACTGCGCAAGTGCATACAAAATTTTCAATCCGAACGGAAACAGTTCAGAGAATCAGCTTCTTGCTTTCTGTGCCACACGAGAAACTTCCTGCAGAGACTGGTGCAGTAAACACTGCTCTTATGCAAAAGGATCATGGTGTTATACTGAAAAATATCATCTGATTCCTAAGTAACCTTTTCAGTGGATTCCTGCCTGATTGAAATGTTTGGAATATTTTTTATCACTTCTCAGAATATGATTCGTCAGCCATTTTCTGAGGAAGTTCAGCAGTTCAAAACTCACTGTTTCCGATTCTGACTGGTACTGAGAATTGTAACTCAGCACCTGCTGTTTTAAAAGTTCGTGTTCTTTTATATGTTCTTCCATTCCCGGATACTTTGTTTTTGCCATCAGTTTTTCTTCAGTTTCAAAATGAACAACAGTATATTGTATGAGCGAATTCAGTATGCCGGTCAGAACTTCCTTGGATTTGTTTTCATGAGTGGATGTATACAGAAGGTTCAGAATCTCTATCAGTTTCCTGTGCTGTTCATTGAGTTCTTCCACATTGACACTGAGAGTATCATCCCATTGAATCAGATATTTGGAATCAATTTTGAACTCGTTTGCAATTGTCTGCAGAAAATTGGATGTTCTCACCTTGTCCTTTGCGATCACAATGATTTTCTTGGAACTTTCTGAAAGGGACATTGTTTCTTCCGATACTGTTTTTACTGCCTCATCCACTTCGTGAGCAGTATTTTTCTGATCGATTATGCTGTCTTCAATCTGGATCGCAATTTCAGTCATTTTTTCAATATGTGTCTGTATCAGTGCAGTTTTATCACTCTGGATATTTACTTTCTCCTGAACTTTATCAATATATTTATCGACTAGACTTGAGCTTTCGAGAATTGCATCCATTGTTCTGCCTGCTTCATCCACCTTTGCTGTCCCGTTGTTTACTGCCTGATTCGTAGTTCTGATGAGTTTTTCTATTTCCTTGACCCTTTCCGCAGTATTGTCTGCAAGCCTTGAGACTTCGGTGGCAACTACTGAAAATCCTTTTCCGGCAGCACCGGCTCTTGCAGCCTCAATCGATGCATTCAGTGCAAGCAGATTTGTCTGTTCGGAAATATCATTGATGAGTCCCATAATATCCTTTATGGCCTTGGAATTTTTTCCAATCTCCTGCATTGCAACCTTGACTTCTTCTATTTTAATTTTTCCGGAATGTGCCTGGGCAGCTGACTGACTGGATACTGTACTGAGTTCCTTGAATACATGAGCTATGTTTACTGTGCTGTCATTCAGAAGGACGATGCTGTTTCGGATTTCCTTGATTCTTTCTGTCTCCTTGGAAACAGAATCAGCGAGCTCTGAGGTTGCATCTGAAAGTTTGGTCAGTCTTGTTGAGGATATCTGAGCGTTCATTGCAATTTTCTCGGATGCTTCGGAGAACTCGTCTGAAAACTCCTTCAGAAATTTTGCAGAGTTGAAAAATTTATTGGAGACTTCGAGAATCTGAGAGAACACGCTTCTGAATATAATCCTGATTATTTTAATGGACTGGAGCAGTTCTCCCATTTCATCCATTGTCTTGACTTTCAGTTCATAGTCGAAGCTCCCCTTGGACATATGGTCTGTGACAACAAAAGCCTGCTGGAGCGGAATGACAAGTTCCTGAAAGATCAGATAGAACATAACAAAAGAACTCAGAATTATCATTGCCAGGAAGACGATCCAGACTGTCATAAATTTGTTCAGAAAACTGATGAGCTGCTTGCCCAGAACCTGAGTCTTCTCGGAAAACTGAGTTTTTTCAATTTCCGACTGCTGAATTTCCTGTTCAATGATTGTCTTTACAATGGTCGTCTGATAAACCATTCCGGCAGTGGCTCCGAGCAGAATGACACCTGCCAATATATACGTTATAATTAATCTTGTGATAATTTTAAGCTGTCGAATTTTGTTCAGCATAAGAAATCCTTGCTAAAAAGAGAATTTTAATCATCCAGACTTTCATTTTCAGAATTGCTGCGTTCAGCATATCACTGACATCCTTTCTGTCTCTTTTGACAGTAAATCATCTAAAAGGAAAAAGATATACTTTTTTTTACTTTCTCAAAAATTAAACAGGAAACGCTCAAATGTCCCAGAGAAGGAGAGGTGGGTGAAATATAGACCGACCTGTATATATTCGGACTGGTAAAACGCAGAATAAATTTTCTCCAAATTCTGTAATGATTTTTAGTATGATTGGAAAATTTCGCGTAAATCCTCTATGGCAGATTCTCAAAGTTTTGGATTTCGGCAGAGGTTCTGAAATCAGACATAGGCTGAAACTGCCTGTCTGTTTCTAAATAAAAAAATTCTCCAAATGATTGACTCTTTGATATTCGAAATATTTAATGCTTTGACATGAGTCAAACTGAAAATCAGGAACCAATGCATCTTCAGGCGGGAAGAAAAGTGCCTGCCTTGACAGGAGTCAAATGGATCAAGGGGGAAGAAACCGTTCTGGGTGAAAAGCTTTCCGTCCTTGTTTTTTTCGATGAGGCTGAAGACCTCAGTGCACTCACTTCTGCAATGTCTGAGATGGCCAAAAAATACAAAAAGAAAATCTCGATAGCAGGATTGTCCGGAATGAGTGAAGAGAGTATGGAATCAGTCATCTCTTATACGGAAGAAATCATTCAATATGGTCTCGGGATTGTATCGGAAAAACTGGATATGTCGTACATGGCAGGAATCGAAGGATTCTCCTCTGCATTTGTCATTGATTCCGAAAAACATCTTTTATGGAACGGTGATTTTCAGTCAATGGACACTGCACTGGCTGTTGTCTTTAAAAAGAAAGATGAAAAAATTCTTTTGGAGCTTGGAAAAAAAAGACAGAAGATCATTGAACTGAATTCAGAAATTCAAGGAAATATCTCACTGCATTTGGACAAAAAGAAGGAGCTGAAAGATCTTCTTTCTGAATACCTGAAAGTATTTGCCGATGACGATGACAGGATGGAAAATCTGGAAGTTCTGTATTCCTACTGGACTCCGGGAGAGATATTCAGTCTTCCGGATCAGATTGACTGGGTCTCGGAAAAACCGGACTTTCAGAAGCCTTATTCTCTCGTGAGCTTCTGGGATATGGAAAATGCCCCATACGTTATGCCGTTTCCTCATATCGCTGAAATATTCAATCAGCATAAGGATATGCTGAATGTGATCTCGCTTGTAAAAAAAACAGATTCAAAAGAGGAAATCAAAGAGTACCTCGACGGTCTGGAGTATGGTACCGATTATCCGACTGGAATCATTTCTGAAAAAAACTTTCAGAAAATTCTTTCAGAGGAACCGAACTACAGTCAATACAGCTTTCTTACTGACGGAGAGAATCGGCTTCTCTGGGCAGGAACGGCAGATAATGCAAATCCCATTATACTGTATTTAAAAAATCATAAAAATCCGGATAAAGCACTTCTGGATATGCAGGCAGACAAGGAAGTGTTCACTGCTCTTTCCAATGCAGTAAATGCCGGAACAGAAATCACTGACGGAGTTCTGTCCAAGATCAGAAAATATGCAAAAAAAATCCTGAAGGTGAATCCGGAAGACAGAACAGTAATTGAAACAGTCCTGGAAATATCAGGCATACTCGGATCAGAGCAGCTCAAGGAAACATTCAGTGAGATCGAATTTTCAGAAATCAAACCTGAATTCATCATTGATATTATATCTACTCTCTACGGCCTGTCGGAAGATATTTATCCTTTTGAGTATGCTTTTCTCTGGCTGGAAACTGCACTCAAAAAGAATCCGAATGAAAATGCGTACATGGCTTACGGAAATGTTCTTGCAAAGGCCGGACTGACTCAGACTGCTCTGGACTATTTCAACAAGGCACTGGAAATAAGTTCTGATGATCCTGAGGCAGAGATCGGAAAAAAAGAAATGCTTCGAATACTCGAAGGACAGAAATCCGCACGCAGAGTATCTCAGACTGTAAAATAATGATTTTTAAAATACAGTGTATCCTGCATCTGCTGCAAAAACCCAACAGGAAGGAATTTTATGAAAAAGAAAATTAATAAAAAAGAACCGGCTCCTCTGAAAATCCGCAAGGCCGCTCCCCCTCTCAAGGGAATTGACTGGGTTCAAGGAGAAAAAACAGTTTTTGGAAAAGGAATTACTCTGGTCAAATTCTGGGCAGCCTGGTGCGGACCGAGCCATGAATATCTGAATGTGCTGACTGATCTTCAGAAAAAACACGAGAACAGAATTACGGTTGCAGCCATCAGTGCAGAAGAAACTGAAGACGTTGATGCTTTTCTGGAGAAGAAAAAGAAAAAGATAGAATACAGTGTGGGATGTGCTCCTGCAAGGCTTTACCAAGCCTATCTGAACGGGGCAGGCAGAATCCCTCACTCCTTCATCATTGATGAAAAGGGGCTGCTTCTCTGGCACGGTCATCCATCTGAACTGGAAACAATTCTGGATCTGCTGTTTGATGAAGAAAGAAATCAGTCAGAATTAATAAAAGCTTTTATAAAAAAAGAAAAATTCCTGGAACTGTATAGTGACATAAAGAACGGAGGTTCGGAAAAACTGAACCGAAAATCCAGAATGAAAACTCTTGCCCGGGAATATCTGGAAATATTTCCTGAAGACAAGGACGCTTTGGAGATTCTCGAAAACTATCCTACGCTCCTGCCCGGAGAAATCTGCGCTGAAATCGGAGAGATCAGCTGGCTGAAAGGAAAATCAGAAGCTGTAAACGAATACAGACTGATTGATTTTTGGGATTTGGAAAACGGGGAGAGCCTGAATCCGTTTCCGCATCTGTCTGCCATTCATAAAAAATACAAGGATAAACTGACTGTAATGGGTCTTACAAAAGACTCTGCTCAAACTGAAGATATTGCTGCATTCATCGAACAGCATACGGATGATATCAGTTATCCTGTCGGAGTGATTC
>JBPOJG010000352.1:0-24769 GCA_052033835.1 Spirochaetota bacterium
TTTTCACTTGCCCAGGAAAGACCTTCCCCAAATGCAAAACTCATAGGTTTCAGCATAATATTCGGAATTCTTGCAACCAGAACGCCACCAAGTTCTGAATGATTCATTTCCCCCTTATGTTTTCCAAAGAGTCCTTCTAATTCCAGATTCAGTATGCCCAATCTTTTCTGCAGATCATAGTTCAGACCAAGTACTCCAATGTAGGATTTTTTATAACTTATATCACCTTGAGTCACGATTGGCAGAAGATCTGCATTGATATACGGTCCTGCAGAAGCCAGCAGTTTGTACCTGCTCTTAGGGTTTTCCGGTTCGGAATTCAGTGCTGCTGAGCAAATAATGGCAAAAATGATGAATAGTGTTTTCATAGTGTCTTTGAAATTAGACAGGAGAAGTGAAGCAGACTGTTTTTTTTATGATAGATTTTACGATGGAAAGCTCATATGCAAAGTAGAGCTTTTTTCAGAGTAAAAAATTACTTGCGGGGGAGGGTCAATGAAGCGGAAATAATATATCAATAAAATCAATGCTTTTCATCCGGTGTCCCTTCGACACAGCTCAGGACATTGTTTTGGCGCGATGCTGTGCCTTAAGATCCCTGGTTAAATCTTATTTACTCGCCCCTTAAATCGATTCAGCCAGTCGATAACTGATCAGCCCAATCCATTCTTTGATCGATATCGTACTTGTATCCAGAGCACCAATGGAAGGAACAGCTGTATCCCAGTTCCAGCTCCAATGAAGGGATTTATAATCGGTAGGAAATATCTGAATTTCGAGTCCTTCCTTTTCAAATACAAGAAGTGATCTTTTCATATGAAAAGCAGAGGTGACTAAAATGATCTTCTTCATTTTTTTTTCTCTTAAAATCCTGGCACTGAAAACAGCATTTTCCTTTGTGTTTCTGGACTGATCTTCAATCAATATCTTACTTTCCGGAATTCCCATATCAATTAAGAATTTTCTGGCAGTTTTTGCCTCCGAAACATCACTCTGAAAAAGTATGCCTGAGCCGCCTGAAAACAATATGAATGGAGCCTTTTTCTGACTGAACAGAATAATCGAGTCAGTCAGTCTGTCCGCTGTGCTCAATAACTCCGGTTTTTCCCTGTGAATGGAGAGAGGGTTGATCATCCCCCCAAGAACAACAATGGCATCCGCATTTTGGATTTGTGGGAACTCCACTGCGGGGAACTCATCTTCTAGACTTCGAATGAGGATCTGGCTGATGTAAGGAGCAGAGAAAAATGCCAGGATAAGGATTGGGATAAAGGATAGAATTTTATTTTTCTTTCCTCTGATCAGAAAAAATGAAAAGAAAGTTCCGAGCAGTATGCACAGCGGCAGAGGAAAAAGAAGAATTGTAAGTATTTTAGAGAATAAAAAGAACAAGGGAAAAACTGCGAAGCCGAGCTTCGCAGTGTATCAAAATATTATTTTGTAGGTGGGGTAGGCTGTTTGTCAGTGCCTGATTTGTTTGTGTTTTCTTTTGGAGCTGCTGGTGCTGGCTCATCTTTCGGTTTGTCAAGTCTGTTTGCATCCGGAACTGAAGCCAGTCCTCTTTTGACTCTTTCACCCTCGAGTTTATCAATGCTTCTGTTGATATAATCTACATCAGCATATTTCATTTTGATCTTACCGTTCACTTCATGAGCAAAAATCTTATTGTGCATATCAGAAGCATCTCTTCTGAATCCAACTGGAATTCTGTTGTCAAAAATCGGATTAATATACGCTGGATAAACAAAAGGATTCAATCTGTAATGGTTCTTTACATTTACATTTTTTTCATCCTTGATTACATCTGAAGCTTCATCATTTTTTTCCTGCAGATAATAGTTGTCATTCGGATATTTCAGACGGAAGATATTGATTGCGGCCATTCTGGATTCACGGCATCTTGCAATTACATTGAAATACATTTCAATTCTCTGCTTTCTATGTTCAGGATTCAGTTTTTGGTGTTTTTCCAGATTCTTTTCAATCTTCAGTGCTTCGAGTTTTTCTGTTTTTGCCTGGCTCAGAAGTTTATAACCCATTGCAGCACTCCCTTCAATTGCATCCTTGTTCAGAACATAGTGGTAGTCCTTTGGATTGTAATCGCGAACATGCTCTCCGGCCTGTCTAGGGGTTCTGTGAATTGGGAAAATCGCAGATCCTCTTCCGCTTTCAACTGAAATATCAACAACATCTCTGTCGTTTTGAGGCGGCTTTCCGTCTTTTCCTTTCATATTCTGATCTGTTTCGTTTCTCATTTCCATCGCAGATTTCAGAATTTCATCTGTACCTTCAATATAGTATTGAGAAAGTTCTTCCATCAGCTGTTCAGTGTTGATCTGAGCTTCCAAAAACCTTCTGTAGGAATTAATATAACGTCCTTCATAGTAATACATTACGCCTTCGAGATAAAGCCTCTTAATTGCGTCGTATTTGATAATTCTGTCACCTCTAGGAGCTGTATCATCCTTTGCAGTAACTAAATCCAAAGGATTTACGTCCTTATTGTCTTTCAGATCCTTACCAGGATAATTCTTTACCATAGGCTCAAGCTGTCTCAGGTAGTTCAGCAGATCTACCCTGGTTTCCTGAGCCTTGGCAGTAACAGAAGTGGCGTATATATGGTTCATTCCCAGAAGGAAGGTTGCTAAAATGATCAATTTGTTCATTGTCTTTCCTGCTATCACAAGATTATTATTTTCTTAAGTTGAAGGCAGCACACCTGAATACAACTCAAATTTCTATTTCGGCAGATTTTATCTAAAAAAAAAGTACATTCTTATAGAAAGACGCCCTTTTTTGAGATTTCCTATGGAAGAGACTGTGTAAAAGCATAAAAAAAGGGGTTCACGCTAAAGCGATGCCTTGAGCTTTGTGAAGGGATGCGGGGTTCGCGGAGCACTGATCCAAATTTTTTTTGAGATCTGCATTAAAAATGAGCTTTTACACAGCCCCAAAAATTGAATAACCTGTGAGAGATTCGGATTTTGATTTTTTCACATTGCTCTTGATATTTTATTAGGCAGGGTTACCTTGAAAATCCTGAAATTTGAAACAAAGAAACTATTCTCGAATAATACCGATTACCAATTTACGGCTTTGAGATTGTTGAATTTAGATTTATGCTGATTGTATGTAGGTTGAATTTACAGAAGTGAGAACATACCCGCAACTGTCCGAAGACAGCTGCGGATTATGTATGAGCGAAGATTAAATTATTTTTTAACCTTGATACCGAGTGAGTTGACTGTGTCTATATTGATGACTTTATCAACATCTACAGGCAGTCCTTTTGATTTTTGGTAATCGTTCAGGGCACTGAAAGTTTTGGAATCAGCTTTTTTATCATCAGTATTTCCTGAATCAAATCCTGCTGCTTTCAAAGCTCTTTCGATTTCAGCCATTACTTCTGGAGTAGTGTTGTTTTCGCAAAGAACTTCTTTCCATTCTTCTCTTTCTGGTTTGTCCAGAATTGACTTAGTTACTGTTTCAGTTACTGCCGGAACTAAAGTCTTGTTCTGCTTTTCCGGTTCCAGTAATTTTTTGGTTTTTACAGTTTCAAATTGAGCAGGTACTTCAACTTGTCTTGTAGTTGCCGGAGCCTTTTCTTTTTGAACCTTAACCGTTGCAAATTCAGCAGGAGTTACTTCTTCCTTCACGCTTGCAGGAGTCTTAATGACTTCTTTTTTAATCATTTTGTATGTAGGTGGGACTTCTACAAGGCAAAGCAAATCTCCGTTTGCATCTTTTCTCCAAGTAGAGTAACCTTCTTTGTCTACAACCTTGTCTTCAATTGTTTCAAACTCAGCTGGAATCTGAACAAGTCTTTTAGATTCAGGTTTTACAAGAACTCTTTCCTCTACAGTTTCATAGACAGGAGGAACAGACTCTGTATAGGAAGAGGCAGGTTTTACTTGAACTTTTTCTTCAGCATCTTCATATTTTGCAGGAATAGTCTCAATTGTTTCAGAAGCTGGCTTTTTTACGATCTGCTCAGCAATTTCTCTATAAGTTGCAGGTACTACATACTTGCGGAAACACTGTCCTGGTTTTGCACTAGGAAGAATTGCAGAAGGTCCTCCGCCTTGTTGATCTACTGATCTGAGATTTACTGTTTCTTTTTCAGTTCCGCCAGCAGATCCGTCTCTAGATGTGGATGCTGGTTTAGAAGCCGTTTCAGTTTTTGCAGGTGCTGCTGTTTCAGTTCCCTTTGCAGGTGCTGCTGTTTCCGTCTTCGCTGGTGGTTCTGGATCTTTCTTTTGGTCAGAACTGCAATTTATCGTGGCCAGCATAAACAATGCAAAAGCCGCGGCTGTTAATTTTTTATTCATACATAACTCCTTCGCCATACAATTTTATTTGCACTGATTGTTTTCGTAAATAGTTTTTCTCAAAAAAAAATGAAAAATAAAAGTCCGTACATTAGACGGCCAAAGCCGGACTGTTAAGAAAAAAATTGTTTATTAATGGGGCTTTGTCCAGTCGCATTGAACGAAACATTCCCTTTTTCCCACCTCTAAACCCGCTGCGCTGCCGCTCCGCTCGCTTATAGGCGTGGGACTTGGTAAAAGTCTCTGAAAACTCGGAAGTTGGCTGAGTAAATGCAGTCAAAAACACTGTGACTCTGTTTTGTCTAAGCTTCACTGTCTTCTGCAAAGGCATTCGGAGATGCGTATTTCAAAGTGACGGAAAGACTGATCTGCAGGCGTTTACCGTAGAATTTCCCTCGGTTTTGAACCGATCTGAGGACCGATATATCCTTTGTCTTCAAGCATTTCGATAAGTCTCGCGGCCTTGTTGTATCCGATTCTCATTCTTCTCTGCAGGTAGCTTGCACTTGCCTTTCTTTCCATTCGGATGATGTTCCATGCTTCATCCATAGATTCTTCATCCGCATCCGCAAACTCTTCCTTAGTATCCTCAATTTCCAGATTTACGTCCACATAAGAGGGGCGGAAGAACGTCATACTCTCGGCCACTACCTTTTCGATCTCCTCTTCCGAAATATAAGGAGCCTGGATCCTCTGCAGATCAGGAGCTGAAGGTGACTTGTACAGAAAATCCCCCCGGCCAAGAAGAGTGTCTGCACCCATATAGTCGAGGATGATTTTTGAGTCTGTCTTCTGAGCCACATGAAATGCAATCCTTGCAGGACAGTTGGCCTTGATGAGACCGGTAATCACATCCACTGAAGGTCTCTGCGTAGCCATAACCAGATGAATTCCTACAGCCCTGGATTTCTGACTGATCCTTGTGATGTAGTCTTCGAGTTCCTTTCCGGAAACCATCATCAGATCGGAAAGCTCATCAATGAAGATGACAAGATATGGCATTTTCTTATATTTGCTGAGAACCTGAGAACTGACTTTTTCATTATAGGCACGGATGTCTCTGCATTTCAGATCGGAAATGGTGGAGTATCTTGCTTCCATTTCCATCACTGCCCAGGCAAGAGCCTTGGTTGCTTTTCTAGGATCGGTGATCACAGGCATCAGTAGATGAGGTACATTTTCATAAAGCGCAAGTTCAACCATTTTGGGATCAATCATTACAAAGCGCACCTCATCGGGTGACTTAGTGAAAATCAGATAACTGATCATTGAGTTCATACAGACTGATTTCCCTGATCCTGTTGTCCCTGCTACAAGCAGGTGAGGCATTTTATTCAGATCAATTTTGACGATCTCTCCGGAAATGCTGTCCTTGCCGATTGCAATTGTCAGGTCCTTTGGGTTGTTTTCCTCTATCGACTTCTGGCCGATGATGTCGCCCAGATACACGTTTTCTCTGTATTTATTCGGCACTTCAATGCCTATGGTGGATTTTCCCGGAATCGGTGCTACAATACGGATGCTTTTCACAGCAAGATACAGTTTCAGTTCGTCTGCCAGAGAAGTGATTCGTCCAAGTTTCACTCCAGGCGGAGGGGTCAGTTCATATCTTGTGATGATCGGTCCTTTTTCCCAGCCTTCCATTTTGGATTCATATCCATATTCCTTGATGATCTGCTGAATCTTCATGGAAACATATTCAGCCTCCATCTTGAACATAGGATTCGGTTTTGAATTCTGATGGCTCGTAAATATTTTTTGGGATATTTTATATTGTGCTCTTCTGAGAGGAGCCACTTCCGGAATTGTCGTGCGAATGAAAGGAAGTTTCGGCTGTTCTGCTTTTTCAACAGGAACGGACAGGTATGCGGCGTTTTCTTCTTCGCCCGGTTCGGAGGAATAGATGTCTTCTGAACGGATATTTTCCTCATCTGCTTCGAGCAGCTGGTCAAAAAAATTATCTGACTGAATTTCGGCATCGGATGTTTCACCGTCTTGGAAATTATAGAGTTCCTGAAGTTCTTCCTGGGTGATGAGATCAGGTGAATCTCCTTCAAGTTTTTTCTCTTCCCAGTTTTCATCTGTCAGTGCCACTGCTTCCATTGAACCCGTATCCTCCTCAGAAAAAGGAGAGTTGTGGATTTTTTCGAGAAGGGAGCCTTTTGTTTCTGCAAACGGAATGCTGATCGGTTCCTCTTTTCCGAAATCGTCAAATATGCTTATTTTAGGGGAGATTGAATCCGACTCTTTTGTTTTTGGAACAGTGACTGTTGCAACAGTGCTGAATTCGTCCTCTTTGCCCTTTTTTGTCTTCCAGATCGGACGGAAATCAAAAATGGGTGACTTGGATTCTTTCTTTTCCGATTCCTCTGCATCTGTGATGACCGGGTATTTTCCAGAGAGAGCTCTTTTTTCCACCCAGGGGATTTCTTTTTTAAACTCTTCTGCCTCTTCCGGTTTTGGAGGAATTGTTTCCTCCGGCTTCAGCCATCTGAATATCTTTTCCCGATTTTTTGCAAATACAACTTTCCAGTATTCTTTGTTGATTTCCTTCGGAGATTCTTTCAGAATGAGAAGTCCTCCGAAAATCAGAAGAGCAGCTGCAATCAGTATCCTTCCTGAGCGGCCTACTAGAAATTCCAGAAAGGAGGAGAGCATAAATCCTATTTTCCCGCCCCCGTCCTTAAGACTGACGATATTTGTGTCAAATACATAGAAAAAAACACTCAGGGCTGTCATTACGATCAGGCCGGCCGCTGCGAGTTTGCGGATATCCGCCTGTCTTTTCTGGAAAATGATTAGTCCCGAAAGGGCTGAAAGAAATGAAATAAAGTAGGAAGCTCTCCCGAAAAAATAAAAACAGAGATAGGAGAATAGGTAACCCAGTCTGCCGAAAAGATTGTTTGCTGTTCCGTAATCTCCGTCATCGTAGGAAAACAGAGAGAATCCGGCAAATATAGAAAGAAAGAAAAGCAGGAATGGATAAAACGGCTCCAGTTTTTGAAAAAGACTGATTTCGGTTCCAGGTTTTTTTCCTTGATTTTTTTTTCCTGCAGACGCTGCCACTAGTATAGTTCTCCATTTCTATTTTCGGAAAACTTTGCAAAAAAAAACTAAAAAGAAATTAGATCCAGTTTGGAAATTAGACCGATAATTCTTTCTTCTCTCTAAAGAAAATGAGAATTGCAGTGCAGATAAAAAAATGAACCATCGAAATACTGAAGAGAATCGGCCAGGCCTTTTCTCCGAATTCCTTTCCGTTGATTTCTTCTTCCGGAAAGTATTCCAGGCAGAAAAAGTTCTCTGCGATTTTTTTTGCATTCGAAGTTTTGCGGTACTTTTCTGAAACGTTGTACTGGCAGGAATTCAGAAACCCCGCAAGTTTTTTCTCTGGATTCTTTTCGAGTTCCCTGTAAGATGAGAATGGAAATGCATTGATGAATCCGACGACTTCATCATTTGATTTCTGGATGATCGGAAATATGTGCACTGTGAAAGATCCCCCTGAACTGTTCTTGCTCGGCTGTTTTGTATATGAGACAGGAAATGATTTTTCAGAAATAATGAAATTTTCATTAAATAAAATGAGTCCTTTGAATTTTTTTTCTGAACTATGCAGTGAAGGAGAATACTCTGAGATCCCGTAGTCTTTCAAGAGGAACCGATAGTCGGTCTTCATCAGAAACGCGGCTCCATTGTAGAGAAAGCTGATGATTGCAGGCGCAAACAAAAGCAGAACGGACATTACATCATCCTCTGCATCCGTCGAAAATAGAGGAATCGACAGAAGATAAAAGATAAACCCCGGGAGCATTGTAATTAAAAAATATATCGGCATTCCCCAGCCGGTATTCATGATTCCGTTTCTGTCAAAATGAAAGTAAAAACTCTGAAACAGAAAAATAGTAAGTGCTGAACCTGAGGAGAAATAGAGAGCAGACAGGATTCTTTTCATAATTCCATTATCGGCAGGCAGATATTATGCATTTATTTATGAGAGAGTGTCAAAGCATAAAAAATGGGGTTCACGCTAAAGCGATGCCTTGAGCTTTGTGAAAGGACGCGGGGTTCGCGGAGCATTGATTTCGGTTTGCAGTTGACCCAAATCTCTTGTTTATTTTGAACTCTGCATTAAATCTGAGTTTTTACACAGCCCCATCATATCTTTTTTTTCTTTCTCGCCAATTTCTCATCAAAGCGCTCAGCTCGTTTATTCCGCAGCATTCGCACAATTGTCATCCAGTTTTCTATTTCGCTCAGACCGGACTCACGTATGCAGTAGAGTCTCTTCTGTGCGTTTTTTTTCATTTGAACAACATTTGCTTTTTTCAGTATTTTCAGGTGCTGTGAGACTGCAGGAGCGCTCATTTCAAAATTCTCCGAGATTTCACTTACGGACAGTTCACCTTTTTTTGCGAGAAGCAGAACGATCTGTCTGCGTGTATTGTCTGCCAGGGCAGTAAATGCATTCACCTTGCGTTCATTTTTACCGTTGAATTGTCCCATTTCTGTTTTTCATTAATTAAGTAACTGCTTAATTAAGCAAGAACTTTAATAGAGCTGTTGGGCAATCAGTTTTCAGCAACTCTGTTAAATCTGAATTTTTATGTTGGCTCATTTTTTATGCAGGGCTGTCAGGTTCGGGACCCGCAGAATTCAGAGCTTGACACAGTCGCCTCTAATGAAATATTCGAAAGTATGAGGGGTTTTATGATGCATCAAGAGAAGATCAAATTTGTCTTAACGGAGCTGATTGAAAAAAGGAACCTGGATGCGGTAGAAGAAGTGTTCTCGCCGGATTATACTGTGCATATGTCTAAAAAAGATTATCTCGGATACAATTGCATTAAAAAATGGGTCAAAGATCTGAATAAATATTTAACTGATCTGAAGGTTGTGAATATTGAATTCCTGCATCAGAACGATGATGTCATTGTCTGGAAAAGACAGATGAAAGGCAGAATCAGACCTTCTGATAATACCAGTCAGAAGGCCGGCAAAATTCTGAAATGGAGCGATATGATTGTTTCAAAATTTCAGAATGGAAAGATTGCTGAAGAGTGGGTGGTTTCAGAATTTTTGGGAGAATTGATCAGACCCTGAGTGACCCTCGAAAGCCCCTCGCTGCGTAATAGGATTCAGCACCGTTGTGATACAGGAATATGGTGTCGTAACGGCGGTCACAGAATACTGCTCCTCCCAGTTTTCTGATTCCTGAGGGTGTTTTGACCCAGCTGGATGTTTTCAGATCGAATTTTCCGAGCTTCTGCAGGTGCCTGTACTGTTCTTCTGTCAGAATTTCTATTCCCATTTCGGATGCCATATCCACCGCACTGTTTTTGGGCTTGTGCTCTTTTCTCGAATCAAGTGCCTCACGGTCATAGCAGAGACTTCTTCGATCCTTGGGGCTTTCTGCCGAACAGTCAAAGAATATATACTCATCTGTTTTCTTATCATAATCGACAATGTCAGGTTCACCGCCAGTTTCTTCCATTTCAAAAAGTGAGCGGAGTTTATCATTATTTTTTTTAAGTTTTTCATTTACAGCCGACCATTGCAGATTCTTATGGCGTGCGCTGTTTTTTTCAAAACGGCTTTTCAGGGTTCCTAGCAGTTCTTCGATCTGCTCTGCTCTAAGTTTTTTTGCTGCACTGCCCATAGTTTTAAATCCTCTCTATGTAATCTTCAGCACTTGGCTGTTTTGCCGACTGTCCCGTAAGTCCCAGTATGACTGAGATTCAATGGTGCTTTCTTTGAATATTGTTTTCCTTCTCTGCAGAATTTTACAATCAAAAATTGTAATCACTCAAGCTTTGCGGCTTCGAAGGGAATGGGTAAAAGAAGGTTCACGCGGAGGCGTTAAAGACGCGGGGGAAAAGTGTGGAGTCAGTCCTTTCCCTGAGGAGCGAAGCGGAGTCGAAGGAACAGTGAAGTTCGCGGAGTGCTGTGTAATTCTCTTTGTATGTTTTGAACTCCATATGAAAGTAGAGCTTTTACTTCAGCCCGCAGCGCATAAATGCCATCAGAAGCCCGCCTAGGGCGATGGCAACACCGATGAGCCAGCGCTCTAAATCCACCTTGATTGTCCCCAGTCTGACGGAAAGTTTAGTATCCAATTCTTTAATATCGGTGGAAAGCCGAATCCACAGTTATCTCCTTGACTTGTAAACAGGAATCTGGAAAATAAACACTGCTTTCGGAGGGAAAATTTGTCTGGGAACAGTGAAAAAGTTCAGTCTGCGCTGAACGAAATAAAAAAGGGTCTGGTCGGTCAGGAAGATTTTGCAGAGGGGCTTCTTCTTTCTGTGATCTCTGACGGTCATCTTCTGATTGAGGGTCTGCCTGGATTGGCTAAAACAAGGGCTGTCAATCTGCTGGCAAAGGTCTGCAGTCTGGGCTTCAAGCGGATTCAGTTCACTCCTGACCTGCTTCCTGCGGATATTATCGGGACAAGGATTTTCAATCAGTCCAGGGCAGATTTTGAAATCTCCAAAGGGCCGGTGTTTTCCAATTTTATTCTTGCGGATGAGATTAACAGGGCTCCTGCAAAGGTGCAGTCTGCACTTCTCGAAGCAATGCAGGAAAGACAAGTGACAATTTCAGACACTACATTTCCTCTTCCTAAGCCTTTCTTTGTATTTGCAACTCAGAATCCGGTGGAGCAGGAAGGAACCTATCCTCTGCCTGAGGCACAGCTGGACAGATTTATCATGAAAATAAATGTAGAATATCCCAGTCAGAAAGAAGAAGCGCAGATCGTAAGGATGATTATGAATGAGACATCACTTCCTGAAGTCAGAAAAGTTCTGGAGCCTCAGGACATACTGAATCTTCAGGCAGAGGCAAGAAAAATTCATATAGAAGAAAAAATTATTTCGTATATCACAAATATCACTCAGGCCACAAGAAATCCTTCCGAGTTCAAGCTCGATCTTTCCGATATCATTCAGTACGGTGTATCACCGAGAGCCTCGATTGCGATGGCAGTTCTTTCCCGGGCTAGAGCTTTTATGCGGGGAAGAAATGCAGTTCTGCCTGAGGATGTGAAAGCTGTCGCATATCCGGCTCTTCGTCACAGACTGATTCTCACATATCATGCCGAGGCCGAAAATATCAGACCGGATGCAGTGATCAGTAAAATTCTGGATAATATTAAAGTCCCATGATTGAGAATGATCTTCTGCAGAGAGTCAAGGCCCTTGAGCTTGTAGGAAGGAAAAATGCATACTCTCTTCTGAACGGAGAATATTCTGCAAAGATTCCCGGAAACGGTCTGCAGTTTCATGAGGCAAGAAAATATGTATCAGGTGAATCCATCCGTCTGATTGACTGGAACATCACTGCTAGACAGGGAGAGCCTTATGTGAAGGTTCTTCTGGAGGAAAGAGAAAGAGAGATTGTGATTGCTCTTGACCTGAGCGAATCTATGCGGTCCGGATTTCAGGAGCATACAAAAATGGAATATGCTGTGCAGCTTGCTGCGACTCTCGCTGTCTCGGCTGCCGATTCGAGGGACAGGATAGGGTGTATTCTGTTTACAGACAGGACAGAACTTTTCCTCCGTCCGAAAAGAGGGAAAATCCAGCTTTTCAGATGTCTCAAAGCGATTCTCGAGTTTTCAGAGAAGTCTTATCCCGGCAGAAATACGGATATCGGTGCGGCCCTTCTTGAGATTTTCCGTCAGAAGTCGAAAAGACAGATTGTATTTTTAATATCCGATTTTACTGAAAAAGAGATACATTCGGATATGAAATATACCGCTAAGAGAACCGATCTGAATTTTTTTCATATTTATGATCCTGTGGAATATTCCGGATTTCCGAATCTGCTTTTTCAGGCAGAGTTTCCTGAAACAGGCGGTTTTGTGTTCAGCAGAGGAAGTTCATTTCGAAATCTCGAAGAGGATCAGAATAGAGTCAGAAAAATCTGCACTAGACTCGGAATAGGTTTTGAGAGTTTTTCTTCATCTGATTCTTCCGCAGGAAAACTGTTCAGATACTTCCGAGCCAAGAGAAAGAGAAGAATATGATTTTTTTTGCAAAAAGCCTTCCTCACGGAATCGAAGACACTCTTCCTCTTCTCCCTCAGATTCCTAGATTCAACTGGAAGATATTTTATCTTTTTTTTCTAATTGCACTGATTGTATGGCTTATCCTATATTTTCGGAGAACCCAGAAATCGAAGCCTGTGCTCCATTATCTGAAAAAATTCGGAAAGGATTTTCAGGTCAAAAGAGAGATGGACAGTGCATTCAGGAAACATACAGAAGGGCATACTTTTAAAGCAGGGCTTGACGAACTTTCCGATATTCTGAAAGCATATCTCGAGCAGAGGTTCCAGACAAGTTTCGAAGAGCTGACCTCTGAGGAGATCGGCAGAATCCTGAACGCTCCCGATTTTTTCAAGTATCTGAAGACCCTGGATGAAAAAAGATTCGGAGCAGGTTCACCGGATGAAAATGAATTCAGGGAACTGTATGAGGCGGCCAGAAAACAGCTGAAGCAGGAAAGCAGCATTAAAATTCTGCAGGGGAAACTATGAAGACATTTCATTTCGGACAGTCCTATTTTCTGTTTTTTCTTTTTCTGATTCCGCTGTATATTTTTTTCAGATACAGAATGCTCTCGCTCTCTTCAGTTCATACCGTTTCTGCACCGGAAGAAAAAAGAAGTTATATCTCAAAAAATATCAGAATGATTTTATTTTTAATGATAGAATCTATTCTTCTCTGCACTGCAGGATTCGGTGCAGCTGATCCGTATTATGCAATTCCCAAAACAAAGGTATCTGAGGAAGGAATTGATCTGGCTCTCGTTCTGGATGTTTCTGCCAGTATGCAGGCAGCCGACTTCAGCCCGAACAGGCTTGAGAAGATGAAGGAAACGGCGAAAGATTTCATTAAAAATACACCGGGTGCAAGAACAGGGGTATTTATATTTGCACAGGAATGTTTCACTCAGACGCCCCTGACAAATGACAGAAATTCTCTTCTGAATTTTATAGAAAGTATATCCTATTACAGTATAGATCATAATGAAAGCGGAGGAACTGCAATCGGTGTGGCACTTCTCAGTGCTGGGGAAGCCCTTCTCAGGATGAGAATTCCGAAACGCGATCAGGCTGTGATACTGATCACTGACGGAGAGAACAGTTACGGAATTGATCCTGTGACTGTGGCGAAGTATCTGAAGGAGAATTCTATCCGGCTTTATATTATCGGAATGGCGGGGCCGGCACCGATACAGGTATATGTAAACGGATCTCCTTTCATTACACCTGCAGGGACGATTCTCGAAACCTCACTCGATGATGAATCGCTCGGCAGGATTTCCGATGCAGCAGGAGGAAAATATTTCAGAGCACATAACGGAGAAAAATTTTCAGAGATTCTGAAGGAACTCAGCCGTATGGAAAGAACTCCTCTCGAAGTAGGCGAGATAGTGGAGAAGGAAAGTTTTGCAGACAAGGCAGGAATTGCAGTGATTTTTCTGATTCTTCTTCGTCTGGTCTATTCGCACTTTTTTTTCAGGAGGCCTGTCAGATGAATCTGGACATTCTTTCTCCACTCTGGATTGCAATTATTATACCTGCTTCTATTATCATTATATTCATATATATTCGTAACAAAGTTTCGCTTGACTGGATTGAAAAAAACATTCATTTCAGATTCCGTTTCAAGTTCACTGCACTGAATCAGAAATCTCTTATGCTGTATTTTGTATTTCTATTTATACTGATTCTTCTCTGCACTCTCGCTGCATCTAATCCGGGAATGACGGACACTGAACTGATCGAAAAGGAAGGGCAGGGAACACTGATGATTGTGATGGATGCCTCGTTCAGTATGATGGCGACTGATACCGTCCAAAATCCTGCACTTAAGACTAAACCTGTGGACAGATACGATCAGGCGAAGGACTTTGCGAATGAACTGATTGACAGACTTCCCGGATGGAAATTCGGACTGATCACTTTCAGCGGAACTGCAGAGCTGGAACTTCTTCCGACAAATGATCTGATTGCTGTAAAGACAGCAATCCTGCATTCCAAGGTGCATAATTTTGAACATACCGGAACTAGTTTTCTTTCTGCATTTAAAATTCTGCACAGAATTATGGCCGAAAGCAGGGAGCCGTTTCAGGTTGTATTCCTGAGCGACGGCGAGTTTCCGAAGGGTCATGAAGAATCATTCGATGAGGATCTGGATATTTTCAAGACAGCCTCAGTGCCCGTACATACAGTCGGAATCGGAACAGATAAAAGAGGCGGAACTGTAAACTTCTTTATAGTCAATTATAAAAATGAAAAGACAGTTCCGAAAGAGGGGGGCAGGCAGGATGACAAGTCCGGCACCAAGGAGACCAAAACTGTAAAGGAAACTGTCACAACGATCAGTACATACAGGTCGAATGTATATCTCCATAAGATGTCCGAGAAGACAGGAGGAAAAAATCTGATAGTGGAGAAAAATGACTGGCCTTCTTCTCTTGTTCCTGAAATTCAGAAACTGAAAAAAGCCTCAAAGGTGAAGACAAGAACCGAGGGCAGGATGAGTTTTTCCTATGCATTTTTAATGATCGTCTTTTTTCTTATCCTTCTCGAAGGCACTGTTCTGTTCTCCGGAAATATACGGAATAATTTCAAAATGTTTTTTTCCTCATTAAAAAAAGGGCTTCCGTTTCTTCTGCTCCTGAATCTTTTCTTCTGCAGAGAATTTGATCCTGTGACTATGGCAAAGGCGGACAGGTACAATGAGAGCGGCAGAAAAAAAGGAGCAGAAGGAAGTCAGGAGGAAGCGAGACTGAATTACGGAAAAAGTGTGCTCTACGGGTTTCGGGCATATATTCCGGAATACAATACAGGAGTTTCTTATTTTCAGGAAAAAGACTATGATAAGGCGCATGAATATTTTCAGAAAGCTGTCGAGCAGAAACCTGATTTTCAGGAAGCATTATACAATGATGGAATATCATTATACAGACTCGGACTGAATGAACTGAAGGAGGAAATCTGCAATCTGAAAAGAGCAGAGACTTTTTTTGAAAATTCCATCCGCAGAATGAAGGAGACAGTAGATGCAGGCGGGAAAAGGAAGGTCAGTGAAAATGCGCTCGATCTGGGCAATTTTTTGGAATCTGAACTCGAAGATTTAAAGACAAAGGGAGAAGCAAAATGCGGCGAGAAGCAGGAGCAGACTGCTGAAAACGAAAGCAGTCAGAATTCCAAAAAGGAAAGTGCAGAGACTCAGAATGATCCAGACCAGAACAAAGATGATCAGAACAAGTCTTCTTCCAATCAGGGAAAGGATGATAAGAACAAGTCTTCTTCCAATCAAGGCAAAGACGATCAGAATAAATCTTCCTCCAATCAAGGCAAAGACGATCAGAATAAATCTTCATCCAATCAAGGGAATGATGATAGGAACAAATCTTCCTCTAATCAAGGCAAAGACGATAAGAACAAGTCTTCCTCCAATCAAGGCAAGGATGATCAGAATAAGTCTTCCTCTAATCAAGGCAAAGACGATAAGAATAAATCTTCTTCCAATCAGGGCAAAGACGATAAGAATAAATCTTCTTCCAATCAGGGCAAAGATGATAAGAATAAATCTTCTGCAAATAACGGCAATGAGGACAAGAACAAAGAGGACTCAGGGACAAAGCAGAAGAACAGTTCTGTATCAGGAATCACAGATGAAGAAAACAGACTCATAAAAAAAGAGCTGGAAAGACAGGATAAGAATAAGGACTTAAAGGATACAAAATATCACAAAAGCAGGCATCAGCAGAATCCGAAAAAGAAGTGGGGTTCTACCGACGAACTTCGGGAGTCTCTCAGAAAGGCTCTCTGGTAGATTCTATATTTTTTTTCTTGCAAGGCAGAAATCAGGAGAAACCTTAGATCAAAGAGGAAAAAATGAAAGAAGCTGTTCTGATTACAGGTGCATCTGCAGGGATTGGGTACGATCTGGCAGAACTTTTTGCACAGGAAAAAAGAGATATTGTCATTGCGGCAAGGAACGAAAAAAAACTGACTGAGACTGCAGCCGAATTTAAGAAGAAGTACGGGACTGAAGTTCATGTACTCGGCATTGACCTTTCTGTTCCCGGAAGTCCCAAAAAAGTCATCGAGTTTACAAAGTCAAAGGATCTTTTTGTGGAGACACTTGTCAATAATGCAGGATTTGGAACAAACGGTGAGTTTGCAAAAAATGCAATGAAGGACGAAATGGAGATGCTTCAGCTGAACATAACTTCACTTGTAGAGCTGACAAAGCTTTTTCTGGACGATATGATCTCGAATAAAAAAGGGCATATTCTGAATGTGGCATCCACTGCAGCCTTTCAGCCGGGACCTTATATGAGCGGTTATTATGCATCCAAAGCCTTTGTTCTGCATTTTTCAGAGGGACTTTCAGAAGAAGTCCGTGAATATGGGGTGACTGTCAGTATTTTATGTCCGGGGCCGGTCAAGACACTTTTTCAGGAAAGGGCAGGAATGCACGATGCGGCACTTGTAAAGGGGCCTCTTTTAATTGACAGCAAGACTGTTGCAAAGACTGCCTACAAGGGACTGAAAAAAGGAAAACTCATTATTATCCCAGGTTTTATGAACAGGATTCTTGTGCAGTCTGTGCGTTTCTCTCCCCGATTTGTCGTGAGAAAAATTGCCAAATATCTGAACAAGGTTCCCTCATGAAAAAAGTCATTCTGTTTCTGCTTCTGTATTCTTCTGCAGGAGCAGAACAGATCTGCACATCTGCAAATTTTCAGAAATTCTGCACAGGGCCGAATGTACCCGAATTCAGAATCGACACATCCTATATCCATTATTCACTCGACTGCGAAAAAGTTTTTCTCTGGTATCCCAAAAAAAAATTCGGTGAAGAAAAATGCTATGTCTGTTCCGACAAATTCAATGAAAGAATCATAGGTTCACTTATGAAGAGCATCCGCAAGGAAAACAGAAACTGCGGAAGAATGATTGAGATTTCAAAGAAGGAACTTCCTTACAGATAAGTTAGGCTCCGAAAAAGCAGAACTTGACCGGATTCAGAATCAATATTCGACCATCTATGTAATTAATTTTCCAATCCTCATCCTGCTTTGATTTTTTCACAAAATTGAATTTCAGAAAAGGTTCGTTTTCCATATAGAAGTCGGTGTTTTCCATATATTTTCTTTAAAGACCCTGTTCAGAATTCTTCTTAGGAAAGAACTCAATGGTTTTTTCAAAAGTATTGATTTTCGTTCGGGAAAAGTCTACTTTATCAATATGCACTGCAATCAGCCTGAGCTTACTCTCTGAACTTGTCATTCCGAATCCGTCGCAGTGGTAGCAGATTCGCTGTCCTTGAATGCAGCTGAACAGATAAGGAATAATTTCAGCAATGCTCCCGTTTTCCATCTGTTTTATGATGAATGCAGCTGTATCTTGAAAATTTTCTTTATGAAATACTGTCTGGAAGTTTCTGCAGTAAACCGGCTCAGCTGCCTTGATGCAATAGTCTGTGCATTTTTCCAGACCTGAAATTTTGGATTCCGGATAACATCCTTCTCCCCCGTTTCTTTTCAGATAGGCGAGGGAATACAGATGAGAGGATTTTTCCGGATCAGTATGAAACAGAGGTTTTGCCAGTTCTTCGAGTTCCTTCCAAGTTTTTTTCTGCAGATTTCTGTATTCATTCAGATCTTTGGCCAGATAGGCAGAAAAAACATATCCTTCTTTATCATTATATTTTATTTTTTTCCAGTCGGCAAAGAATCCGTCAATATAGTCCTGTTCCCCTGAATTTTCCATCAGCTCGGTTTCTGCGCCGAACGGAATCAGAAGAATTTTTTTTGAATCCTTAGAAGGTTTTTCTCGAAGGATGAGCCCGTCAGAGGAAACGACAAAGAGTTTTTCCGATTTTTTTTGAATTTCTGCTTTTTGATGACATTGAATGAACAGAATGCAGACTGAGATTATAAAGAAATGCAGTTTCGATTTCATAAAAACAGAATTCTGTCTGAAAGAGTAAGGTCAAGATTTTCCCTGCAGTTTTTTAATTCTCCTATCCTGACGTGAAGTCGAATATATACTGGTTTTCCAAATTACGATACTAAAGAAGGTTTTATGAAACTTTTCAGTTCAACTGCATCTCTCCTCAGAGTATTTCCTCTTTGCAGGGTACTGCCCTTTTTCAGGCAGTCCCTTGTTTTCTTGACTGTTCTATATTTCAGCCAAATCAATGCACTGGACATAGTCAAAGACAGAATCACAAAAGCAAATCTGCTTTCCCGAAGCACTTCGCCGATTCTCATCGTTACTACAAGGCTGACCTGTCCGTACGGCTTCAGTTATGCGGGAAGCGTTGAGAATACATTGGAAAGGTCAAACCTTCAGGGAATCAGAATAGCCTGGGCTGATATCAATGAAATTTATACCGACAAAATATTCAATATGGCTCCGATTGAGGCCGGTGATATCCTTCTTGTAAAAAACGGAAAGATACTGGATACTTCGAAGGACGCAGATCCCGATAGATCATACCTCGCACACGATGATATCAAATTCTGGACTTATAAATCTCTGAAGAAGAACGGTATCAAATTCAGTATGGTAAATCCGGAGCCTGGTTTTCTGGAACCTGTGAAAGATTCCTCTCCTTCTGATCTGGACAAAGGTTTTGAAGCATATTTTCCATTGACATCAGACAAAAAAGCAGCACTTGGAAAAGCGACCTTCATTGCCAGTAAGACTGATGGAACCGATGGATTTGTAAATCAGGCCTTCTATATGAATGGCTTATATACGGCAAATTCCGATATGGGCGATGCAAACGCTGCTTCCAGTCTTCCGGAAGAAGGCCATTCATTTTCTGTCAGTGTAAAACTGGAAGAAAGAAAGGATGACGAAAAGTATCTCCTTTTCAGTGCAGGCAGCCGCAATCTCAGGTTTCAGAGAAATAAAAAAACAGGGAAACTGGAAATAGAATCCGTAGTCTGGATTCCCGGAAAAGATGGAAAAGACATTCCTGTCGTCGGAATGTACAGGTATCCGGATGTCAGTGTCGAATTGAACAAATGGCACAATTTTACGGTCAGCCTGGATTTGAAAAAACAGACTGCTTCAATATCAATGGACGGAAAAAGACTGAAAGATCTGAATCTGGGAAGCAATTTTGCAGAAGGTTATAAAAAACGTTATTATAAAGAAAGAATACTTTCTTTGAATCCAGGAGACGGCTCTGTACTGAAAGGATATGTTAGAAATATAACATATTACAGCAGACCCTTGAACAGCACCGAGATGATTGACGTTCAGAAAAAATTTGCAGTGAATGCCTCCGACTCAATTGCAGAAGTAAATTCTGCACCGAATACTGCAGAAACAGAAAAACAGAATACGCTTCTCCTGAAGGCCGCAAGATCGGGGAGCTCTGCCGATGCTGCATCTGCCTTGAAAAACGGTGCTGATGTAAATGTAAAATACAACGGATGGACACCTCTCCTTTTTGCGGCATACTATGGACATGAGGAAGTCGTAAAAGAACTGATCAGGAATCAGGCAAACCCGCTCGCTGAGATTTCCGGATGGAATGCACTGAGATTTGCAAAAAAGAATAATTACGACTCAATCGCAGATCTTCTCGAGAACCACAGCAATACGGAAAGATTTTTCAAAGAAAGAAAAATGATCGTCAAAAATTCCAGGGCAGAAATTCTTCCGCCGGATTTGAAATAAACTTCTGATAATTTTTGCGGGTCATACGTAAAGATGATGGCCTGCTGTTCTGATACTTCCGCTCTCCTTTCTGCCATTGCGTTAAAATCCGTTTCTGCCCTGTAGTTTATTTTATAGCAAAGCGAAATTGAAAATTCAGCATTTTTAAAGTTTAAAAAAATCTCTGAATTGCTGATATTTAAGCAATTTGTAACTTTTAAGAAACAACTATCTCTTCTCTGTCATTTCGAACAGTATTCGGTCAGGGATGCAGTCCCTTAGCTTTTATACAACCCTAGGACAAGATTATGATTTACATAAATTGATCGGAACAGAAACTTACTAGAAAACGTGGGCTTAAGTTGTTTTAAGCAAATGAAAGAAAAGACAGCGATCAGGAAATAAAATTGAATTTATCGAAAGAGAAACAGACTGAGGCCGTTCCAAAACCTTCAGAAGAGAAAGATACAAAAACCAAAACTACAAAATTTCTCGAAAAGATAAAGCAGGAAAGGATTAAGAGAAGGCGTATTCGCAACAGTCTGAACAGAGAAGAAATTCTAGACGCAGCTGAACTTATTTTGCGCAAGGACGGGATTGCGGGAGTCTCTATGAGATCTATATCTGCACAGCTCAACTGCAGTGTCGCGAGCCCCTATGCACATTTCCGGAATCAGGAGGAAATTGTCACAGGGCTTGTGCAGAGAGGTGAGACTGAACTTTTAAAAGTACTGAAACAGGCTGTCGGATCTACTGACAATTATTTTGAAAAACTGGCGAGGCTGGGGAAAGAGTATCTGCTGTTTGCCCGCAGAAATCAGGAACTGCATAAACTGATGTTCAGGGTCAGCAATGTGAAACCTGACGGAAGAATTTTTCAGATCGTGCCTGCCAGTTACAGGGTTCTTCTGATTACTTTGAAAAAAGGATCGGAAGCACATGAATTTGCTCTGAAAAAGGATGAATACGTTGCACTGGCCAGAATGATGTGGAGCTGGGTTTACGGGATCATTGTTCAGGAAATCAATATTGCGTTTCAGATTTCTTCAGAAGAGAAAAATCAGCCGATCGTGGACGGAATGCTTTTTTTCAGAAAACTGCTGAAAAGCAAATCCACAGAAGAAGATAGAGCTGCAAGGAAAATATTAAAGAAGTATGTCAACGAAAAATAACCTGTCCAAGAAACTTCAGATAGAAATAAAGGGGGAGACCACTTCCAATTATCTGCGTTTTTTTCTCGCCTCCGTTTTTACTCTAGGAACGATAATGGCCTTTTTCTGAAAGGCGATGTATATTCCATTATAGAATATTACTGTGTCGGAATATTTCTGTACGGTTTATCCATACCAATATCATTATATTTTCTTCGGACAAATCAGTATTCTCCCAGAGTAAAGTATATCACTTCTGCTTTCGAATACGTCGGATTTGCCATTGTTCAGCTGGGATATTTTTCTGCAGAAATGATATACAAAGCTAACGGAGTCCTGAGTCCGATTATGTTCTCTGTGTTTTTTCTGCTTGTCGGCGGAGCATCACTGCGTTTTTCAAAACGTTTTACTGCAATTGTATCTGTTTCTTATGTAATTCTTTATCTCTTTCTCGCAGTCGGTCTCAAGACTGTGTTTCCTGAACTTTCCACTTTAGGCACAAAAGGTCCGACCAAACTTACAGTCATTACAATTGCTGTTTCCTCTCTTTTTCTTTCTGCAATGGGAATCACACTTACAATTGCAACCGGTTATGTGCAGAACGTACTGTATGAATCTCAGGAAGCGGAAGACAGGGCAAACGAAAATTATGAAAATGCAGAACTCCTGATTTATAAAATCAGCTTTGTGACTGCAGAATTAAATTCTATTATTCCGGCAATTGACGGATCAGCAAAAGTCACCGAGGAGAAAGGCAGAGATCTCAAAACATCAATGGACGTTTCTCTCGAATCGATTCGAAAACTTTCTTCTTCTATTTCGGATATTGCATCCAAGACATCTGAGCAGTTTCAGCTGGGAGAGCAGAACATACTTTCCATGAATGAATTGAAGAGTACAATGAGTGAGCTGAACAAGGAATCTAAAAGAGTTTCCAAAAAAGGAGTGCTTGCAATTGAAAACGCTCAAAAGGGAGAACAGAAACTCGAAGAAATCAATGAGGAAATTGAAAGCCTTCTCGGAAATTCAAGAAAGGTAGGAGAGATTGTCCGACTGATCAATGATATTTCCAGACGGACAAATCTTCTGGCACTCAATGCTGCAATCGAAGCCGCAAGAGCAGGTGAGGAAGGAAAAGGTTTTTCTGTAGTGGCCGATGAGGTGAGAAAACTGGCTGAGACCTCGGGACGAAATGCTGCTGAGATATCGGCACTTATTCAGCAGATGAAAACCGATACAGAAAACAGTGCAGAAAGTCTCCGGGACATTGTAGGCATTATCCGCATCATCATTATGGGAATCCGTGAAATAGTGGAAGGTGTTCAGATGATTTCCGAATCCTTGGAGCATCAGACAGGAGTGTCCACAGAGATCAGTATGAGCCTCGAAAGAATTCAGGAAAAGATCAAGAATGTAAGGGACAATACGTCTCTTCAGAATGCGGAATCAAAAACGATCAGAAGTGCAGTGGAGGCAATTACGCAGAATCTGAAAGATCTTACAGATCATGCGGAGTCTCTTCATTTGGCTTCAAAGTCCCTCGGTGCTAAAACCAAGGAACTTCAGGAAGCAGCGAAGAGATAGAGATTACTTCGAACCAGAAAGAACTGCAGCCGCATTCTGTCTTTTGAAGAAATCGCCTTCCTTGGAAAGATACTCATCATAAGTTCCGGTGAAGTCCATCACTCTTTCAGGAGTCACTTCAATGATTCGTGTTGCGAGTGAGGATACAAACTCCCTGTCATGGGATACAAAGAGTACAGTCCCTTCATACTGAGAAAGAGCGTAGTTCAGAGACTCGATGGATTCCAAATCCAGGTGGTTTGTCGGTTCATCGAGAGCGAGAACATTGTCCTCAGCCATAATCATTCTTGCGATGATCAGTCTCGACTTTTCCCCTCCGGAAAGAACTGAGGTTCCTTTGAGAGCCATATCACCGCTGAAAAGCATTCTTCCCAAAAGTCCTCGAAGAACAGTAGTGTCTGTATCAGGAGGAGCAAACTGATAGAGCCAGTCAATCAGAGTGTTCTTGTCGTCACCGATTCCTTCTTTATGATCCTGAGGAAAATAAGATGCGAATACTGAGGTTCCCCATTCCACTTTGCCGGAATCAGGTTCCATCTGCTTCATCAGACATTTTACGAGCGTTGTCTTGCCTGCACCGTTGGTCCCGATGATTGCCACTTTTTCACCCTTGGCGATGGTGATATTTACATCTTCAAAAACTTTGGTCTTGCCGTATGATTTGGAAATACCGACAGCATTGATTACATCCTTCCCAAGAGGTTTCCCTACCTTGAAACGGATATAAGGAGATACTCTTGAAGTAGGTTTGATTTCAATCTGCTGACCTTTCAGCTTTTCAATCAGTCTCTGTCTGGACGTTGCCTGTTTTGCCTTGCTGGCATTTGCACTGAATCGGTTTACGAATTCCTGAAGACCGGCAATCTTTTCCTTGTTTCTCTTGTTCTCATTGAGCTGCTGTTCTCTGGCCATTGTGGATGCTTCCATATAGTCGTCATAATTTCCGGGATATACTCTAATGACATTGTAATCCAAGTCGGCAATGTTTGTGGAGATCGAATTGATAAAATGTCTGTCGTGAGAAATGACTATCAGAACTCCTCTGTGGCCGGAAAGAAAATTTTCGAGCCAGCTGATTGTCTTGATGTCCAGGTGGTTTGTCGGTTCATCCAGAAGAAGAATTTCCGGTTTCAGAAACAGTACCTGAGCGAGAAGAACGCGAAGTTTGAACCCGCCTGTGATTCGGGACATCGGCTCATTGTGCAGATTCGAGGGTATTCCAAGTCCTACCAGAAGTTCTCCAGCATAACTTTCCGCCTCATATCCCCCATGGTCTGCAAATTTCTCTTCTATCTCACTGGCTAAAATCCCTTCCTCATCGGACATTTCCGGAAGAGCATAAAGTCTGTCTCTTTCCTGAGAAACCTCCCAAAGATCCGGATTTCCCATCAGAACCGCATTCATAATGCTGACTTCATCGTAACCGTAATGATCCTGCTTCAGATATCCCAGACGCATTCCTTTGTCAAGGGAGACAGACCCCGCAGTCGGTTGATCAAGTCCGGCCAGAATTTTCAGAAATGTAGATTTCCCTGATCCGTTTGCCCCAATCAGACCATACCTTTCGCCTTCTTTGAATTTTATGCTTACATCTTCAAATAGAGTCTTCTTACCGTATCGTACTGTTAAATTGGAAACACTGATCATTTATACCTCACACTGCCTAAAAAAAGCACCGAGTACCAGTTTTTTTTGAGAATGCAACCCGCCAAGCGAAATCACAGGCCGCCAAGCGAAAACAATGGCTACGGGTCTACCTAGATTTAGTAGGAAAAATTTGCTTTGGAAAGTACCACAGCCATCCTTGGCTGTGAGTCTACTCATTTTGCAGGCTAGAAGCCTGTAGTACTTTTGTCATCCTGACAGCAGCTTCTACGTTTGCTGGAAGGATCTTAACGCTCCCTGAGCGGACAGCCCTTTCGTTCGAAAGGAAGTCATCTTCGCACAATGCTTTAAGATCTCTCACTTCGCTACGCTGCGTTCGAGATGACACTCTCCCTC
>JBPOJG010000124.1:0-2021 GCA_052033835.1 Spirochaetota bacterium
CTTTGACCCGCCCAGAGGAATATAAATATAGTCTCTGATCCAGAAGGAAAAAGTCAGATGCCATCGTCTCCAAAAGTCGCCGAAACCGTTCATAAAAAAAGGCGCCTTGAAGTTTTCAGGAAGTTCCAGTCCCAAAAGTTTTCCGAGTCCTCTTGCCATATCCGTCAGTCCCGAAAAATCGAGAAACAGATGAAGTCCGAAAAAATAGGTAGTAAAAAGGATTGCCGACCCTGAATACTGATCGGGATCACTGAATACCGGATAGATAATGGAAGCGAGCCCGTCAGACAGAAATGATTTTTTAAGTATCCCCTTGCAGATCAGAAAAAAACCGTCGAACATTCTTTTCCTGTCCATCGAAACAGAATGAAATCCGTTCAGTGCATTATCAAACCGCAGAATCGGACCTGCAATCATGACAGGAAACAGAAATACATAACTCAGCACATCAAAAAATTTCACTTCTGAGGACGTATTCTTTCTGGAAAGATCCACATGCATTGAAATGAACTGAAATGTATAATAACTGATAGTAGCCGGAAGGATAATATCAAAATCAGAGAGTCCAAGAAGTTTTGCAATCAGAAGGTTAGCAGAAGGTTTCAGAACAAGTCCGGAAATTCCAGTCAGACCACCGATCAGGGCGAGAAAAAGATAAAAATATTTAAACAGGAAGAGATTGGCCAGATTCAGACCAACTCCCAGTTTTACCCCGTAAGGTTTTGAAAGAAAATGTTTTGCGATAAGAAAATTCGCAAATGTAATAAAAAGAAAATGAAAAAGAAATGCTCCGCTGAAATGAAAATAGAACAGAGCTGATGCTGCAATAATTAAAAGTCTTTTTGAAAACTCAGTCCCGGCAAGAAACCAGTACAAGTAAAAGAATACTGTAAATCCTGCCAGAAATTCAAGATTCAAAAAACTCAAATTTCTTCTCCAAATATTTCATCCTCTGCAACTTCCTTAAACTGACCTTCCGCAATATCCAGATTTTTAAGATCCAGTTTTCCAATTTTGATTCTCTGAAGATCTGTCACCTTTGCACCGAGTGCTTCAAACATTCTGTGAATCTGTCTTTTTTTTCCCTCTTTCAGTTCAATTCGAACCTTTGCAGATTCTTCCGACCGTTCGAGCACCTCTACTTCTTTTGCACGGAGCATTTCGCCCTTGTCGTCTAGTCCCTTGAGGAAGGAATCTGTAAGAGTTTTTTCATCAGGACAGTCCTGCACAGACACTTCATATACTTTGGAAAGCCCCATTGACGGATGAGAAATTCTCTGAGTCAGTCCTCCCTCATTGGAAAGGATCATCAGCCCTCTCGAAGTAAGGTCCAGTCTTCCGGACATATGCAGTCTTCTGAACTGATAAGGAAGAAGATGAAACATATTTTTTTCATGATGTTCATCGTGATGTGATGAAAGATATCCTGCCGGTTTATTAAAAGCGAGAACGATCTTTTTTGTGAACATTTTCACTTCCTGACCTTCCACTTCCACCTTGTCCTTTTCAGGATTTACTTTCATTGAAAAGCTGCTGACCGGTTCTCCATTTATGGAAACCTTCCCGTCCTGAATCAGAACTTCAACATCCCTTCTTGAGCCGAGACCTGCCCTGGAAAGAAATCTGTTGATTCTGAACTCCCCTTTCTGCTCATAGGAAGTCCCCTCATTTCTAAAATCTTTCAGAAAATAAGAGCCTTCTTCCGACTTCAGCTGGCCAAGAAGAGACAGTTTCTGGGCTCTGTCCTGCTCATCAAATTTCTCTACTGCTTCTGATTTGATGACTGCTTTGACTCCCTTCCTCTTCTTCGGTATGACCGGTGCTTCATATTCCTCATCTATCTGATACTCATTTCTGTCATCACGATCGAAACTCTTTCTATCATCACGATCAAAGTTTTTTCTTTCGCCGCGCTCAAAAGGTTTTCTTTCGCCACGGTCAAATGGCTTTCTCTCGCCGCGATCGAAGTTCTTTCTTTCGCCTCTGTCAAACGGTTTTCTTTCTCCGCGATCGAAGTTCTT
>JBPOJG010000060.1:0-1630 GCA_052033835.1 Spirochaetota bacterium
CGAAGTTCTTTCTCTCACCACGGTCAAACGGATTTCTTTCACCGCGATCAAACGGATTTCTCTCACCACGGTCAAACGGTTTTCTTTCGCCGCGATCGAAGTTCTTTCTCTCACCACGGTCAAACGGTTTTCTTTCGCCGCGATCGAAGTTCTTTCTCTCACCACGGTCAAAAGGTTTTCTCTCTCCGCGATCAAATCTTTTTTTATTGTCGCCGTCGTTTCTTCTGAATTCAGAAGGGCGTTTATCTTTTTTTTCGAAATCGAAGGAATTATCTCTATTTTTATCTTTATCAGATTTTCTATTGAATCCGCCCTCTTTTGAAGATTTCTTTTTCTCGAAGGGAGATTTGTTTCCCGAATTAAACTCTTTTTTATTATCCACTAGGTAATTTTCCAGCCTTTTAACAATACTTACAACATTTTTATTCAAAGGAATGAGGAAAAGATAATTTTTTGATGAGTTTTTCACTAATTGAAACTGCTTCTTTTCTTTTTTTTCGATTGTCTCCTGAACAGAGGGAATGAAAAATTGAGCAATATGAATCCTTTGAAAAAAAGGCCCAGAACAAAAGAATTTAACGTACCGATAGAAAAACCGGAATGGATGAAAGTAAAAATCCCCTTCCCTCTGCCCGGAAACAATGCTGATCAGGTTCGGTCAGACATCTCAAATTCTGGCTTGCATACTGTCTGCGAAAGTGCCTCCTGCCCCAATCTGCACCACTGCTGGTCAAGGAAAACGGCAACCTATATGCTCGCAGGCGACATCTGCACCAGAAGATGTGCCTACTGTGATGTAGCCTCGGGAAAACCGGGAAAATTGGATGAAAACGAACCTGTAAAGGTTGCAGAGTCAGTTCTGAAACTGGGTCTCAGATTCGTGGTTCTGACAGCAGTCAACCGTGATGATCTTCCTGACGGAGGAGCTTCTCATTTTGCTGCAACAGTCAGTGAAATCAGAAAACTGAACAAAGATATTCATATTGAAGTGCTCATTCCGGATTTCAAAGGTAAGATTTCCTCACTGGAAACTGTATTCAGCTCTTCTCCGGACATCATAAATCACAATATAGAAACAGTGAGATCTCTTTTTCCAGCGCTCGCACCTTCAAAAAAATATGATATTTCACTTTCTGTTCTAAAAATTTCCCATGAAAGAGGTTTTACTGCCAAAAGCGGACTGATTCTGGGAATGGGAGAGTCAAAAGAAGAAGTAATGGAATGTATTCAGGATCTGAAGGACTGCGGAACAGAAATGCTTACAATAGGCCAGTATCTTCAGCCGACACCGACTCATTACCCCGTGAAAGAATATATTCGACCGGAACTGTTTTCTGAACTGAAGACATTTGCCAAAAAAATCGGATTCAAGCATGTAGAATCAGGTCCGCTTGTAAGAAGCTCCTATCATGCAGAGGAACAATACCAAAAGCAGGAATGAGCCTAAAGAAGATACTCAGGGAAACTGAAAAAATCAAGAACACAATTTATCAGACATTGAAGACAGAGATTACTCTTCTAGATGGAGATTTGAGCAATTATGAACTCAGACAGATGATATTTGCCATGTTCGAAAAGGTTCTAGGTTACGAAATTCAATGGGCGGACACGGAGACCCACGGAAAAAACA
>JBPOJG010000392.1:0-25795 GCA_052033835.1 Spirochaetota bacterium
GATCAGCATTGTACATCGCCTTTACATCAGTTGCAAGAATTCTTCTGATCTCAGGAATCCGTTCGATAAACTTCAATGCCAGATCAGCAGCAGTATTCCGAAGTTCTTCAGTATCCTCTTCTTCCGCAAAACAGAATCCGTTATGAATCTGCTCCTTCAAAAGTTCATAAAGTTTTTCCAGATTTCTTCCAGTGAAATAGTTCAGGGAAATCGGTCTGTCAAACTGAGAACTGAAATACCCCGGAAAAACAATGGACCGGAAAAGATCCACTATGTTCCGAAGACTTGTCAGTTCAGGAAGCAGTTTTCCCTGTCGGTATATAAATTCATGAACTTCCGATTTTTGATCAGTCAATAGACTGACAGTTCTGTCTAAAATTGCAGAAACAGTTTTGCCGTCTTTTCTGTGGTGATGAGGAAATAAATGCGAAAACTTAATATCATCCTCATTCAGAAATTGCTGCTCCGTATTGTTTACCATATAGAACCTCCCAGTTCAGACTTTTTTCAAGCTCACTGAAAGCTGTATCCAAGCGTTGGAAAATCTTAAAAAAGAAACAATGTGGGAATGTCTTTCCGGAATCATCAAAGCAGTCCAGAATCAGTCTGGAAAAACTCCGGCAAACTTTCATGAATGGATAGACACTGTCTTCGGTCCGGGCATTGCAGCTCATTTCATGATACCGTATAATTATAAAGTATGGGCTTATCCCCCCGAAGATATGGCATATCAGTGGATTGGAGAGAGAGTCGCCATCACTGATCTGAAAAGAGTGACTGAAAATATTCTGTTTGAAAAAGATGATTTTTCCTGGGGGCCGAACAATACATTCCAGTTTCCGGTGAAGGGCGGAACTGGGGCGATATGGAATGCAGTCGGGGAAATGGTCGGAAGAGACAAAATTCGTCTGAATTCAGAAGTGCAGGAAATTGATTCCTCTGCTAAAAAACTGAAACTCAAAGACGGAACAGAAATTGAATACGAAATCCTTCTTTCTACAATGCCGGTGGATATTATGACAAAACTCGTCAGAGGGATTGACCCTGAAATTCCAAAAACAGCATCGGGGCTGAAACATTCTTCTTCGAACATCATCGGAGTCGGACTGAAAGGAAAACCGAAAGAGTCTTTGGAAAAAAAATGCTGGATGTATTTTCCGGAAAAAGACTGTCCTTTCTATCGAGTGACCGTGTTTTCCAATTATTCTCCAAACAACGTGCCGGACATAAATCAGTACTGGTCGCTCATGACTGAAACAAGTGAATCTCCCAAAAAATACGTGAACAGAAAAACTCTGATTGAAGATACAATTCAAGGACTGCTCAATACAAAACTGATAGATGACAGAAATGACATTGTATCTGTATGGGAGTTTAATGCAGATTACGGATATCCTACTCCTTCCATTGAAAGGGACGGCATCATTAAAAAAATTCTGCCGGAACTCGACAAAGTCGGAATCTATTCCAGAGGGCGATTCGGAGGATGGAAATACGAAGTTTCCAATCAGGATCATGCAATGATGCAGGGAGTGGAGTGGGCAAATATGATTCTGGACGGAATTCCGGAAATCACTCTGTTTCATCCTTCTGTAGCAAACGCAAACTACGCAAAATAGAGTCAGGATAAATTGCTGCCTCTCTCAGGAAAAAAAGTACTTTTTGCTGTTACAGAAGACTGGTTTTTCTGGATGCACAGAAGAAATCTTGCTCTCTTTTTGAAGGAAAAGGGAGCGGAGATTTATGTAGCATCAAAGAAGGGAACTTATTTCAATTCAATTTTGAATGATGGATTCCACTTTACGGAATTCGAAATATCCAGAAAAAGCCTGAATCCTTTCCTGAGACTGCGCAATATTTTTCAATTAAAAAACATACTGAATCGGATTTCTCCTGATATTCTTCACTGCGTTTCCATTCAGCCGATTCTGATAGGTGCATTCGCATCTTTAGGAAAAAAACATCTGACTGTTCTTGCTTTCACAGGACTCGGATATCTCTTTTCTGAAAATGATCTGAAAAGAAAAACAGTAAGATCATTGATTTTAAGTCTTTTGAAATATACTTTCAAACTGATACATCCAGTCTGCATATTTGAAAATTCTGATGATGAAAATGAAATCAGAATGAAGACAGGGGGAACTGCAGAATCCTACAGCACTGTTCCGGGTTCAGGAGTTGATCTGAAACTTTACAGTTTTATTCCGGAAAAAAAAGACGGTAAAAGGGTTCTGTTTTCAGGAAGACTTCTCAAGGAAAAAGGAGCAGAACTGTATGCAGAGGCGGCTGCAGCTCTGAAGAAAAAAAATCCTGAATACGAATTTCTTATGGCAGGCCCCCTGGACAGTGAAAACAGGGGAGCAGTCAGCGAGAGAGAGCTGAAAAAATGGACTTCATCGGGAAACGTTGAATGGCTCGGCAATGTAACCGACGTCGCGGGTCTCCTGAAGTCAGTCAATATTGTGTGTCTCCCGACATATTACAGAGAAGGCATTCCAATGTCGCTGATCGAAGCAAGTGCCTCTGGAAGGTCTGCAGTCACGACTGATACTCCAGGATGCCGGGAAATTGTAAAAGACGGAATGAACGGAATTTTAATTAAACCTAAAGATTTAAACTCGCTTGTTTCTGCATTGGAATTTCTGCTCGAAAATCCTGAAATCAGGGTTCAGTACGGCGCAAAAGGAAGAGAAACAGCTGAAAAATATTTTTCAAAAGAAACAATCAACAGCAGAGTTCTTTCCATATATATGAATCATTTAGGGGACGGGAATGACAAAACCGATCGTTCAAAAAATTAAATTTTCAGGAGTTTCGTCCGGAACTCTTTATTCGCAATATCTGAATTCTAAAGTACATTCGAAATTCACTGATTCGCCTGCTGAAATTTCCCCCAAAGAAGGAAAAAAATTTTCTGCTTATGACGGTTATATCACTGGAAAAAATATTAGACTGATCAGAAACAGAATGATTGTGCAGATATGGAAAACATCTGAATGGAAGGAAGAAGAGGAGTCTGTTCTGATTCTTGAATTTCAGGACAGCGAAAATGACTGTATTGTACAGATGACTCATATTGGAGTAACTGAATCAGAAGCGGCCGGAATCAGCAAAGGCTGGCACGACTTTTACTGGAATCCATGGAAAAAATATATTAAGGAATTATAATATAATGAATATGACAAAAGCAAAAATTGAAATTGAATACTGCACTCAGTGCAATTGGCTGCTTAGGGCTGCCTGGATGGCACAGGAACTTCTGACTACATTTAAGGAAGAAATCGGGGAACTTTCGCTCAGTCCCGGTACTGGGGGAATTCTGGAAATCAGAACAGGAGGTGAGACCGTATTTTCCAGAAAAGAAAACGGGAGGTTTCCGGAAATGAAGGAGCTGAAACAGCTGATCAGGGACAAAATAGCCCCGGGCAGAAACCTAGGACACAGTGACAGAAATTAATTCAGGAGTATTTTTGAGACAATTCTTTTTTTGCCTCATTCCAGAGAGAAGGAAGTTCTTTTGCAAAATTCAATCCGGCATCCAGATTAGCTTCTTTTATAAATTATTCGCCCTCAGCTGCAGCTGCCTGCATCTTGACAATTCCAAAATTTGCACATACACCCTTAATCTGATGTAAAAGAGCTCTCAATTCTTCCTGCTTTGGATTCTGGATAAGAGCCTGAATATGACCCATCTTTTCGTCATTGTCTGTAATTAAATCTTGAATCATACCCTTCAGCCATTCCTGATCCTCTGGGCTGTCGGGATCTGCAAAACTGTCAATTCGCTGCCAATCTATAATCATCAGAGTTCCTTTTATCCACTTTTTTTTCTGTTTTATTTTTCACTAGAATTTTTACAAACTGAATTTCAAATTTCGGAAAAATGCCTGAGTGAACTTCAGCATTTTATCATTGAACCAGGTCATTGAATGAAAAAAATGGGATTACTGAATTTAGGAAAACCAAAAATGGAAACAGACGATCTTGTCTCAGTAATTATGCCGGTTTACAACTCTGAAATTTTTCTATCCCAGAGCTTAGACAGTGTACTCAATCAAACCTATAAAAACTTTGAGCTTCTTCCAATTGATGATTTCTCCAAAGACGGGAGCAGGAACATACTGAAAGAATATTCCGAAAAAGATCCTAGAATAAAACCCATCTATAAGACAGGCAATTCAGGTTCCGCTGATTCCAGAAATTTCGGAATACAGAAGGCCGAAGGCCGATATATCGCATTTCTTGATTCAGATGATCTTTGGGACGCCGAATTTCTCGAAAAACAGCTGCTTTTTATGAAAAAAAACAGCTCAGCCTTTTCGTTTTCCTCTTACAGGATCATCGGAGAAGACAGCAGAGAAATATTAAAACCATTTATTGTAAAAAAAGTAAAAGTAAGTTATTATGATAATTTATTTTATAATTCAGTCGGTCAGCTGACTGCCGTTTATGATTCTGGAATTCTGGGGAAAATGTATTTTGATGTTTCACTGAAAAGCGTCAGGGACGATTATGCTCTCTGGCTTGACATCCTGAAAAAAACTGAATTCGGATTCGGAAATCCTGAAATTCTTGCAAGTTACAGAATCAGAAAGGGAGCTGTGACCGCAGACAAAAAGAAACTGATTCTTCCTCATTACAGAATGCTGAGAAACCGCGAAAAACTGAGTGCGGTCAAAGCTGCATTCTTTACCCTTGTCTGGGGAATTCTCGGTATCAGAAAGTATTTTTTGAATCGTATTGACTGATTAATGATACTTCATTCCATTTCCCTTCCGTTTCCTCCTGAAAATCCGACTGCAGGTCTTTTTTACAGATTTTCCGGAAAAATTCAGTTCACTGAGGGAAACATCCATTTGGAAAAGGATTCTCTGATTTCACTGGGCACTTATTTCAATTCCTTTTCTGCATTCAAATGGGCGAAGTACACTTCCCTGAGAAAACTTTATATTCAGATCGAATGCGAAGGAAACTATATTTTGAGACTCTTTTCTGAAAATGCGGAAGGAAAAACGGTCATTTCGGAAAAAGAACATTCCAAAAACAGCAGGACTGAAATAGTAATTAAAGATACATACAGTAATCCTGAAATTATATATGCTGAAATATTATCAAAAGATCAAATTACTCTGTACGGGGGATTCTGGGGTACAGATGAAATTCCTCTCAAACACACCCACACTGCCTTCATCATCTGCACATTCAGAAGAGAGGAATATGTAGAGAGAAATCTCAAAAATATTTTTGATAATCTGAAACAGAATGAAGCTTCCTTTTTTTCCGTATATGTTGCCGACAATGGAAAAACTCTTTCAGAAAAAGACAGTGATGTTCTGAAAATATTCCACAATTCAAATTTTGGAGGCGCAGGAGGATTCACTAGAGGCATTATGGAAGCAGTGAAGGAAGGCAGTATTTCTCATTTATGCCTGATGGATGATGATGCTGACTTTCATTTCTCTGCACTTGAAAGACTCCTCTCCTTTCTGCCGTTTATCAAAGAAGAATACAGTTCCAGATTTATCGCCGGTGCAATGCTTGAGGAAGAAAACCCTAGGGTCCAGTTTGAAGCAGCCGCAAGATATACAAAATCAGGTGTTAAGAGTTTAGGAAACGGAACAGAACTGAACACAGTCAGAAACATACTTCTGAATGAAACTCCCATTGAAGGTGAAAATATTTACTGCGGCTGGTGGCTCTGCTGTTTTCCGAAAGAAACGATTTTGAAAAACGGGCTTCCTCTTCCTCTGTTTATCAAAGGAGATGATCATGAATTTTCATTACGAAATAATGTCATTCCGATCAGCCTGAACGGGTTCTCTGTCTGGCATCAGTCTTTCAAAAGCAAACACAGGTCCTGGATATATTATTATTGGTATAGAAATACCCTGATAATGAACAATTATGTTCTGAAAAAATACGACAGATATGATTATCTGAAATTCATCATGATCAGGCTTTTACATAAATTTCTCACACTGAAGTTTGAAGAGATTCGTTATATGAATCTTGCTTTGGAAGATTATAAAAAAGGACCGAATTTTCTCAAAGAAACTGATCAGGAAAAATACCACAGTATGCTTGGAAAACTTCCGGAGCGATGGAAGAAAGGATTTCTGATCAGATTGAAATTATCCTTCAGGACTTTCATAAATGTTTTTTCCATTTTTACTGATTTTGAAAAACTAAAGAATGAGTATTTAAATAATTATGAATATCTGAAAAGTCACGAATTCTGGAAAAAGTTTTTGAATCTGAAATGATTCAGAGTTTTCCGTATCTTGCCTGTTTATTCTCATAGTTGGCTTGAGCAAGATTCAGGATTTCTCTCACCATCTCAGAATAGTTTCCCAGCTTCTGCTCGTAAGATCGCGGAAAGCTGCTGTAATAGCGGGAAAGTCCAGGAGTCAGATTGATTTCCAAAAAAAAGGGGGTTCCGTTCTCATCAAGTTTCCAGTCAATTCTTCCGTAACATTCTGTTCCGAGAGTCTGGATAATCCTTCTTGTATACATTATAATGATATTTTCCAGATTGGCATCCTCCAAAGGAATCAGTTTCTCGGGCATGGACGATTTGCTTTTGACTTGCTCACTGTAGACTTCTGAAGGAGAAACAATTTCCAGAACAGCTCCAATTTTATCTCCGATAAATGCGACTGTATATTCTTTTCCATCCAGATATTTCTCTGCCAGAAGAGGAAAAAGATCCTCCGAAATTCTGCCTGTATTTATGTACAGCTCTTCCCAGTTTCTGCAGATAGATTTCTCTGATACTCCAAGGCTAGACCCCTCATATCTGGGCTTCAGAAAAACAGGAAAACTAGGAACACTTACGATAAATTCCCTAGGCAGGATCTCGGAATGGGCAGTCACGGGAACTCCTGCCTTTTCAGCCAGCTGCTTTGAAAGCACCTTGTCCAGACTCAGTATCTGTCCGTAAGCATCTGCACCTGTATACGGAAATCCCAGAAACTCGGCAAGTGCCGGAATATAAGCTTCTCTGTTTCTGGACAGAAAACCTTCTGTAAGATTCCAGAGAATCAGGTTCTTTCTCTGAAGAGAAGGAGTCTCTGAAAGAAGTCTAAGAAGTGAATTCCTGTCTTTCAGAGGTTCCATAATTTCGCAGTCAAAGCCGGAGAGAAGAACAGTTTCTTTCAGAAACTCTATGCTTTCAGACGAATCCCATTCCTGCTGAAGCTGCAGATCCGGAAGAAGTTCCGGTCTGTAAATATCAGAACAGAGAATTACTTTTTTCATTCTTTTTTCTGTGCAGGTCTCATCATGAAAATATATCCATTTTTTCTATACAGTTCCCTGATTCCGGGAGACATCCTGTACATATCGCCTGTTCCTGTCTTGACTGCAAAATAGCTGTCCTTGTCCGTTTCACCGAAAAGAAGCCAAGTCTTGTCATAAGCTTCCTTTCTGGCCAATGGCTGTTTTTTTGAATAAAAGAGATAACCGTAACTTTTATAGCCTACGACTTCCAGATAAGCATCCTTAGAACCGATCTCTCGGTAAAAATTTATCAGCTCCGCCTGAGTGTATTCATTAATTCTAGGAACAAGATAAAAAAGAAGAAATTCAAACACAAATGCTGTCCCCAAAAAGAGGAGAATATATGCTTTCATAAACTGCTTTTTTCTGGATAAAATATAATATGAAATAATGATTCCTGCCAGAATAATTCCTGCACCGGTGCCGTAGATCTCCCAGTTCACAGAAATCTTCATGCTTTCCTTAATGTATTCATCCTTCCCTAAATGAGCAAAGTCCTTCAGCCTGGAGGCCGCATACGGGAGAACTGCAAATATCACTGAAAAAAGTGCTCCAAGGATGACAACCGAGGTCCTTGCATTTTTCATATCCTGTTTTTGAAGAATAATATATCTGATCTTCCTGGCCGCAAAAAAAGTCATCGGAAGATAACATAATGAAGAATAATGAAGAATCTTGGTAGTAATCAGCGAAAACAGAATAAACACTGTCCAGAAAAGAATCGCCATCCAGAGATTCAGATTCTTCTTCAGACCGTCTTCCTGAACACCGCTGACTTTTCCAAAGAGAAAAATCATGGAAACAGGAAAACATCCGAAGAAGAGAACAACTGCATGGTAGTAGATCGGCTGACCGTGCCCTGCCTGCGATGTTCCGGCAAGCTCGAGCTGGTAAAGTATAAATCTCTGAATAAACCAGAATCCGTTGATGATTGTTTCAGGCCCGAACCAGAAGAACGATATGCAGAAGACTGCTGTTCCGAATATCAGAATTTCCTTAAACTTCACATAGTTTCTGAAGCCGTTCAAAACATAAAACGCACCGGCACAGAGAAGTGTGATCAGAAGTGCTGCAGGACCTTTTGTCAGAATAGCCGTCCCGATGAAGAGCCCCGCATAAAGAAAATTCTTCATTCTCCACTTCTGAATCTGATCTTCCTTTCCTAACAAAAGAGGATCAGGGTTCAGTGCCTTGAATATAAAGAAGATCCCAGAAAAAATCAGAAGATTGAAAAAAGGGTCGATAATACCTGTCTTAAAATACAGATGCGGAAGAAAGGATCCGAAAAAGGAAAGAACCCAAAGAATTCCGAAAAGTGAATCGTAATATTTCTTACCTATATAATATACCAGACTAAAAGTTGCAGCACCGGCCAGAACATTTGGAAATCTTGCACCGAACTCCCCTACTCCGAAGACCTTCATTGAAACTGCCTGCATCCAGAAAAAAAGAGGAGGTTTTTCCCAAAAAGGGAGGAAATTTACAGTCACTCTGAAATAGTCTCCGGTGATCAGCATCTCTCTGGCAGATTCAGCAAAATTAAGCTCATCCCAGTCAAAAAGAGGCATAGAACCGAGATAAGGAATGTAAAAAAGAAAAGTGAATAATGCAATTAATATATAAATAATCATTTTATATCTCCTTTGCAGGAAAGCCTGCTGTAAGAACCGTCATAACGGAAAAACGGATTGCTGAGAACAAGATTTCCATTGTGGACAATGGATACTCTCACATATGGATCAGATTTCTGCACTTCATATTCCGCTTCCACAGTATCCGTTTCTTCTTTCAGAACCTTCCCGCGAAAACCCACAAAGGATATACTGCCTCTGCTCTTCAGTCTTACTGCAATGATTCCGTCATTATAATCCAACTGAAGCACTTCAGTATCGGGCATAGCCGCATGGGGCTTCTCCACCGAAATATAATTTCCGCTGCAGAGATTTTCAAACAGAGCTGATTCGTTCAGTTCATCCGCATCCACCTGAATATATCTTTTCATAGTCTCTCCGTTTTCCTTTGCAAATCTTGTGTATTTCTGAAAGGCATTTTTATATGACGGTGACTTGATTGATTCTGCAATCGAGTCGGAGAAATAATGAAGATCATCCGTTGCCATAGCAAAACTGATTCTGCCTGCGGAAAGAACTGAATCCAGAATGTGTACTGATGTTCCGAACACAGAAAGAACTTCTATCGCATTGAATCCGGAAAGTTTTGCCGCCGAAACTGCATCCAGTGCACCGTTCAGTTCAGGATGATTCATCACTGTAAAAGTATTTTTCTCCTTCATCCTGTGCAACACCCACTGAATATTTTCAAGTCCGGAAAAAAGAGGAAACGGATCCTCGATAACTGTTTCCGAACCAAGATTCAGCATATGTTTTTTTTTCGGATTGCATCCCCATTCATAACCGGGAAGACTCCACCCCTGCAGATCCTTGACACTTGTAATTCTCATATAATCTGTAATTACAATTCCGGAATAGTCTCCTGCAGACTTGTATCCCCTGTAAATTTCTTCAGGAGTATGCCTAAACTGAGAAAAGAACACCTGATTGCTGTGCAGATGAAGCGCAATTTTTTTCCAGGACTTTTTTCCCTGTCTGTAAGGACTGTAAATATGCTCGCCTTTGAATTCAGAAGGCGGAATCAGATCAGCTCTGTACCTGAAAAAATTTACGGTATTCAGAATCAGATAATAAAAAAATGGCAGGGAGATAAAAAGCAAAAGTACGATTCTAGTTTTCATGGTTTTCAGTTCTGATCAAATTAATGTTTTGAAAGTATTTTGGTGCCTTTAGCCTCTGAAGAATGCCAAAATAAACAGTCCGGCAGAAAATCCTTAACGTTATCCGGCTCGTCATTCCGCACTAGGTCACCTTAGAATTAAACTGCAAATTTGCACCACTTAATTTCAAGGAGAAAACACAAAGACTGCATTTTTAAACGGTCAAATCTGCCTCGACCGGATTTTTTTATTTCTCTCAGGAAAAATAAGTTTTCAAATAAAAATGATTCCAAATGATCTACAAATGAATTTTTACGTCAAATATAGAAAATGATGTCTATCGAGAATTGGTTCTGTAATATTAAAAATTTCTTTTTTGGTTTAATACTGATTCACAGTACGTCTGTACTGAATGCAGAAACATTTCATCTTCTGTCAGGAGAAAAAATAGAAGGAAAAACAGTCAAGGAAACCAGAAATTACATTCGGGTGGAAACAGCTGGAGGCAAGACTGTCAAGATTTCCAAAAAGAATCTGTCTAAGAATATTTCGTCTTCGCCTGAAATCAGCCACAACACAGAAAAGGATATTGAAACGTTCCTGAATGGTGCAAAAGAAGGAAAAATTGAACTCCTCAAAAATCTGCTGAAGAAAAAACCCCAGCTTTCAGATGTAAAAAACAATTTCGGTGATACTGCACTGATTCTTGCTGCTGACAACGGAAAACTCGAAGCAGTAAAACTTCTCATCCAGAATAAGGCAAATATTGATGAAAAGAACAATGAAGGCGAAACGGCTCTGATGCTTGCCTGCGAAAGCGGATATTCAGAGGTAGTAAAGTATCTTCTTCAGCAGCACTCGGATGTGAATCTCCGTTCAAATGAGGGAGAGAATGCGCTGTTTCTTGCAGTGGAAAAAGGTTATTATGACATAGTCAGACTTCTGATCGAAACGAATGCAAATGTAAACGCAAAGAACAGAAACAGAGAAACTCCGCTGATGATCGCAGCTGACAAAGGGAATCTGGAAATTGTAAGGCTTCTTGTAAACAATGATGCAAATGTAAATTCCAAGAACACAGACCGTGAAACAGCTCTGATGATCGCTGCTGACAGAGGAAACTACGAAATTGTAAAATCCCTGATTCACAACGACGCAAATGTAAATGCAAAAAATAAATTCGGATGGACTGCACTGATGATGGCATCCTACAATGGATATCTTCCTATCGTAAAACTTCTGCTTCATAATGAAGCAAATGTATCAATACAGAACAGAAATAAACAGACAGCTCTTTCTATGGCTCTGCAGAACAGACATTTGGAGATTGCAGAACTTCTGAAGGCTGCAGGAGCTAAAGAATGAAATTTGACAAGAGCATCAAAATATCCCTTGGACTGGTCTGCCTGCTTTGGGCAATTACTGTCGCTGATTTTCTAATCCCGTTGGACTTTACTAAACTGGGAATTTATCCGATATCATTCTTCGGCCTTATCGGAATCGTGTTCTCACCGTTCCTGCATACCGGTTTCCATCATGTGGCCTCCAATTCTGTCCCACTCTTGATCCTTATGACAGTGATGCTTTCCTTTTATCAGAAAGTGGCATTTGAAGCTGTTCTATATATGATTCTTTTCACTGATATTCTTGTCTGGATTCTTGCAAGACCGGCATATCACGTCGGTGCAAGCGGACTTGTATATTCACTTGCAGCATTCCTGATTGCCGCCGGATTCTTCAAAAGAAAAGCAATGTCGGCTTTCATTGCCGCTGCAGTCGCCCTTCTTTACGGAGGACTCGTCTGGGGTGCAGTGCCTGGCCTTGTAGACTGGTATATCTCGTGGGAAGCACATTTCTTCGGAGCGACAACAGGAGTCTATCTTGCACATTTTTACAAAAGAAAATTATGAATAAATTCAGAAAACTATTGAGCATCTCAAGACTGATAATAATCTTGTATATGCTTTAAGCTGTCCAATGATAATAAACGGTGAAGAAATCTCTGCTGAAGAAATCTCTGTAGATCCTCTGATTCAACTGCACAGAGGGGGGTTTATTGTGGATACCCCTGCCGGATATGTTCAGTTCGGCTGTCCTCCGGAAACTATCAAAGATTCAATGTTTCTTCCTAAGGGTGTTCCAAATATATTTGTACTCCCTGAAATTTTCTTCAACTGGTCAAAAGGGATCAGTGTTGCAGAGATGGAATTTCCAATCTATTACAATTTTTTTCTGAGAAAATCACCGACCTATATTATCTGCAATCAGGAACAGTACAGACAGTTCAAACAGGTACTGAGGGAATCGGTTTTTGGACCGGAACATCTGAATCTGGAACAGGACTATTTTCTAAGCGGAAACCCTAATTTGAAAGTACCGGATCTTCAAAAAGAAATGAGATTCTTTTCGAGCTTCTTCAAACTCTCCGATATGGTGAAGTTCGGTGTGTTCAGCAGTGACAGATTCACTTTTAAAGGCATCACAGTACAGAGAACAAAAGAGAAGAATTTTTATGTATATTACGAAGGGAAAAAACTCGCTCAGGTACCGGCTCAGATAGATTATAAACCGATTTATGATATTGGACAGAAACTGAATGAAACGTTCAAGCCTCCAATTTTCGGGGTTACCTGCCTGGGACCGAGTCATGGGTTTGATCCGAATGACAACACGTCAGGATTCATTATCTGGCTGAACCATCAGGGCATTATGGTAGATCCTCCAGTAAATTCCACTGAATGGCTTCTGGATTCAAATGTGAACCCTAAACTAATTGATTCCATCATACTGACCCACTGTCATGCAGATCATGATGCAGGAACTCTTCAGAAGATTCTGGAAGAAGGCAAGATTACTGTATATACCACAAAGACTGTGATGGAGAGTTTTCTATGTAAATACTCAGCCTTTTGCGGAGTCAGTCCGGAATATCTGTCCAAGCTGTTCGATTTTGTGCCTGTCAAGGTAGGCAAACCTTTCTTCATACATTCCGGAAGATTCGAAATTTTCTATACACTGCATTCCATTCCGGCGATCGGTTTCAGACTTCAGTTTCAGGAAAAATCATTTGCATATTCATCAGATCACAATAACGATCCGGAACTTCATAGAAAACTGCTTGATTCAAATATAATCTCTCAGGAAAGATATGAAGAACTGACCAATTTCCCGTGGAACTCAAATGTAATTTACCATGAATCAGGAATTCCTCCGCTCCATACACCGATCAAGTATCTGAATTCACTTCCTTTGGAAATTCAGAAGCGCCTTGTTGTTTACCATATAGCCAAAAAAGACTTTCCGGATGATACAGATCTCCGCCTCGCCAAGTTTGGAATAGAAAACACACTGATATTTGATGTAGATCAGCCCCAGCATGAGGAAGCATCCATCATTCTTTCCATATTGAAACATCTGGATTTTCTGAGCTACATACCGATCGTAAAAGCACAGGAATTCATCGGGATCGTAAAAAAAGAAACATATCACAGAGGCGACGCAATACTTAAAAAGGGAACGACAGGTGACAGATTTTATATTATCTACTCAGGCAATGTTTCTGTCATCAATGACGGCCTAGAAGCCAAGAAAGTATACGGTGCATACGATTATTTCGGAGAAGTTGCACTGATGAAAAATCAGCCCCGTTCTGCCGACGTAATTGCAGAAACAGATGTAATTGCCTATTCTATTCACAGAGATGAATTTCTGAATTTCATTGCAGACACTGCATTTGAACAGACTCTGATCAGACTCACGAAAATCAGAGACAGTGAAACTTGGAATGTCCTTTCAAAAAGCTCCTCTCTGTCAGGACTCACATCCACTCAGAAAACCTGGCTGGAATCATTCATTGTACCGGTCGACTACCCCTCCTCCACCGAAATACTCGATGAACATTCTCAGATTTCTCATCTGTTTGTGATCAGAAACGGAGAAGTGGAAGTGAAAAAAAATGGCAAAATTCTGCAAATCCTAAGCAGAGGTGACTATATTGGTGAATTTAATAAGATATATGATAATACACCGGCTGGGTATTCATTTGAGAGCAGAGGGCCAGTCTCGCTTTATTCCATGAAGAGAAGTGATATCCTGAATTTTCTCAAACACAATCCAGGATTAATTATGAAACTCAGATACAACTTTTCTGTTTAAAAAAGCTCAGACTTTAAAGACAGTTCTTGGAAAATCCTTAAGCAGTCTTCTCTGAAGTTTTTCAGCCTTTTCTCTTTTTCCGCTTTTTCTGTAGAGTTCTATCATCATAGAAATCAGATAATCGGAATACTTTTCATTATAATGTTTCTTCAGATATCTTTTGGATTCCCTGATGATATCTTTCTGATTTTCCAGTGAACTGATTCTGAGAAGCTCAAGACGCGTCTTCCATTCTTCATCGTTGATCCTTTCTGAATCAATGGCAGTCAGTACAGAAACAGCCCTCTGTTTTTCTTTTGCAAGAAAAAGCAGACTGGAATACAGAAACAGACCCTTGAAATATTTCTTGGTTTTTGCACCTTCCAGATAATAACGCTCACCCCATTTCAGTCCAAGTTTCAGGTTCTGAGAAACTAATGCTTTTTCGAGAAAGATAGATACCAAAGAATAAAACTCTTTTGGAAGGGTCTCATTATCTTTGTAAAACTTTTCGAGAACATAGTCCAGCTTGATCAGATTATTTTCTGTCTTGAAATAAATCTTAAAAATCTGACTGGCAGGATCATTGATTGCAGATTCCCGAATATACTTCTCGGAATACAGTCTGCAGACCTTATAATCCTTTTCCATATAGGCCTGAAATGCTCTTTTGAATGTATCTGCACTGACAGATGCAGATACAAAAAAAGAAATGAGCAGAAAAATACTGCCGATAGCGGAATTAAAAGACAGTCTCAAATTTCTACTACATTAGCTGAACCGCACATAGGACATATCGTCGATTCATAGGAGGAAAAATCGTCCGGCTCAGGACTCCATCTGTAATCACAGTCTTCGCAGGCTAAGATGACTTTGCCGTCTTCTTCAAAATCATCACCCTCTTCGAAATCATAGTCTTCTTCTTCATTGTAATCTTCGTCGTATGCCATAATTGCTTATACAGTTGAGAACTGTCTGCCTGTCAATGATTTTTACTGCCAATAAAGGAAAAATATTATCTAAATTCGGAATTATCTGAAAATACACTCTCCTCATAATGGCCGAAAAACAGAGAGAATTGAACTGGATCAATAGAATCAGTGCTCCGCGAACCCCGCGTCTCCGCGTGAACCCCTTTTTTTATGCTTTTACACAGTCTCAATCCCTGCTTTTTCCTCACTTTTTATTTTGCTGAGTAGTAACGTTTTTTTTTATATCCTCTCTCGATAAATGAATGTCCTGCTTGACTTAGATTAAAATTTGGTGGATACTAAAGGAGAAAAAGATGAAATTGCCTACGGAATCATACGACGCAGTAAAAACTCTTTTAAAAGCGGACCCTGCCGACAAAGGATTTATCATTTTTTCAGGGAAGGATGAAATGGAATATGTCCAATTTATGATTGAAGAAAATGGCCTTCTGATGAATTGGCCAATCTTCAGTCCTAAACGGGAAGCAGAACCTGTATGCAGGGAGCTGGTCAGAAAGGATTTCAACCGGAGAAACGTTTCCCTCATTGACAGGGAAGCGGTTCTGACACTGAAGTATAAAGAATTTATGCTCGATCAGGAAGATATCTATGCAAATCCAGGAACTGATCCAGACGAGATACTGGATCTCACTGAACATCTATTCGTAAATGTATTCGATTATCAGAGTTTAGACAAAATTGAAATTGAACTGGTGACAGAAGGCTGAAGATTATCTATAAACCTTCAATTCCTCATTGGAGAGCGAATCCACGATCTTTCCGCATTTTTTGCATTTGAAATCGACAGAAATCGGTTTTGCTGATATTCCGAAAAGGATCAGAAAAATCGAAGTTTTTGAGTATTTGGCAATCTCCTCTGCATCAGGAGACTGCCTAGTTGTTCCGCATTTACAGGCAGACATTAAAATCCTTTTGTGATATGCACTCTTGTCCAAATATCAGCAACGCTGAAGAATACAAGAAGCATTAAAAAGAAAAATGCTGATCCGAAAATGACTCTGTTCATCATATTGTCATACTTCAGGTGCATAAAGTATGCCAGAACGAAACTCGCTTTGATCGTTGCCACAAGCATTGCGATAACTGTGTTCATTGCACCAAAATCATATCTTGCAACCCAGACAGTAATGATTGTTCCGACCAAAAGAACCAAAAGAACCCCAACGTAGACAGGAATTGGGATTATATGATGTCCCGATCCATGATGCTCATCTTTTTTTTCTCCCTTCAGTCTCTGCTGGCGAAGAGCTGGATTATCCAATTCTTCCATTGCAGTCTGAAAAGATTCCACCGCCGGAAGCACCGGTTTCAGAAGTTTATTATTCGTATTGTCCTTGATAAAAATTCTCAAAAGACCTTGCTGAAGATTTTGAGCATACGCGTTCCCGATGAAAATCCCGAGAGCAGCTTTCACAATAACCGGAGGCGCAAGTCCGAATCCGCAGAGCGGAACCAAAATGCATACTCCGGCAATGAAATAAAGTGCGTAGTTTATAAACAGTTCCATATCAGCCTACCAAATATAAAAGTGGGAAAAGATAAATCCAAATTAAATCCACAATATGCCAGAATATTCCGACCCCTTCTACAGGAGTGTAATATTCATGATTAAAGTGACCCTTAGAAGTTTTAATTGCAACCCATACAATCAGACTAGCACCCACAATGACGTGAATACCGTGAAGACCAGTCATTACAAAATAGAACCCAAGATACATAGGAGCAAATTTTTTCATTGATACAATGTATTCTTTAAGTTCAACATCAGTCATCGTGTCGCCATAATGAGCAGTGATGTAAGTTGCAATCTTTTCAGGAAATTCTGTGTTGGTAAAGAATTTCCCAGGGAGAAGACCAATATGAATCTTATGAGAATACTCAAAGTATTTGATCACCATAAAACACAATGCACATACTACTGTAATTAGAAGTGCAATCAGTGCATATTTAGGTTTGTCTACCTGATTAAAATAGATCCCCAAAGCCATTGTGAATGAACTTGTAATGAGCACGACTGTGTTTGTTGCGCCCATTGCCACATCCAAATATGTGCTCCCTATATGGAAAACAGGAGCATAAAGTGCTTTATAAATCAGATAACCGACAAACAGTCCACCGAACATAAGAATCTCTGTAGCCATAAACAGCCAGATTCCCTGTTTTGCAGATGTATACTGATGCTCAGCATCTCTGAAATGATGAGCATGATGAAAATGACCGTCTACCAGTTTAGCGATACTCATATGGACCTTCCGTTACTGTTGGTGTTTCAACAAAATTTTCGTGATGAGGAGGAGAAGATGTTCTCCATTCCAGAGTTTTTCCTCCCCAAGGATTATCAGGTGCTTTTTCACCGGAGACAAGACCCTTGATGATGGCTACCAATGCAATTACAAAACCAAATGCAATCAGGAAAGCACCTATTGTAGATATCTGATTCAGGCTTGTGTATTCAGGAAGATAATCGTAGTATCTTCTAGGCATACCCATTGCTCCAAGAACAAACTGAGGGAAGAAAGTGACATTAAATCCAGTGAAGACAAATGCCCAGGAAACTCTTCCAAGAGAATCACTGATCATTTTTCCAAACATTTTTGGAAACCAGTAAAAAATCCCGCCGGTAAAAGCCATCAATGTCCCGCCCACCATTACATAATGGAAGTGCGCAACTACAAAGTAGGTATCATGAAAATGCATATCAGTTCCTACGTTTGCCAGAAATACTCCAGTGAGTCCGCCGATCGTAAACAGAAACATAAATCCGATTGCATACAGCATCGGCGTGTCCAGTCGAATCGAACCGCCATACATTGTAGCAATCCAGTTGAAAAGCTTAATGGCTGTGGGAACACCCACGAGCATTGTGATTACGGAGAAGAGGAGACCGGCAAATTCAGATTGTCCGCTCACGAACATATGGTGTCCCCAGACAAGGAAGCTCACAAGTGCTATTGCAAGACTTGAATAGGCAATCGCAGTATACCCGAAAATTGTTTTTCTGGAGAAAGTTGCCACGAGCTCACTAATGATCCCCATTGCAGGAAGAACCATAATGTAAACAGCAGGGTGTGAGTAAAACCAGAAGAAATGCTGGAAAAGAACAGGATCTCCTCCCAGTTTTGGATCAAAAATACCGACTCCCAGAACTCTTTCTGCAGCAAGCAACAGAAGTGTAATCCCCAAAACAGGAGTAGCCAGAATCTGGATAATTGCAGTTGCATAAATTGCCCATACAAAGAGAGGAATTCTCGACATTGTCTGACCAGGGGCTCTCAATGTATGAACAGTCACTACAAAGTTCAATCCAGTCATAATGGAAGACATTCCCATTGTGAATGCTCCCAAAACCATCACTACTACACTTGTCTGAGTCGTGATACTGTAGGGAGTATAAAATGTCCATCCGGAATCCACCCCGCCAGAGATAAGAGTAGAAGCCGCAATAATTGCTCCCAGCATAAATACGTACCAACTGTACATATTCAGCCTAGGAAAAGCAACGTCTTTTGCTCCCAGCATAATAGGCAGTAAAAAATTTCCAAAAATGGCAGGGATGCCGGGAATAATCACCATAAAAACCATAATTGCCCCGTGCATTGTCATAAAACGGTTATAGGTAGCAGCTTCTACAATTGTCTTCCCAGGTGAAAATAATTCTGTTCTTACTAAAAGAGCAAATATTCCCCCTATGAGAAAGAACGTAAGAACTGCAATGAAATATAGGATTGCAATTCTCTTGTGATCCAAGGTATAAAGCCAAGAACCGAGTCCTTTGCCATGTTGCAGATAATTATCGTTTTCGGCAGTATGCGCATTCGCTGACATAAAGTCCCCTTATTTCAATGATTTCATATATTCGATTACAGCCTGAATTTCTTCATCATCCAATTGACCCTTGAATGAAGGCATTACAGGACCGAACCCTTTTACAATTTTCTTACCAGGCTCAAGAATCGATTCCCTAAGATACGCATCGTTTGCCTGTCCGGATGTTCCGTCAGCAAAATCTCTCTTCGCATCATAAAGTCCTTTCCAAGTAGGACCGGCTCTAGGAGATCCATCGAGTGAATGACATCCTACGCAGGTTTTCTCGTTGTAGACAGTTGCTCCCTTTGCAGCAAGTGCGTTTCCGCCTGAAGCTTCCTTTGGAACATTGTTTGCGAGCCATGCATCGTATTCAGCCTGAGATTCCACCTGAATTTTCATCGGCATATTGGAGTGATCCACACCGCAGTATTCAGCACAGAACACCTGATAAAGACCAGGTTTATCAGCGGTAAAGCCTAAGTAGACCGCCCTTCCTGGAATAGCATCCTGCTTGATCCGAAACGCAGGAATGTAAAAACTGTGAAGAACATCGCTCGCTGTCAGAATCAGCTTGACAGGCTTATTCACCGGAACATGCATTACATCCTGACCGGCTGTCTTTGAGTTTAGACGGATGCCATTTTTGTATTTCACCTGCCAAGCCCACTGAATAGCATTCACTTGAATTTCCTCTGCAGCTTCCGGCATATGTCTTACTTTATCATAGATAACTTTTCCCCAAAAGAAGATCACCATCATGATAACAAATGGGATAAAGCTCCACAGAAACTCGAGAAAAGTATTGTGAGTGATATACAAAGTCTTATCTTCATTCGTTTTTCTTTTATAGCGGAGGATATAATAAGTCATTCCACCAATAAGAATAATGAACGAAATCAGACTGGACACCAGCAGGAACATATATAGGTTGTCGACTTCACCCGCTATGCCTGTTCCTTGAAAAGGCATAAAAGTGTCAGCCAAAGTTACCTGAAGCCAAGAGAACATTACACTCCCCCCGTAGATTGAAAATCAGATTTTTTTTGTGTACTTTTCCAAAAAGCAAATATATAGACACCCAAAATGAGCACGGTCAAAAAAGCCCCAAGCTTCATAATATTGTGAGCATATATTACATATTTATTCTGTCCAGGATCAAACTGATAGCAGAACAATACAAATTTATCAACAAAATTTCCCACTTTTCCGCTGCTTGCCTCAATGAGAGCAAAGCGGATATCTCTTACTTTCAGATCCAAACCCTGAAAATACTGGGAAATCTTTCCTTCCGGAGTCAGAATGTACATGACCGAAGGATGCATCCATTGTTTATTTTTTTCACTCCAGGAATACCTAAAGCCTAATTGAGCTGCAAGCACCTCTGAATTCTGCTCAGTTCCAGTCCAAAAATGCCAGCCTTCCTTAGAAGAGTTCTTTACGGCTTTTTGATATTCATCAAAAAAAGCATCTCTTTTCGGGGAAGCCACTTCAAAAGTCTCTTTGGGATCAAAACTGACCGCAAGATATTCAAACTGATCACCGACTGCCCAGTCCAGTCCTTTGAAAGTCTGCAGCACGGTACTTAAATGAAAATTGCATAGTGTAGGGCATTTGTAATATACCATACTGATAATAACCGGTTTCCCCTTGGCAAAAACATCTTTCAGCCGGACAGGCTTGCCCTTTTCGTCCAGGAATTCCAAATCTAAATTGACCTTCTGACCGATTTCATTGACAGGTTTGAGAAGTTCAATTTCTTTGGGGAGTTTATTGTCTGCAGCAGTATGGTCCGGATCGTAAGCGTACAAGGAGATACAAAGTAAAAATGCTGTAAATACAGCAATTCTAGATCCGGAGTAAATTTTATTCATTCAGTTAAATCTTATCTAAGTTTATTTTTTTTGAACAGCAGCCGGCTTATCCACTCCGCTAACTCCAGAATGAAAAAAGGCGATATAACCGAAAAACAGTACGTTAAATGCCAAAATAGCCAGACAGACAATGAGACCTTGTTGATTGTGCTCTTTCATAAACCCTCTATAGACCTTATTGGAAACTTGTAAAAAACAGTCAATTGTATTTCCCAAATTTCCTAAGACCTGCATTTTCTACAATAGAAAATTATTTTTCCGGCGACTGCATGCCATTGATTCAGAGAATCAGGATCATAGGCTGTTGAAATCAGCAGCTCCTTAATCAGAAAAAATCAACACTTATTAATGATAAATCATCCATCAATTCTGCTTCAGATTCCAGAATTTCAGCAATCCTCTGAATATTCCCTTTTCCTTTCTCTACAAAATTCAGAAATACATTTTCGTCAGAATTGATTGAATCGGCCTTATGCCTGTCGGCATTCAGAATGATGTCATCCTTTCCGTCTGAACCTACAATACGTCTGTCCCCCTCTTTCCATCTGAAACTGCTGTATTTGATTGTCTCTGTCCCCCGCTCCAATCGTACCCAGTTTAAAAAAATTCGAGTCCTTAAGAATCAATTCCGCCCTTCCTTTTCTGTACAGCACGGGAAAAGGATGGTCAGCATTAATCGAAAAAAGCTCTCCTGTTTCCTCATCGAGAAGCCCCATAAAAACGGCACTTTGAAAGTGAGCTTACATTCATTAAAGATACACTGCATCTAAAATCAAAACATTTATATTTTTACTTGACCTAAGCTGAATTCCGTGAACATTAGACACCCTGTAAAGGACAGTTCATGAAAATTCATACAGATTTAAATAAAGAAATTAAAAACTTTCTCAAATTTCATTTCAGGTCTGTAATTAGATTGAAACAATTTTCGATTTCTTCGGTCATTTTAAATGAAGTGAAATACGCTGTATATTTTTCTTTTGTGCTGATTTTTACCTTCAGTTTATTCTCTCAGGAAAAATCAAAGTACAACAGGAAAGTTTACATTGGGTCATTTGTTCCATATAAATCGGAAAAGAAGCCGGATATTGAGAGAGAGGTTCAAAAAGCCCTCACTGAAGCTATGCAGGCGAAGAATATGGATGTTCAGTCCGCAGAAGGCGAAAACCATCCTCTGACGGCAGAATCACTGAAATCGGAAGAACCTCATCTGTACGTTGCCGGTTACTACAGAAAGGAAGGAAAAGAAAATCTGGCAATCTATGGTCAGGTGTACAATACGAAGACAGGAAGAATCGTATCGGCCTTCAACCTTACCCATGAAGATATTTCCAAACTCGGAATCAGGCTTCCGGAAGAGGAAATGAAAGAATCGGACAGCACTGTCATTAAAAAATTCTCTGAAAAAATTGCGCTGAGTGCAAGCATCAATCCGAACGGTAAAACAGAAAACGAAAGAATCGATGAATATATTTTCCAGTCTTCAATAGGAAAGGATATTAAATTTGCTGCAGACAAAGAAGAGGCCGCTGCTGCTGCGGAAAGCGTATTCGATCTTCTGAATCAGACCACCGTCTCCTCTACTAAAACAGCCAAGAATACCCGCGATGTGCCGAATATTGTCAGCACCATTTCAGGAAAAGAAATCACTGACTATGGAAGAATCAGCATTCAGGATGTACTGTACCAGCTTCCGGGATTTGCTCCCTCCCAGGACTATGACAGAAGAACAGTATCCTCAAGAGGTACTTTTGAAAACTGGAACAACAATCATTATATGTTTCTTGTGGATGGTGTACAATTTAATGATAATCAATACGGAACTGCATATACCTGGGAAGTAACTCCGATGAATATGATAAAATCACTTGAAGTGATCAGAGGTCCTGGCTCTGCTCTTTACGGTTCAAATGCGACGAACGGTGTCATTACTCTGAACACTTACTCCGGGGAAGATTTTATGGGGAAAATTCAGACAAGAGCCAGAGCAGGATCACAGGGAACTCAGATTTTGGATATTTCTACGGGAAACAAAGGAAAACTGTTTTCCTACTTTACCTCCTATTCTACCTTTCAGACTGACGGAAATAATTATAAAATCTTCGATGCTTCCGGAAGAGGCTGGGATACAGGAATGGGTTTTAATCTTCTCCAGCAGTTTAAAATCAACGATGAAAGAAAGAATGACTATCTTTTCCTGAAACTGGAAGGTGAAGATTTCCTGAAAGGTTTCTCTGTTCAGTACCATAAACAGAAATGGAATTATCAGACAGCCTTAGGATGGCTTTTTCGAGTTCCTGATTTTCGGGAAAATATGCAGGAAGAAAGACAGCTTGTCACTCTGAAATATGCAAATCAGATTACATCGAAACTCAGTCAGGAATATGTAATCCGATATCAGAGACATGACAACGACTGGCTTATGCGTTTTGCTGAAAACGGTTCGTATGGAGGATACTATCCCGGAGGCATTTCCGAATATCTGAAGACGCATACTCAGGACTTTTTCGGAAGGATACAGTATAATTACAGTCTTGCAGGAAACGGAGCAAGTCTTCTGGGCGGTCTGGAAGGAGACCACTTCAGCTATAAGGGAGACAAGGAACACTGGAGCAATGCCGAACTGAGCGACTCTGTAAACGGATTTCCGCCCACTGTCAACGGTGAAATCAGAAAACTCGGTCCTTGGTTTGAATGGATTAAAAGCAAGCCAATTCGAAAAAGAGCCATATTCGCACAGCTCGTATCCGGGAAAATTCTGAACAATTTTATGGAAATCACTCTGGGGATCAGAAATGACTTTACCAGCCAGAACTTCAGAGGGATTGACAGACCGTTCAGTGATGCAAACAGAACATTGGACTATTTTGGAATATCTCAAAGATTTGATGCAGCAGACAAACCTGCGATGACTGATCCTCTCCTTTCATCATTAATTCCTAATGAAAAAAGAACATTCAGCTCGACTAATCCAAGGCTGGGATTTGTCTTTTTTCCTACAAAAACTCTGACCATAAAAGCAATGGCCGGAACTGCATTTCGCGAACCTGCACCCGCTGAACAGTTTGGCGCAAACACATTTTCACTTGCCTCAAATCCTCGCGGACTGAAACCCGAAAAAATCAGAACATATGAGCTGGGTGCAGACTGGTTCATTACCAAAAGTCTGAATCTGAGAGTAAACGGATTTCATACATTGTTTGAAAATATGATCACATACGCTTCGACGGGCAACGCCCTGGCCAACGTGTATTCTCTGACAACGAGAGGTGTTGAGGCAGAACTTCTCTATGCATTCAGCAGAAATATGAAGGGATTTGTAAACTATTCAAGAAACTGGAGAATTGATGAAAAAATTCTCGACAAGACAGTGTCCATCGACAAACACTCGGTCACCTGGGTACCTGCATCCAATGCAAATTTTGGAATCAGCGGAACTTTTGAAAAGATTCAATATGCCGCCTCAGTTCAATATCAGGGAAGAGTAAAAAGAAGAACAAGCGACTACGGCACTATTGATCCTCTTACCGGATATCCGTCCACGGTGCCGCAACTGGACATATCAGGCACTTATTACTACAGGCCGAAATCCGTAGATGCCTGGTACAATCTGACTCTCCGGTTCGGATATATGTTTGATGAATCGAAAAGTGTGCATATCACTGTGATAAATTCACTGAATTCACAGCAGAATTTAATTAAAAATAATTATCTTGCATTCGACTACCAGAGAGAACCGAGAAGGATTCTACTTGAGGCAAATCTGGCATTCTGAATTATTTTTTCTGATCTGAACTCACCTGCTTCATCAGTCCTTCTACACAGGTCTTTTCACAGGAAGGATGTATGTTATAATATCCGCATATAAATCCTGCAGAATACTGCTCGGCAAAAGCAGGAGAATGTTCAGGATTGTCCGACTTGAACTTTGCCGCAGATTCTTTGATCAGCTTTAAAGATTCTTTGTCCGGTATGCTGCATTCTTTTGTGACAGGAACTGTCCTGATTTTAAGACTTCGCAGTTCGCTTTTGAATCCCTCAAGACTGTCCTTAGGAGTGCCGCCAGCACATCCGCTGACAACCGCAATTGCTATAATCATTAAATAGCTTTTTTTCATACTGATTCTTAGATAAATGACCCTCCCTATCAGTCAATCACTTTAATCTGTGGGAACTCCCCAGCCCAATCTCTGAACTGATTGCATCTTTGGAATAAAATAATTCCAAGGATGTAATTCAGCATAAAAAAACTAACGGATCAGAAAGAAATCTTGCAGGTATATTGTATGGACGACATCGATATGCAGGTATATCAGGAAAAAATTATCAGGAATATGTCAGTTGGAGAAAATGAAGTATCCACACTTCTGATTCCCAAGGATCTGATAAAAAAATTTAAATATCAGCAGAAAAAATTCAAAGGTAAGCCCGAATACTTTTCTCATCTGATAATGCGGTATCGAAATGTTCTCAGAACATTTGCTTTTGAACCCTCAGGTCTACGGACAGAATATCAGTTCAAACATCAAAATCTGCAAAAGGTGAATTTTCGTCCTCAAGCCGCAGATTGGGCTGAACTCGGTACGTTTTCAATTGCTTCAGGTAAAAGCCGGTGCTTTCTCTTCGTCCTGCTTCTTCTTATGGATCTTCATAAATGGGACGCCGTTCAGAGAATGGCTGGTGTTGTAATGAATGATCCCTTCGCTCCCGAGCATCAGTGGGAACTCCTTGGGGTATTCGGAGTAGAGAGGACTTCCCTTGAATGCATCAGAGGACTCATTCCTCGACTGATACAGAAAAACGATGAGACAAAAAAAGAGGAGGAAAAAACATTACATACAGGATGAGAGAATGAGAATACGGACACCGATCACGGAAATGCTGAATATAGAGCTGCCGATAATAGGTGCACCTATGTTTCTGGTTTCTTATCCCAGACTCGTATCTGCCGTATCGAATGCTGGCGGAATCGGATGTTTTCC
>JBPOJG010000515.1:0-4746 GCA_052033835.1 Spirochaetota bacterium
AATAAATCTTCGACCAGTAAAGCAGAACACGCTTGGGAAATTCTTTCTGAGGCGCAGCCTGCATTTCAATCAGAAACTTATTTCCAGATATGTCCTCGGCACTGATGTCCAGAATGGAAAGTTTTTCGACATCGGTTTCCTTGGGAATCTCAGGATTGAGAACCTTGATGGAAGCTATGCTTTTTTCTCCCTGAAACTGAGGAAAAGAATTCAGAAGCGACAGAAGAAGATCCGGATTCTGACCAAACAGAACCTTAAACGCAAAATCGACAGTGAGACTGAAAAGTTTCATTACGCTGAACAGCGTCACTGTGGTTTTGACTCCCGTCAATTCATTTTAATGATAAATTAATTGACGACGCCTCAATCACTATCGCAGGTTCTTCTGCTGTTTCTGCACAGCTTTCTTTAGTGCCTCTTTTCCACCTTTGAATTCAATGTAATATTCTGCGTGACAGGTACCTTCCCAAAAGTAATAGTGCTCATTTAATAAAACAGGATGTCCTACTGCCTCTTTTACTGTTTCAATTTCAGCTTCTGAATGCTCTGACTTATTGTAGACACTCCAAGTGAGATCTCTGTAGAATTCCCTCATATACTCCGTTCTTTTCTTTACGCAATCTCCTTCAGTTGAATAATTATTATATTTTTTATAATAAAAATCGCTTAGATTCGTGCAGGGACTGTTCCGGTTTTCTCCCCAGCCGTCTTTCCGTCTGTACGGAGAGCGCAAATCGTTTTCCGGGTGTACGAACGTAAGCAGAACTGCCAGACTGTAGACATATCCTGCCTGCAGAGGCACCGTTTTCGGGTTCTGAGCAGGGTAAACGAAAGCAAGCCAGAGATCGCCGAACACTCCTATGATGAATCCTGCGTCTGCCAGAAATTCTTTGAATTCAAAAGGTTTCATCACTGCTGCCTTGTCTGCAAATCCGCACTCCCTGTCTTTTTTGGCAACGCTGAAGGAAACAGGAAGAACCGAATCAATGCCGAGACCGATGAGTTCACCTGAGAGACGTCCGGTCTTTGCCAGACAGCTGCACTGGAGGAAAAGAAACAGCAATATTATAAAAACTCTAAACAAACTAACGGGGAACTTCCTTTTCAAAATCTTTTTCCCATTCACATTGAATGTCATCCTTATTGTATCTGTCCACCCAGTCTATGATCGGGTTGCTGATTTTCTGGTAGTATTTCCTGTCACAATCTGCATACGGCCAGAACTTCATCTTCTGATCTTTTGGAATACTGTCAGGTATATTATGATAGTCCTTTTTTTCTGGATATGCACTGTCATTGAGGTACATAAAGGCAAGTTTTTCCTGACCGTCAAAAAACATTGTAATGATGATGTTCCGTCCATACAAATAAGGAGAACCTTTCTCATACCAGGTATACTCTAGAAGATATTTTACATTATAATATGAGTTTTCATATTTTCTGCGGTACAGCGGATCAAATGTCAGACGTGTTCCATAAACATTTCCAAACAAATTCAGCACTTCCTTGAATGTGGTTTTCCCCACCTCCACTGAATTTACAAGACGGATGTCTTTCAGCATCCCGTCCTTTACAGGAGGCGGTTTCAAGGTGCTATAAACCGCATCGCTCCAGTGCCTGTCCAGAAAAATGCAATTCGAAAATGACAGCATTATCAATATCATTAAATTTCTCATCCATTCACCTGATGACAGACGAAGTACATGGACTTTCAGGAAGCGAGCATTCCCACTGTGCTTTCTTTGCATACCACTGCAGAACTCCGTCCAGTCTGTAGCCTGTTCCATAATGATCACTGAATCCATGACCGCTTTCCGGCCATTTGGCAGCATCTTCTTCTGACAGATCCATTTTTACAAAATGATTGGATTCGCTGAACGGACGGATATGAGTCGGCCCGACATACTTCATTGAATATCCTCCTTTTTTTTCATTTACTGTCTTCCAGTTTTTCGGGTCGTCAGGATCATCCAGCACAGTTTCTCCGTAAGTCAGCTGCCCGGTTCTGGGAACAGCGCTTGGCACCAGATCGAAATTGGATAATCTCAGCCTCTTGCCCAGATCCATTGCGACCTGGAACCATCCTGCAGATGTATCTATGAATTCATACCAGTCGGCTCCGGTATTGTTGAACGAAATCATCTTTCCCCCTCCTGAAAGCCTTTTGTCAGGAACACTGTTGTGTGCCCCTCCGAAAAGAAATACATTCGCCTGTATTTTATTATCAGTCTTTGATATTGCATCTGTCAGAATCTGTGCTCCCTGACTGTGTCCTATCATTACTCCTCCGTTGGAAAAGGCTCCAGCTGTAATCAGCTTTTCCCAAGTGGACGAAGCAGATTCTCCCTGAAGAAGTCCGAAACTGGCCAGCTGAGTCGTATAATTCAGCACTTCTCCAAGAAGATTTGCACCGGGCAGAAATGACGGAAACCGGAGGATTCCCCGAAATGCGCTTCCAGTGTCATTGAAGACATGAAATGACTCCGCAGGCAGTCTGTAGTTCGGGTCACGTATCGAAATCGCCTGTGCCTTTTCCAGTTCAGTTCTGGATTTTAAATGCATCATTAAATTCTCCGTCAGATCATTGTTCATCCCGCTCTGGGTCACAATGGCTTTTCCGTCTTTGAACACTTCCTTAAAATCTTTAGGATTTACTGCTGTCAGTGTCCCGTCTGAATTTCTTTTGATGAGCGAACCGTCCGGAAGCCATTTTTCATTCAGTGAATTTATTCTCAACAGACCGAGAAATCTGTCATCCACTTCTGCTGCGCTGATTTTTGATTTATCATAATCCCGCCAGCCTGCCTTGGCAGCAAGACTGTCCATTCCAAGCCTATGAAAAGCTTCTGCAAAACCCAGATAAGAAGTGGTCTCTCCGACCTTTCCGTCAGCACCGAAATAGTGGACAGTAGAATTTTTCAATGTGACTATATCTAAGGCAAGTTTACCGAGTACTGTGCTTCCCTTCCAAATGCCTTTGCCGACATCAACAGCTATTTCCCCTGCTTTTACTGCTGCATCGGCAATGCCTTTGCCTGCCGCTTTGACTGCATCGACTGTCCCGTCCCAGGCTGCTTTAAGACCGTCAAGAAAACTGTTTCCTGCTTCTTTTGCTTTCTCTCTGCCCGCATCAAACTGTTCTGAAGTGATTCCATTTCCCATATCGCCGACCAGACATTCATTATGCACCAAGACCCCTTCCTCGCCCACGAAGTAGGTGTGATTTCCCGCCACCTCAAAATTGTATACCGTCTCAGTCCGCTTATCCGATTTAATGCTTTCAATCTTCAGAAGCGTTCCGTCGGACTTCATTACAGTATCGCCTGCACGGAGGTCTTTTGCCTGAACCCAGTGTCCCTCTCTTTCAGAAGGTTCAGAAACCTGCATTGCAGAGACAAGTGATGCAGAATATCCCGAATGAGACATTTTAGCATTATATGATGCTGACAGCTTTTCAGCAAGTGCACTGCGAACAGAAGATGAATCTGCGGATTTTCCACCTATCCGCTGCTCGCCATTCGCTGTCCGCTCAACTCCTGACCCCACAACATAAAAAGGATGATTCCAAGTCGTTTCAAGAGAATCCTTTCCTGCCTTGAGAGTATAGATCAGGTCTGTCTTTCTCACGAATGTGTTCAGCACTTTTGCATAGCCGGTCTTCTTCGTCTTCTCGTTCCACGACAGCACATAATCCCCTACCCTCACATCTTCGATGTTCGCAAGTTCTTCAAATTCTTTCGTCACAGGAATATCTTCCGGGCGTTTCACTTTTGAAGCAAGAGATTTTTTCAGGATACGGTTTTTGGTGCCGCCGAGCCCTGCATTCGGGGAATGCGTTATCCTGTCTTTATGATTTTGGAGCTTCTGTCTTCCGATATGACTGCGGAAGAAATTTTGAATGATTATCCTTCTTTGGAAAAAGAGGATCTGCAGGCATACATACTGTATGCTTCGCTTCTGACTAATTTCAAATCAATGGTACGACTGGTGGCATGAAATTTGTTGTGGATGCACAGCTTCCTGTTCAGCTGTCAAAATTTCTGCAGTCCAAGGGATTTGAAACAATTCATACAGATGAGCTGCCTCTTCGTGACAGGACACCGGATTCGGACATCAGAAGTCTGTCTGACAGAGAAGATGGAATTTAAATTACTAAAGATTTTGATTTTATGGATTCTTATCGAATTCAGTCTTCCCCGAAAAAACTTTTATTTGTAACAACAGGTAACATTCGAAATAAAGATCTGATTTCTTTATTTGAAAAAAAAATAGATCTCATCTCTGAGGCATTTCAAAAATACACTCTTGTTGAACTGTCAATTGGTTTCCGACGAAGTTCTGCACAGATGAGTGCAGTCTAAATAGCCTTCCACTCCTTTTACCTTCACTTTCACCAAAAAAGCGTTTTCAGTATTCAGTTTATGCAGGCTGATTCTTGTCTCCATTACTTCTGCGGTTTCATCTTTCTTGAGCAGAAAGAGCTGTCTGGATGAAGAATTGGGTGCTGTATACACTCCTGTATTCTGTCTGGCAAGATACTTCCCTGTCTGCATAAGAAGAATGCTGTCAGTGCATTCCAGAGTGCATTTTGGTGTCAGTTCGGACTTTTCATCATAACAAAGATAATATCTCCGCTTTTCCTGTTGGAACGGATGACATAGTCATCGCAAAGAACTGCAAGCAGTCCCAGCGTATAGGAATGATACACCTTTTCGGGTTCTCCGTCCATATCGAAGTAAGAAAATG
>JBPOJG010000329.1:0-6221 GCA_052033835.1 Spirochaetota bacterium
TTCTTCTTGACAGCTTTGTTCTGATTTTGTATTCTTCTTCATGCGGAGTTCTCCTGTTTTTATTGCCAAATACATTATTCGGCGGACTCCGTTTTTGTAAACCCTAACGATTCAGGGGACTAGTTCTCCTTTTATCATGTCAAGAACAATCAGCATTAAATATCAAACTGAGTTTTCCGACTAAAGTTCTGTTTTCTGATTCTCAATCCGAAAAAGGTATGGGCAAGCAGATTCGATTTTTCAGATTGTCTCAAATTCGGTTTTTTTGCACAAATCCCTAAAAACCTTAGGGGAAGCCCTAAGGTTTTGGAACCGAGGCTGAAATCATCAGGGACACACGCTGGATTTTTTCAAAAAATCATAAGTTTGCTGGAGAAATCGTAACTACTTAGTGAAAAACAGATTGTAAAAGAATCTATAGATGTGAGCACGAAAAGCGGGGTCTTAGCGGCTACCAAGCTAGCGGGGGTTGCAAACCCCTCGCAAGGCGAGAAAACGCTTTTTCGCCTATCCCCATCCCCCAAAGGAAGAAACCCTGTTTCTTAGAAGTTACGAGAAATCTTAATGCACCTAGAGCGGGCAGCGTTTTTCATTTCGAAAAGATGTCTTCCCATCAAAATGTTTTAAGATCCCACGGTCGCAGCTTTTTTCAGATAACGCTGTTTATTTATGCTCCCTCGGGATGACAAAGAGGCGGCCGTAAAGACGCACGGCCGTGCATCGTTGCTGTGTGCCTCAAAGTCTTGACAGACCGGACAGAACAGACAATTCTTGGATTATGAAGTCTTTCAATACTGCAGGCCCGAATCAGCCGGACATCCATTATCAAATCAATCCGCTTTCCAGATGGAATCTGACAGAAATGCTCCATCTCATTGACAATCGAAAGTATTTCATCCTCCATGCCCCCAGGCAGACCGGAAAAACCACCTGTATGCTCTCTCTGATGAATCATCTCAGCAGGGAAGGAAAATACAAGGCACTGTATGTAAATATTGAAGCGGCCCAGGCGGCCAGAGAAAATACAGCGGAAGCTATGCGGGCAATTTTAAGCCGTCTGTCCGAATCAGAAAGAATTTATTGGAAAACGCAGACCCTGGAAAAAGAAAGAGAAGCGATATTGAATCGCGGCATTTATGACAGTCTGAGCGGTGCTCTGACTGTTCTCGCCGAAAATTCAGAAAAACCTGTAATACTTTTCATCGATGAAATCGATGCACTGATCGGAGACACACTGATTTCCGTTCTGCGCCAGATCCGTTCCGGTTATGCAGGCCGTCCTGAACATTTTCCACAGTCGCTTGTTCTCTGCGGCGTCCGCGATGTTCGCGACTACCGCATTCATTCCTCTTCTACAAAAGAAATCATTACCGGCGGAAGCGCATTCAACATCAAGGCGGAGTCTCTCAGACTAGGAAATTTTTCAAAAGAAGAAATCATTACGCTGTATTCTGAGCATACAAAAGAAACAGGACAGGAATTTCATGAAGAAATATTTCCTCTGGTCTGGGAATACACAGACGGTCAGCCCTGGCTTGTGAATGCTCTGGCTTATGAGATGTGTTTCCGGATTCCTGAAGGAAAGGACAGATCACGGAGAATTGATGCAGAACTTCTCCAGTGTGCAAAGGAAAATCTGATCCTGAGAAGAGATACTCATCTCGACCAGCTGACAGACAAACTTCAGGAGGACAGAATCAGACGGGTCATACTTCCTATTCTCCTTGGGAACGAAGAGACTTCCAATATTCCTTCCGACGATATTCAGTATGCAATTGATCTGGGACTTGTCAAACGGGAGAAAAATCTCAAGATATCCAATTCCATCTATGCGGAAATTATTCCCAGAGAACTGACTTTTTCTGCACAGGTGACTATGGTTCAGGAAGATGTCTGGTATCTGGACAGCCGAAAAAGGATACAGTTTTCAAAGCTGCTTTCTGCATTTCAGGATTTTTTCCGAAAGAACAGTGAATCCTGGATGGAGCGGTTTGACTACAAGGAAGCCGGGCCTCAGCTTCTGCTCCAGGCATTTCTGCAGAGGATCATCAATGGGGGCGGCTACATTTCCAGAGAATACGGCCTGGGCAGACGGCGCACCGACCTGCATATCACCTGGTTCCCTGAGGGAAAAAATAATTATGCAGTAAGACAGGAAACTGTAATTGAATTAAAAATTCAGTATGATTCATTAGAATCTGTTTTGAAAGACGGACTTCCCCAGACTGCTGACTATGCAGACAAATGCGGAGCGGAAGAAGCACATCTTCTGATATTCAACCGCAATCCGAACCTCAGTTGGACAGAAAAAATCTTTTCGATGGAAAAAGAATTCAGCGGGAAAAAGATATTTGTCTGGGGAATGTAGGGCTTCGGCCGTGCGAATACCGATTTACCACACGCCTAGGCTATAAACACGCGCCCTATCGGGCTGCCCGGTAGGGCGATGAATGCTTCGATCCGCTTCGCTGCTCAGCTGACCCTTGAAGAAAGCTGTAAGGACTGCCGGTGTATGCAAACCTATGCGCTGCTGAAGGCCTGACACGGCTTAGAAGGAATTGTCCAATATTTCCACTTCGTAATTTACAATATTGCGGCTGTCGCGCGAAAACTCAACTCCGATCAGGTAAATTTCTTTTGCTTCACTGGAAATATATTTTTCATAGTATTTCTTTTTTTTGATTTGTGAAAGTGCTGAGCCGGTTTCAGTGAGTTCGATTACTTTGAATTCCAATACATAGACTTTTTTTTCAAAGAACACAGTCATGTCAACCTGTCCGTGGTTGGTTACATCCTCTGCTCTGACGTCTAAACCAAGTGCTGGAAAATAACAGTAGAAGATGGAAGCATAGTACCCTTCAAAATTGGCAAGAGTATTCTTACGATACCAGTCATACGGAATAGATGCAAAGAAGGAATAAAATACATCCCGCATTTTGGACAGTTCAGAGGTCTGCAATATAGTGAATAATTCAGATTTTACATTTGCAGTTTTTCTGTTTTCCGTAAGAAATTTTAGAATGACTTCTGTGAGACTGGTTTTCACTTCCTGGTTCGGGTATTTCAGACTATAATGAATTTGTATTCCTAATTTGAATTTTTCTCTGATGGTCAGATATCCGGTTTGAAACAGCAGAGCTTCCAGGTCAATATTGTCCACATCAAATGCCCCGAGACTTTCTTCGGAAATTTTTACATTTTCCATATCAATCGAATTATAATTATTTTCTTTGATCAGTTCTATCAGAAAGGAGGGATTACCCGTTTCAAACCAGTAATTCTTGAATTCTTTTCTATCGAGGTATAAAAGTATATCGAACGGATTATATACTTTATCCCCTAAAAAATTGTACCCGTTATACCAAATTTTTAATTCATCCAAATTTGTATCAGTCAGCAGATCGCGGAAAACAGCTGTCAGCTCTTCCTGTGTGTACCCGCAGATTGTCGCATAACGTCCGTCTATCGTAATGTCCTGTAAATTATTGAGTCCGCTGAAAAGATTGACCTTGGAAAACTTGGAAACGCCCGTAATGAAAACAAATTTGATAAATGCATCTGCACCTTTGATCACAGAGTAAAGATTTCGCAGACCGTCCCGCATATCTCTTGCGACTTCTTTGTCTGTAATATTATCCAGGATAGGTTTGTCGTATTCATCCACCAGCACGACTACTTTTTCGGAATACTTTTGATGTAATGTTTGAATTAGTTCTTCAAAAATCCCTGACAAAGAAAGATTTTCCATTTTGTCGATTTGATGCCTTTTTGCATTGGAGCGCAGTATCTCGCCAATCTTCTGTTCCAGCTCTTTTGCATTTCGCAGTATTCCCCCTCCAAAATCAATGCGAATTACGGGATGTTTCTTTTTCCAGTTCCAATTGCGTTCGAGATACAGTCCTTGGAAAAGTTTTTCATTTCCCTCGAATGCTTCTTTGATTGTATCTAGAAACAGACTTTTTCCAAAGCGTCTCGGACGAGAGAGAAAATAGTAGGAACCTTTCTCTGCAAGTTCTGCAATTATTTTTGTCTTATCAACATAATAACAGTCATCCTCAATTATTTTCGAAAACGTCTGAATCCCTATCGGAAGCTTCTTCATGAGACAAATCTATTCCAGGAAATGTACTTGGCAAGGAGAAATCGCGTTATTTGCCTGCAGGATATTCACATTCTCCGGCAGAATGACTTTATGATTCCAGGGTTTCGGTTTGACTGGGCGATTAAACATATACTGAGAGACAAGGCCAACTTCGATGTGCTTGAGGGTCTTTCTCTCTGCACTTCTGAAATCCGAGCAGAGAAAGCAATATACAGAGAGTTATGAAAATCAAAGAATCATTGGGGCTGTAAAAGTATTTCACTGTTGAAAAGGTCGTCCAACAAAGATTTTTTGCAAGAATCCCCAAAAACATTAGGGCTGGCCCTAAACTTCTGCATAATCAGATTCTATTTCCTTCTTTCATTCCATACTCTGAATTTTACATTGGGCAGAATAATGAAACCGATTCGTATCATTCTGGCTGACGATCATTCTGTAGTGACGGAAGGCATCAGGGCTGTTCTCAAGTCAGATGCAAGATATGAGGTCTGCGGTATATTTGCCAATGCGAATTCAGTCCTGAAATTTCTGGAAAAAAATGAAGCTGATCTGATCCTTCTGGACATTGATATGCCCGGTGCCGGGAATTTCAGTCTGCTGAAACAGCTCAAAGAAAATTATCCGTTAATGAAAGTAGTGATATTTACAATGTATGACGGTCTTCAGTATTTCTTCGATGCAAGAAAATATGGTGCCGATTCTTATGTACTCAAATCAGAGTCCATTACCTTTCTTCCGAGTGTGCTCCAGTTCGCTGCAAAAGGAACATTCTACTGTTCTGATGAACTGAAAAAATATATGACTGATTCCAGTAAAAAAACTGCACTGAAACCTCTGGAAATGGAAATTATACATTATATATCCCAAGGACAGACATACAGGCAGATCGGTGAAAAAATCGGCAGGACAGAAAAAACAGTGGAATATTATGCAGGCAGAATCAGAAAAAAAATCGGAGTGCAGAACAACTCTGAACTTCTGACTTATATCAGCAGAAACTATTTTAAAATCAGCTGATTTTTAAAACCCGCCTGCAGCCCTGAGTGCGGTCACGCACTCAGGGCTGCAGGAAGATACACTGAACAGCAGGTTCCTTTTCCTACAGTACTCCTGAACTCTAGTCTGCCCTGATGAGCTTCTACAATATATCTGCAGATAAAAAGTCCCATTCCGCTTCCTGACTCTCCTAAGGTTCCCGCAGTCACCTTCTTTGCTCCCGGTTCAAAAATCATGCTGAGCTGTTCAGCACTCATACCTACACCGTTGTCCTCAATTTCTATCAGGTTCCAATTCTTTTCCTTTACAGATCTGATAATGATTTTTCCGCCCTGTGCTGTAAACTTCAGAGCGTTTCCGAGAAGATTGCGAAGAACCTGAGTCAACAGATCAATATCAGCAAAAACAGGAAAGTCCTGAGGAATCTCTGATTCAAATGTAATATTTTTTAATGATAACTGAAGAAGAATTTCATTTTTCAGACTCACTGCAAGATCCGGAAACAGGATTTTCTGTCTGTTGACCTTGACTGAACCTGTCTCCATCCGACTGAGACTCAAAAGCTCACGTATCATCTTGAGAGAAAACTGAATGCTGTCTCTTCCCATTTTCAGGAAACGATTTCTTTCTTCATCTGAATCCAGAATGTCCTTTCTGTCCAGAATATCCAGAATATTGGAGACTCCGATCAGAGGTGATCTCAGATCATGAGATACAATGGAAACGAATTTGTCCTTAATGAGATTTGCCTGCTCTGCGCGTTCTTTCTGAAGGCTCAGTTCTTTTGTCCGTTCAGTAACTTTTTTTTCCAGACCGACGTTCAGTTCAGTCAGCTCCAGACTCAGATTCTCCGCCAGATTAAACCCTTTAGAAAATCTCCTGGAAAGCATAACCGACTGGATGAATATGAATGCAAAAAGGCTCTGAGGTGCCATATATTTTGTATGAATGACAGTCATCGAATGCAGAATATCATTGACCGTTCCTGCAAACAGAACAAAAAGTCCGAAAGTGAAAATCCTTGATCCCTCCCGATTTTTCCGCATTGCCTGCACCATCACAAATGTAGTGTATATCATAAATATACCTACATATATATGGTAATAGAATGCTGTATGTGTGT
>JBPOJG010000184.1:0-15632 GCA_052033835.1 Spirochaetota bacterium
CCCATATTTCTCGGCGATGAAAGATCCTTCTGTGATTTCCGGGAAACTGATCCGAAAATGGAAAAGTACGAATCATGGACAGCTTATGTTTGAAATGGATGTGCAATCGGTTCGAGTTTTAAAAAATTCCGGAAAGGATACGAAAGAAGAAATCAGTCCGTCAAGGATGAATTTACATATAAATAGGGTCTTTGACGAAATTTCGGAGTCAGAAGATATTATGGTGATTTTAAACGGAAAGTCGGAAATAATATTCTGCATAAAAAACGGGAAAATTCTTTGACTGTGCTTTGGAAATTAAAACCTGCAAAGGCTAAATCGAATTGACTGAATCTGTATTTGACAAAAACTATCCTTATTGATCTCAATACGAAATCGTCATGCCTAAGATAGATATACAGATACCGGAAGAATACCTCTTCGAAACAGAAATTACAGTCAGAAAAATGGACATTTGGGGAGACCTTCATGTAGGATCTCATACGATGTTTGAACTTGTTATGGAATGTTATTTCCGCTTCTGGGATCATTGCGGTTTTACTCCGCTTGATATATTTGGAAGCGGGCTGGTTTTTTCCAATTTCAGTATGATCTTTCAGTCAGAAGTTCACTACGGGGATGTCCTTAAAACACAGGTTTCAATTGGAAATTTCAGTGATTACGGGTGTGATATGTTTTTCAGAATGCTTGGGCGCGAAGACGGACATGAAATTGCTCAGGCCAGGATTTACATTGTATTTTTTGACTTCAAGAACAAGAAGAAGGAAGCAGTAGGCAGGGCGGTTCAGTATCTTTCTGAAAATATGCCCAGAATGAAAAACATCAACTTTGCAAATGAAAATCAGCCTTCCGAGGAAGAAAATAAACTCTACAGAAAAGTGATGAGTGTTGCAGAAGAAGTTCACAGATTTATGCCTGCAAACACTCCGGAGTCCGTTTACAGAAAACTTTTCTGCTTTGAGCTGAATAAGGTCGGTATCGGTTACGAAGTCAGAAAGAAAGAAACTAATACCAGATACAAAGAACTGAACGTAAAGGGAATCAGAACGGAGATCATTATTGAAAAACAGATTATGGTCGAAATCAAATATGTGGAACAGCTTAATAAGCCTATTAAAAGTAAGTTCAAGTCCTATATGAAATCTGCCGGACTTCGTCTTGGACTTCTGATTAATTTTAACGTAGCTGATCTTCCGGACGGAATTGCAAGAATTGTATTATAGTTTATTATGAAATTTTTGAATATATTTTTGATTATTTTATTCTCTGCCTGCATTTCAGAGCAGAAAGAACCTGCGTTTGTTCCGAATCAGAAGAAACCTCCTGTAAAAAATGAACCGATTAAAGAAAAGCCGCCCGAAAAAACGGCATTCAGTATTGACGAAGATCTTGCATTTCTGATGCTGAAGACGGAAATTTCTGATACAGGAAAGACTTCTTTCAAGGAAAAGAGACAGATTTTTCTTCCTGAAAAGAGAAAAGTGTACCAGCTCCTCTTCAGTGAAGACAGCAGTCATCTGGCTGTTGTGACAAACTTTTATATTAAAAAGATTTCACTCAGCACTCTTGAAGAAGTAAATACCCTGTATCCCAGAAAAATTGTGGATGGCGGATTTACAGGAGTTGCATTTTCCCCTGATCTGAACAGGGTACTTGCCGGATCGTCCTGGGAAAATACAGCAGGGATCTATGACTGGAACGGGAAAAAGGAAAAAAGCTTCAGCTGCAAAAAAGAGAGTTTTTTTGCGGAAGATCTGATTTTCTTAGGCAGTTCCGGCTATGCACTGGTGTGTCACAATTTTGCATCCGGAAAGAAAGATCTTCATTTATTTGATTCTGACAGTTCAAAGGTAGAATCTACAAAGCTGCTTTATCTGAAAAAACAGTCTGACAGTTCAATGTTGAATTATGACTCAAAGACAGTCAGATCTGTGAGTGCAGATCTGAAAACAAATTTTCATCTGAAGACTGATGCAGATATCTGGAGTGTTCATTATAACCCCGAAAAGAATCTTGTTTTTGCCGGGAATAATTTCAGTGCTGAAGTCTGGAAAGTTTCTTCCAAGCCTAAAAGGATACTCAAGCTTGATTTTCAGGAGTCTGATTATCCAAAGTCTGATATTAAGCTTGACCATGAATTTAAGAACATTGTATCTTTTTCAAATGACGGAAGTTTCATCCTGATTGGAAACGAAAAATCTGCGTTTATTAAGGATTGGAAAGGCCGCCTGATACAGGTTCTTGGAGGTCACAAGGATTATGTAACAGCCGTTTCATTGTCTAAAAATGGAAAATATGCTGCTACTGCAAGCAGGGACAGACTTATCATTTGGGCATTGGAGAAAAAAACTGAGAAAAAACTTTCTCAACTGAATGCTCCTTCTTATAGATGAAAACAGATTTCTAACTCACCTTACGCACTTCGTGTGTAGATGAGTTAAGCGCAGTGAGTCTGTCGCGGCTTGAGGGCTCGCAAGCTTGGAAGCCGCTGTTTTTGCTAACTCATCGCAAGCGTCAAAGCTGCTAGACTTCCCTAATGCATTTATAAAATTATAAAATTACAGATCTCATATCCTATTTGCGTAAGGTAAGTTACTAAATCAGAAAAAGGGCTTTGTAAAAGCTAAGAAAAATGAGTTTCACTCTAAAGCTTTCGACTTGGCTGTTGTCGAAGTGACGCGGGGTTTGCGGAGCACTGATTTTGCTTCGCTGTTTGCGGCAGCGAGTTGCAGGCAGTTTTCTATTGTGTCAGAAAAAGCATTAATAGAGTTGTTGAAAACTAATTTTTCAATAATTCTATTATATATACAATTAGAAAATGCCAAGGGTATGCGTGAATCATTTCTGATCCACGCTTTGTGTTCACTATCTGCAGCTTGATTCCAGCAGATACTTTGGATCACCTAAAGAAAGTCCCATCAGAGTTGCCTGAGCCAGAACATATGGGTTGGCGGATGCATCAACTGAAGGCACAGGCAGACTGTTCAGCATAAGATAATTGTCTGTCTGAACATTGATTTTACATACAGTGCTTGCTGCAGGATAATTCAGTGCTGCAAAATTTACCTGAGGAGGAAGAGGAACTCTGTTCAGAATGCTGTTGACTAAAGGAACAACCAGTGATTTGACTAATGGGTCAAAAACTGACTTGATTCCAATCGGATCTAGTGCATATGGATTTGCAGTGGATCCTTCCACAACATCGATACTGTATTTCAGAGAATCAGTGAAAATTCTAAGACTGAGCGAATTCAGACGATCATGAGGTCCGGTAGTCGGATTGTCAAATTCCACAAATCTGAAATTTGCATTCGCATTCATACTGACTTTCAAAGTAGCCATTGTAAAGAAACTGTTGTCCGCAGCTCCTCTAGTAGCCATACAGGCAGCACTGTTGTCAGTTCTTTTTCCCTGAAGCGTAACTTGAAGGTCGCTGAACGTTGCATTCACATTTGCCTGTGCGTTTGAATTAGGATCATATCCTGCATTGTTGATCATTTTTACAACTGGAGGCATCAGAGGATCAATCTTGAATCTGACCTGATCATCAGCACAGATAGCAGGCATCAGATTGTTAGAACCGTCAATTCCTGAAAGCGTATTCTGTCCTGGAGCAATGATGGACATAATTGCTGATGCTTTGAGAAGAGAATCAGTCAGTTTCAGAAGAGGATCAGAACCTGCATAACTGTTGATAGATGCAATGAAAGCACTGTCCACATTCAGATCAATTGCTCTGTTTTTCCACATATGGTATGCAGCTTGAGTGATGGAATCAGAGTGAAGTGCCAATTGAAAACCTGGAACAGTCGCACTTTGATTGAACGGTGCGTGATTGTTTACATCAATTAAAGATGTACCAGGGTCTTTGTTATACACAAAACATCCGTTGGAGCAGAGAGTTCCGTTTGCGTGCTGTCTCTGAGATCCTGCTGCGAGAGGAGTTTTTGCATTCAGTGCCGCATGTACTGAAGCGACTATCCCTTTATTTGCTCCGCTCACTCTCATTACTGCATCACTCGAAAGCTGAACTTTTGCATTCAGTCCAAAAGAATTCAATGGTGCAGGCAAATAACTAGGGAGTGATATGTCAATTCCCGGATTGGAAAGAGTTCCTACGATTGCATTTAATACTTCAGGGGCAACTTTTTGTAGGATGTCCGTCAGCATAGACTGAGTAATCGCTGCCTTTACCTGAGGTACAAGTCCATTTGCAATCATTTCTGTAATTGGAGCGAGCAGATCAGCTGCCCAGCTTGTGGATGCTGCTAAATTCATTGGACCAACAGCTAAATTGTCGACCCATTGAGAAATCTGAAAGTTTGGATCATTTGCATTCGCTGGACTTTGGAGACTGAAGAGATTCAGTGCCAGCTGGCCAGATCCGTTTACGCTTAAACCAGCTCTGGCAATCGCATTTCTTAGAGTAGTAGATGCGGGACTTCCGTTCAATTCAATTGTTGTCGTGAAATAAAATCTGCTTCCGCCCGGAATCAATAAAGCGATGCTTGTCCGGTTTCTTGCAATGATTGCTAAACTGACTGTAGCCTTCCTTGCTCCTAATGTCACTCCGAGTTCATTGGTATTATTGACCTGCATTAAAGCATCTACTGTGGGAACTCCGCCAGCAGTTCCTGGAATGGATACGTTTGTTACATATACGTCCATATCAAAATGTGAGTCTGACCATAAAGTCAATATCCCATTATAGGTTCCTACGAATTTACCTGTGTTTCCGTCTGGTCCGCAGTATCCTCCGCTTGGATTGTCTCCGTAAGTGGAGATGTAGTTGAACCCGCCATTCTGATAATCAATACACTTGGTCGTATTTCTTGAAGAAGAAACCGGTGTCTGGGCAAACTGATTGAATGTTTTGTTTGTGACTCTGAATTTCTGTTCAGCAAACACTTCAATGAGTCTTTCGAGAAGTTTCATCATTTGAGTCTGATCGAGAACTCCGGAAGCCACATTGTTGATAAGTCCTGTAGGATTTGTATTCAGATTGCCGTAATTGAAACTGACAAATCTCTGAATTTTCGAGAGCTGCTTTGTAGTGATTTCGAAGTAGTAGGTGTTCCCGCCGTCAGTGAGCGCCATTCCCCCAGTCATAAAAGAATCAGTGTTCAGATTGATGGGAGTTCCGAGTGAGGAACAGGTGTCTTCACAGATTGTTTTTGCACCTGCGAGAGGATTGCCCTGAGCATCAGTGTTGCCCATTTTATTGAATACAATCTTTTTAATTTCGTCAAATGCACCTGTAGGGTTCGTAAATGAAGAATTCAGTATGATATTTGCAGATTTATTGAATGTTACATCATTCTGTCCTCCCATCACAATATTTACCGCACCCTGCTGAATATTAGAGGTGATCAGATAATCGTGGGCGGCTTTGAATGATTTAGTATAACTGATGAGACTTTTCCCCTCGGTTGTCTGTGCACCGTTCGAAATTGTAATTGTGCAGCTGGCATTTGAACTCAATTCTCTATAAGGATCAAAAATCAGCCTTTGAGGACTTTTCCATATAAATGTACCTCCTGCACCGGGTCCAGGAAGAGTGGAGCCGTTGCATATGACTGAAAAATTACCTTGAACAGATGCCTGACCCATCGGATCAGAAAACTTAATCTCCAGATTTCTGTATCTGTTCATATTATCAGTGCTGCATGCACTTAAGAATGCTTCCGGTCCCTGAGAACCGAATGAACTCGGAGGTTCCACTGCAGAATCATTGCAGGTGCTGCTGCTGTTTGCTGCGGTCATCAGTGATACAGATTCTGATGATGTACCGTTCTGATTGCTTTTCCCTGGCTCTGAATAGGCGCCGGAACCGCTTCCCTGCAGAATAAGAGGAACAAGCTGTGAAATCCCCTTGCTTGTCTGAGATTCACAATTGTTGAGGAATAATAAGAGGGATAAAGAAAAAAGCTTTCCCATTGAACTGACTTGTGCTAAATTTTTCATTTCACTTCTCCTTGTACAACCTGTTCATAATTTTCAACTGCATTATTTGACGAAAAAACTTTCCAATTCATAACGTTCAATCTTAATTTTTAGTGCTTAAAAGCATATTCAGCCTGTTCCAATAAAGAGAATCAGATGCATTGTCATCGACATTCAGATTGTCAGCAAACGGAAATCCATATGCATCGAGTTTCCTTCCAAATTGATAAACGTCTGCAAAAAGTTTCAGAAGTTTTCCGCTGGAATAGAAGAGTGCATCTGCATTCTCCTTTTTTGTCTGAACCATATCCGCTGTGCAGAATCTGTTCAGATCATCCAGCAGATCTCGGATTCTGTAACTGCCGATTGTCATTTTCTGTTCCAGATAACTGATGTAACTTCCGGGTTTTCCTAAAGATCCAGCCAGTGCAAATACATTTCTGCCGTAAGGTGCGACCTGCTGCAGAATAACAGGAAGGTCACTAGTCATCATACTCAATACCCTGTATTTTCTGCTGCCGACAGTGTCTGTAAACATAACTGATACCACGTTCAGCAAAGATGTGACCTGTTCTGAAGTCGGAGGAATGTCGGCAAGCATTCCAAGAGAGAAATCAATGCTTCCTACGAGTGTGTAAGGTGATGCTTTCGCCAGATAGTCTCTGATGAATGCCACTGAATCACTGACTCCATCCCAGGAAGACCCAGTCAAATCTGCTGTATTTCTAGAATCAGGGTAAACTGCAATTCTGTCCCGAACTTCTTTGATGTATGTCTGAAGATTGTACTGCAGTGTAGTGGATGTCTGGTCCGCATCAATGCGGATATTATCCATTATTTTATATAGACCGTTGAATATTTTTTCCCTGGCGGCCGTTCTTGAACTGTTTCCGAGAAATGCCAGTGTCCTGATCGTATTTGTAAGAAGATCAGTTTTAGAGACTAGATTGAGCATACCGTCCTGAAATTTTCTCTGGTTTTCAGAGAGCACGCTGATCATCGGTCTCAGGCTGGACTTCGGATAATATTCACTGGATAGAGCGGACGGATTTCTGATTCCAGTTGTGGAGGAAGAGCCTACGATACGGATGCTTGGAATTGTAGGAGGACATCCTCCAGTACAAGCCGGAAAAACCATCGAGGTATTGAATGAATCCGGATCCTGTTCAGTCAGCACATTGGGCCTTGCCAGAATTTTTGTCAGACCGGTAAGTAATGTGAATGGGTTTTTACTGTTTGCCACATCCACCTGATCATCAAATGTTTTTGCGAGAGCTGCAATGACAGGCGCCAGTTTATTTCTTTTATCCCAGTAATTTGGAACCTGTGAGGGAGTGACCACCTGATCAGTAAGGAACCCGAGTCTTTCAAGTGCATCGAAGTTCTGAGAGATGGCAGGCGGGATCATTCCGAACACAAGACTGGGAGTGGGAATCAGCAGATTATATGCCGTGTTAGGAAGTACAAAGGCAAGGCTGAGTGAAGGATTTGTCCCTGCTGCCCCGTAACCCCATCCTTCCAGTAGAAGAACGGAGTCTCCTGGAGTAGAGGAGAAATTCGAAGGAGTCGGACTGGTTGCCAGTGAATCGTACTGTTTCAGTTTCATTGATTTGGTGGCAGAAACATCCGAATTCCAGACTCCATTGTATGCGCCGCAATCGGAAAGAGTGTTGAACTGTCCGCAGTTGGGTTTCAGCCCCATCATTCCTTTCAGTCCGTTTCCGACTGCTACAATGAAGAGACCTTCTTCGAAGGTTAAGGATGCATCAAGTTTTGCTTTTGCAGGGATAATCACTACAAAACGTTTTTCATAAAGAAGCCATTGGAAATTTTTATAGAATGCTTCTTCGTCCGTTTCTACAGCACGCTCTGCATCTGTTTTTGTCATTTCATAGATAGTATATGACCAGTCCGCTACAGAAGAGGAAGGCGGGACATTTGTTCCTGCATTGCAGGCACCTGCAGGATGAGGAATTGTGGTTCCATTGCTTTCGTATCCTCCGAGTCCCACCCATCTTTTGTTTCCGCCTGATTTATCTACACAGATTTTATAATCAGCAGTCTTCCAGCTTGCGACATATCTTGCAGTTGTGTCGCTTGCATTTGTGTTGTAAACAGTTCCATCCGGTGAAATAAACTGTCCTGCACTGTTTTTCTTGTTTTTGTTGTAGTATGGACCATAACCTTCATAAGTGGCACGTTTGATCCAGTTCATTACCCAGGGGATTGTTTTGGAATAGACTGGGTCAGTTCCGCCTGCAGTGATTGATTTGACTGCCCCGAGCGAACCAGCCTCGAGAAGGCGCAGTACCTCTGCGTTGATATCGACTGCTTTTCCAGCTACCGTGGAAAGCTCTGTCCCGCCTTTGTATACAGCCCGACTTGCTGCATTCAAATTCAGAATATTTTTAAAGTTCAGCGAATCGGAACTTCTGATTGTGGATTGGAGTGCCCAGAGCGTATCTCCCACTCTCATCACCCCGCCTGTAGAACCTGTGATCTGATTTGTGCATCCAGCCGTTCCAGTGCAGTTGGATGCATTTTCCCAAATATATCCAAAAGAATCCACCAGTGCCAGCACGAATACAAGTGTTTCAAGTGCAGAAATTTGGATGCTTCCGTTATTGGAATAGGATCTGTCTCTGCCCTTGAAATCCAGTCGGATCAGATCCTTCAGACTTTGGTCTACTCCTGAGATAGTCGCAGGAAAATCAAAAAGAGCGAGGTTTTTGGCGAGTTCGTTCGCGAGGATCAATGGTTCTGCTGTGTTTGTAGGATTTGTGGAATCCTTTGTGACCGAGGTAGGTGTGATGATCAGTTTTTTGATTTCTGTATACAGTTCTGTCAATGCCTGTGCGAATTCACTCGAGAAAGTCGCATTGCTGTATTCTGTCGTGTAGGAACTCCCTCCTACGGTGTAGTATTTTTCGAGATTGATGATCAGTTCTTTAAACACAGTCTCTGGGGATTTTGTATCACTGAAACCGGCTTTTGCATTCATCATATCCCCGACACCGTAAAGAATGCCCACCACGCTTGTACGGAAGGCAGAGTCTTTGATTATGCTTGCATCCATAAACGCATTTAATACGGATTCAATTGCTGACCTGACTGTGGAATTGGTCACCAATGCTTTATATGTAATGTCTTCCCCTTTTGTAAAAAGGTCTTTTACATTTTGCGACTGAAGTTCAGAAGCAAAACTGCTGATTCTTGTCTTGAGTGTTTCTGAATTCTTAGATGCATATTCACTGAGCAGAAACTCTGCTGAAATCGGCACCAATCCTCGAAGAATAGGCTTTGAATAACTTCTCAGTTTTTCTATATAATCATTCAGTTTGTCATACGAATTTGCATCAGCTGTTTTGATACGGGTCAGGATTTCAGATACATTGAGGAGGGTATTCTGAACATTGATTCTGCCTTCGAGCAGTGTCCCTTGTACAGCACGGAGAGCTCCAGTCACATCATTTCTGTGAATATTCTGGAGGGCTGCATTCAGTCTGGCATTGAAGTCAACGGGAGAGAGAGATTTGAAGCCTGCTTTCATTACAGGATAACCGTCCAGCAGGTTGAAGAAGCTGAGTCCGCTGACAGCATTCAGGCCATCTACAAAGATGTTGTCTTTCCAGAAATCCTTATTTCCGTTTTTTCCTGAACAGAAAGATACTGCTGTGAGCATAGTGCAGGCTGTGAGTATCTGTAAAAATCTCATTTCCAATTCTCCGTTTTCCCTTACGAACGGTGTTTGTTAAAACACCTGCTTCTGGGATAGCAATGTAACAAAAATATCTACATTTGACAATAGAATTTTTTCCGCGGCAAGAATTTTTTTCTAAAGGTTTCAGGAGGAAAATTACTTCATTTTGAAATTAGGATTCAATCTTTTATGCTGTTTCTTTTTCAGTTTAAAATCAGCAGCAAGTGATGAGGGAAAACCCGCACTGCAATATGCATAATTCTTAAAAAGAAATTGACTTTACAGATTTTGCAGGTCATAAATGAAAAATGAACGAATCTCTTTTGTCAGAACGTCTGGAGAAAGTAATTCAGATCAGACCCGATTTGCAGAGTTCTGTACTGAAATTGGAAGAATGGATTTTTCAGGCTGATATTCTGGAAAAGTACAGAATCAATCCATACAGGCTTGTACCGATACTTGGTGTTTCTGTCCAGACTGTGACAGGAATGCTTCTCTATGGTGTAAAAGAAGCCGTGTTTCGGCTTCATTGGGATGTTCACTGTCCTCTCTGCGATATGATTACTCATCATTATGGAAGTCTGCATTCTATGAAAAGTAAATCCAGATGCATAATGTGCGATAAGGAATTTCAGCCGGATTTTGCCGAAAGAGTAGAGGTCAGTTTTTCCATGCATCCTGAAATTGAGGAGATAGATATCCCTCCATTCTGTCCGCCTCCTGAAAGTATAAAAGTTTATGCAGAAACCGGTGCTGAATTCGGTCAATCCGGTGAAACTGACGCGACTCTGAGTTCCGGAATTTACAGATACTTCTGCCCGATCACAAATGCAAAAGGCGTGCTGACTGTATCCGGTGAGGAAAGTCAGGAACCGCAGGAGATGATCATTCATCAGAAAGAAAATGCGTATGAAGAAACTTCATTTTCACTTAGGCCGGGCAGAATCAGGATTGAGATCATTAATCAGAAGGTTCCTGCGAGCGGTGTATTTGTGATTGATGAGAATCTTTCTGAGATGATTCCATTTGAAAAACTGTCTTCCCGTCTGACCGGTCTCGAGCTGATTCACATCCCTGAGTTCCAGGAACTGTTCGGTGATGAAATCCTTTCTGACAGAGAAGGCCTGACGATTTCTTCTGTGACCATTCTTTTCACTGATATCACAGGTTCTACAAAAATGTATGAAGAACTCGGTGATATAAAAGCATATAATATTGTTCGGGATCATTTTGACATACTGGCTCACTGTATTGAAGAGGAAGGCGGTACTGTAATCAAGACGATCGGGGATGCAGTGATGGCTTCTTTTATGACGCCTGAGAAGGCGGTGAATTCAGTATTTGCTGCAGTAAGGCAGTTTCAAAAGTACAATGAACCTAAGTCTTTGAGAGAACAGATTTATCTGAAAATAGGAATTCATTCCGGGCCGGCAATACTCGTAACCCTGAATGACAGAACTGACTATTTTGGAACGACAGTCAATACGGCTGCGAGAATTCAGTCTATGTCGGAAGACAATCTGTTCTGTGTTTCTGAAAATGTGTTTCGAAATCCGAATGTACTGGCTGTAATGAAAAAATATGGCATTCACAGAGTCAAACGGTCAAATCGGGAACTGAAAGGGCTTTCAGGAAAACATCCTGTTTATTTTATTCCAATGCTTCTGGAATAGAGGTTTTTATTTCTCTGCAGGCATGAATCCGTTTTCTGATTTACTTGCCAAATGCTGTGTACCAAGATTTTTTCTGACGTATATGCCGCTTTGCGGTCAGTATCTTCATTAATGCGGCTTTAATGTATGTGAAACTTTTCTCATTTCCATCCTTAAAGGTAATTAAACATTTTTAGAAACGGTGAAAGAGATGTGTGACTTGACAAAGTCGTGCTGATCAGAAAGGTAAGAAATATGAATCGCATAAACAGAAAAAATTTTTTGATCGGCTCAGGGATTATGCTGACAGTGCCTGCATTTCTTCAGAACTGCAGTACTGTTCCGGGAAGGCTTTATGGAAAATCCGGTTTTGATCCTCTTGAAAATGCAGATGCTGAAGGGTTTGATAAACCGATACACAGAGTGATCAACGCGGGAATTACTGCACCTAATTCTCATAATGTGCAGCCTTGGAAGTTCCGAATTCTTTCCGATACAGAAATGATTCTTTATGTGGATGAAAAAAGAATTCTGCCCGTGACTGATCCTCCTGCCAGACAGATTCATATCAGCCATGGATGTTTTCTGGAGCTTCTGAAAATTGGGGCAGCGCAGATCGGTTATGGTGCAGAGATAAAAATTCTGCCCGAGGGTGATTATTCTTTTTCTGAAATTGGAAAAAAACCGACAGCAAGTATCAAACTTCGGTCTGTTTCAAAATCGGGACATCCGCTGTATGAGGCAGTCAGAAAAAGAGCTACGGACAGATCCGAATATACCGGGGATTATATTACTGAAAATCAGACTGATGATATGAGGAAATTGGGAAATTCGATTCACTCCAGTCTGCATTTTATATTAGGGAAGGAAAATATTTCTACGCTGATGAATATTTTTTATGAGTCGATGAAACTGGAATCGTTTACATACAGGACAAATGATGAAACCAGAACCTGGTTCCGTTTTAATGAAAAAGAGATACAGACAAAAAGAGACGGTCTTTCACTGCCGGGACAGGGGGTGACCGGTTTTACCAGATGGATGGCTGAAACTTTTTTTATGGGACCGGAACCGGAAAAATTTCATAACAGAAGCGGACTTGAGATGTTCCTCGAAAGATACAAAAATAATATTGAGTCAGCTAAAGGGATTGTATACTGGAAAACTTCAGGCAATACAAAAAAAGACTGGATATATACAGGAATGGATTACGCAAGATTTCAGCTTGCAGTCACTCTGCTTGGGTATAAAATGCATCCGATGAGTCAGCCTCTTCAGGAATTTCCGGAAATGGATGTTTATCGGAAGGCTCTGGATTCTGCTCTTTCTGTAATATCTTCTGAAAAAATTCAAATGATTGCCCGTCTTGGTAAAAGCAGCTACTCTTATTTTACCCCCAGACGCTCTCAGAAGGAAATGCTTGTCGCCCCGATGTAGGATCTCCTAAATATGCTTTCGAGGACATTTGCACTCTCCGGCAAAAATTGCATATATAATGAAAATCTTGAATTTTTTTGAATGAGACGGACATTTTTTTGACAGGTAATTCAGGAGACATTGATATGACTGCTGAAGAAATTAATATGGAAGTGTTCAGTGAAGAGATGGAAAAACGATTTGTTTTTAAGAAAAGAGGAGTATCCACTCTCCTGGTTCCTGCATCATTTATGAAACATTTTGAAATACAGTCTAAAGTGTTCAAAGGGAAATCTGAATATTTGTCGCACCTCCTTAAAAGATTTCGAATTGCAATGAGGTGCTTTGCTCGAGATCCTGAAGGACTTAAGACTCTGTATCAGAGGAAAAATCAGGATTTACGGAAGATTAATCTGCGTCCATTTGATGAAGATTGGGCTGAATTGGGTTCATTTTCCATTGCATCCGGCAGGAGCCGCTGTCTTCTTTTTGTGCTTCTTTTGCTTTTTGATATGAGTGGTTTTGGTTCTGCTCTGAAAAAAGCTGGGATTGTTATGAATGAACCCTTTTTCAAGAATGTATCGTGGGAACTCATCGGTAAGTTTGGAGTGGAGCGGGAGGCAGGATACTGTATTCGAGGATTCCTCCCTAAGCAGACAAAAGGACGGAATGAAGAGGAAAAATTAGAATGAAAAAAGAGATAATATTTGTTTCAATAATATTATTGATATTAATATTTATTGTAAATATTGATTCTATAAAAAAAATTATTAGATCAGTTTTTACCAAAAAAACTGTAGAGGATGTATTAGTTAAACTTGAACCCAAGGTCAGATCAAAATACGGGAAAATTTTTTCTGATGCAAATCTTTCTTTTCCACCTAAGAAAATTATTCTTTCTGCGTATAAGGAAGAAAAAGTTCTGGAACTTTGGGCAAAAGATGACGGAAATTATAAATTAATTTATGAATATGAAATTAAAAAAGCAAGCGGAAAGCCGGGACCGAAGCTTATAGAAGGTGACTTGCAGGTTCCGGAGGGCATTTATAAAGTTCTGTATCTGAACCCCGAGAGTCAATTTTATCTTTCATTTAAATTGGATTATCCAAATTCTTATGATAGGCAGAAGGCTGAAATGGAAGGGAGAACGTCGCCTGGAGACGATATATTCATTCACGGAAAGGAGGTTTCTGTAGGATGTCTTGCAATGGGCGATGAGGCAATTGAGGATCTGTTTGTGCTCGTAGGCAGAGTCGGTATTGAAAATGTTACTGTTGTCATATCGCCAAACAGAGCCTTGAGAAAAGACATTTCGACGGAATATCCTTCCTGGGTCGATGAGCTTTACCGGGAAATCGGTATTACATTAAAAGACAATCTAAAGTAAATTGTCCTTGCCTCTGCATATTCGATATTCTGCTTTTTGACTTTTGATAGTATAATTTCTTAGAAATAAAAAAGCATTTCGCAGAAAAATATTTCCTTGAGAATTAAAGCAAATGTCTAACAATAGACCTTTGGATTAGGAATTAGTGCTGCTGAATTTTTATTTTGGATCAGTAAATAAGTTGAATTTTGAAGCAGTAAGATGATGCTGCGACGGGAGAATTTTATGAAGATTATTAAAATGGTTATGACTGTATTTTTCAGTCTGGGAATACTCTGGGCGGGGGATAAGGAAAATCCTAAAGCTGTCTTGAGTTTGGAGCAGAATATTTCTATTTCGGCAGGCGAGTCCAAGGTCGTAGATGTGAAAGTTAATGTACCGAATGGATATGGGCTTGTGATAGGTCATTCAGGAAAGAGTCTGAATATGATTGCTAATTTTGCTCAGACTTCTGGGTCTGGAATACAGTTTGATATAGAAAACAGACCTTCCGGTACTAAAAAGGGAAATAATCTGCTTGCAAAAGGAAATGTGAGTTTTGGAGTCCGTCTGTCTGAACTGAAAGGAGCGAAATCCGGAACCGTTTTAAATTCAGATTTAGTTTTTAATTATCAGCTTTGTGCACTTTCCGATGGAAAATGCCTGTCTCCCGACGGAATTTCGAAATCCGTAAGTGTGAAGATTTCTAAGGATAAAGAACACAGATTTGCCGGAGTCAGAAGCCGTTCTGCCGATGCGATTAAATGGGCTGGGAACTATGAAAATGCTTTGAAAGCAGCCAAGTCATCCGGTCAGAATATTTATGTAATTGTAACAGCTCCTACATGGTGCGGCGCTTGCAAAATGATGGAAAGAGAAACTTTCGAAAAATCGGATGTTCAGAAGGTATTGAACAGTGATTTTGTTTCCTTGCAGGTGCTTGATACAAGCAGTGATCTTGAAAAATTTAACATTCGCGGATTTCCTACATCTTTTGTTTTGGACTCTAGCGGCAAAGAATTGACTCAGATGGTGGGGGGTGTAAGAGCTCCTACATTCCTGAATTTTGTGGCAAGTTTCAGAAAAGCTAAAAAATCAGATAATAGTGATATTCCTGTACCTCCGGACGCTCCCGATTCTCCAAATACCGATATTCCGACTCCGCCGACATTGGAAGATAATGTAGTTATAACTTCAGGGAAAACTGTTTCTTGGGAAGTTCAGAAAAATGTAGCTCAGTATGGAGGTGCAGACTGGTCAGGATTTCTTGGTACAATGTTCGGAACTGAAGAGCAGTGCAGAAAGGCATGTTCGGAGGTGGACGATTGTCATGCATTCTTTATTGTTCTTCGAGGTTACTTGGATCTTGCACCGACAGGACCGAATAAATTCTGGAGACATTTTCGACCAGGCGAATGTGTATTCCTGAAAGGAAAACCATGGGTAGGTGAGGCTGGGCAGTCGGATATGCACTATAAGAAAATCGACGGTAAAAATGCATTTGAGACAGGCAAGTTCACTGCACTTGAAAGTTTTGAAACGGGCTTTCATGATG